>NZ_DHXT01000028.1:1297-6551 GCF_002413825.1 Rhodoferax sp. UBA5149
TGTCCAGGCGCTTCATGCCCGCGCCCTGATTGAGCAGACGCATCACGGCTGCCTCGCCATAGGTGGTGGGCAAGGTGGACAGACGCACATCAATAGTGTGCTCTTTCAGACGCACGCTGAAACGGCCATCTTGCGGCAGGCGTTTTTCAGAAATATCAAGACCGGCCATCAGCTTGAGGCGCTGGGCCAGCGCGCCGCCAATGCGCTTGTCCGCCATGGTCTGGGTTTGCAGCACGCCATCCACCCGCACCCGTATTTGCAGCCCGGCTTCTTGCGGCTCGATGTGCACGTCCGACGCACCCACCTGCATGGCGTCTTCAAACAGCGACTGCAGCAGACGCACCACGGGTGCGCCCTCCAAGCCGACGGTGGCGGTGAGTTCACCGAAGTCAACCGCGTCACCCAGGTCTTTTTCCAGCGCCCGCGCCAGGCCACTGATCTCCTCGGTGCGCCGATAGAGCCGGTCAAACGCCAATGCCAACTGGCTTTCAGGCACCGCCGCAATGGCAATCGGGCGCTTGAGCAGACGGGTCAGCTCATCAAAGGCAAATAAATCCAGCGGGTCGCCCAGGGCCACCAGCAAGGTGTCGCCCTTGTCTTCCAGCACCAGCGCACGAAAACGTCGCGCTGCCGACTCAGGCAACAACCGCACGACATCGGCACGAAAGGGAAAAGTCTTGAGGTTGACAAACGGAATGCGCAACTGCCGTGCCAGACCATTGGCCAGCAGTTCTTCGGTGATGATGCCGGTTTCAATCAGCAGCCGTCCGACCTTCTTGCCGGTTTGGCGCTGCAGCTCAAGGGTTTGCTGCAGCTGCTCCTGCGAAATCAGACGCTGCTGTACCAGCACATCGCCCAGCCGCAGTTTCTCTGGCCGACCTGGCGCGGGGGGTGGACTGGTCTGCACGGGAGAGGCTGCTGCCATGTTCATAGGTCATTCTCTGAGCAAAAAACTACAAAAATGATAGCACTCTATTCACTGATGACAGGGGTGGCAGGCGAATTTTAATGAAAATATTCTGCGTAGCCGCCGCTGCAGGCCCGACGCCTCAGTGCAAATGACGCGGCTTGCGCCCGCCGCCATGGCCGACACCGCCGTGACCGCCACCCGAGCCACGTGGCGGCTTGCCAAGTTGCAGCGAACTCACCAGATCATCAAAACGCTGGCCGAACAACTTGTCGATTTCAGCCACCACACCGCCCAACTCAGCGCCGTCAAAATGGCGCTCCATCATGTTCACCACATCCTGCACCAGCAAGTCGCGTTGCACCTGCATGATGGCGGCGGGGTCCGGTCCGACGAAGAGCATCACGAAATCATCCCGCGACTCCGCGTCCGACTCTTCGTCCTCGTCATCAAACTCGGCGTCGTAAAACGTGACTTCGATCGCCGCGCCGGCTTGCGCCAGCTCATTGAGGTTCATACACATCTCGTCAAGCACCTGGCGAAAATCGTCGTCGCCCGCCACCGTCCAGCACATCTGCAACAGGTGTTCCTGAGGGTCGAACTTGATGCCGGGTTCGTCTTCATAGGAGCTGCTGGCCGCATCCGCCAATGAGCGCGCACCGGCATACTTCCAGATCGGCTTGAGCGCCTCCTGAATCTGCTCAAAAACAACATCGGCGCGCAGGGCCACCTGGCCATGAACATGGATCTCAAAAGGGGCGTTATAGCGTGGCATGTTGTGTGAGTGTACGTGGTGCCCGAGACCGGAATCGAACCGGTATGCCCGTTATTCACGAAGCGGCGGATTTTAAGTCCGATGTGTCTACCTATTTCACCACTCGGGCACGGCTATCTATTGTGAAACAAAAAGGCCTCGACAGATCGACTGACGAGGCCCATATGGCCAAAATGTAGCCTGGATTTTTTGGAGGCGCGACCCAGAGTCGAACTGGGCTAGACGGATTTGCAATCCGTTGCATAACCGATTTGCTATCGCGCCAATTTTTCTTACAAAAAAGGGAAGCACGAGCTTCCCTTTTTGAATTTGGAGCGGGAAAAGAGTCTCGAACTCTCGACCTCAACCTTGGCAAGGTTGCGCTCTACCAACTGAGCTATTCCCGCAAAAACTAAAAAACGAAACTCCATTTTGAATAATGGAGCGGGAGAAGAGTCTCGAACTCTCGACCTCAACCTTGGCAAGGTTGCGCTCTACCAACTGAGCTACTCCCGCGTTTCAAGCCTTAAATTATATCGCATTTATTCAGGCCTTTTGGCAGCCTGTGAAAAGCATTCAGTGTTTAACCGACCCTGCCAGCTCAGGAGCAGACACCGTAGTCGCTGTCGCGGCAACCACGACAGGCTCGTCCTCCGGCAAGGGCGTTGGCATTCTCTCCAGTGCAATTTCCAGCACCTTGTCAATCCAGCGCACCGGCACGATCTCAAGACCGTTTTTAACGTTCTCGGGGATGTCCTGCAAGTCTTTGGCATTTTCCTCGGGGATCAACACCGTCTTGATGCCGCCGCGCAAGGCCGCCAGCAACTTTTCCTTCAGACCGCCAATGGCGGTCACTTCCCCGCGTAAGGTAATTTCGCCGGTCATGGCAACATCACCGCGCACCGGAATACCCGTCATGGCCGAGACAAAAGCGGTCGTCATCGCCGCACCCGCACTGGGGCCGTCCTTGGGAGTGGCGCCATCAGGCACGTGGATATGAATATCTTTCTTTTCGAAGAATTCGTCCTTGATGCCCAACCGACGTGAGCGGCTGCGCACCACGGTGCGCGCGGCCTCGACCGACTCCTTCATCACATCGCCCAGTGAACCGGTGCGCGTGATGATGCCTTTGCCGGGCATCATGGCGGCTTCAATCGTCAGCAGATCGCCGCCCACCTCGGTCCAGGCCAGACCAACCACTTGACCCACCTGATTCATTTGTTCGGCGCGACCATAAGAGAACTTGCGAACACCGAGGTAATCGTTGAGATTCTCGGCCGTCACCTTGACCTGTGGCACCAGCTTCTTGAGCTGCAGGCCCTTCACCACCTTGCGGCAGATTTTGGAGAGCTCCCGTTCCAGCGAACGCACCCCAGCCTCACGGGTGTAGTAGCGAACGATGTCACGTACCGCATCGTCGTTGACCAGCAACTCTTCTTCCTTGACGCCATTGTTTTTCAGCTGTTTGGGCAGCAAGAACTTGATAGCAATGTTGGTTTTTTCATCTTCGGTGTAACCGGACAGACGAATCACTTCCATACGGTCCAGCAACGCCGGAGGGATGTTCATCGAGTTCGAAGTCGCCACAAACATGACATCGCTCAGATCAAAATCAACCTCTACATAGTGGTCGCCAAACTTGTGGTTTTGCTCCGGGTCCAGCACCTCCAGCAGCGCACTTGACGGGTCGCCGCGGAAGTCGGTTCCGAGCTTGTCAATTTCATCCAGCAGGAACAGCGGGTTGCGCGTGCCGACCTTGGACAGGCTTTGCAACACCTTGCCCGGCATCGCACCGATATAGGTACGACGGTGGCCGCGAATCTCCGCCTCGTCACGCATGCCACCCAGGGCCATACGCACATACTTGCGCCCGGTGGCCTTGGCGATGGACTGCCCCAGCGAGGTCTTGCCGACGCCGGGAGGCCCGACCAGACACAAAATGGGCGCCTTTACTTTTTCGACACGTTGTTGCACCGCAAGATACTCAAGAATGCGGTCTTTCACCTTGTCAAGACCGAAATGGTCTTCGTTGAGCACTTTCTCGGCATTGCCCAGATCGTGCTTGATCTTGGTCTTGCCCGCCCAGGGCAAACCGGTCAACACATCGATGTAGTTGCGCACCACGGTGGCTTCTGCCGACATGGGGGACATCAGCTTGAGCTTCTTGAGCTCGCCCTCGGCCTTTTTCAGCGCCTCTTTGGGCATCTTGGCGGACTTGATCTTTTTCTCGATCTCGTCGATGTCGGCACCCTCTTCACCTTCACCCAGCTCTTTCTGGATGGCTTTGACCTGTTCGTTCAGGTAGAAATCGCGCTGATTCTTTTCCATCTGTCGTTTGACGCGACCACGGATTTTTTTGTCCACGTTCAGGATGTCGACTTCTCGCTCAATCTGCTCAAACAGGTTTTCAAGACGCTCTTTAACGCCCGCAAGGTCCAGCACCGCCTGCTTGTTATCCAGCTTCAGCGGCAAATGCGCTGCAATGGTGTCGGCCAGACGCCCCGCGTCATCGATGCTTGAAATGGACGTGAGGATCTCGGGCGGAATTTTCTTGTTGAGCTTGACGTACTGGTCAAATTGCTGCATCACGGCGCGACGCAAAGCCTCGATTTCACTGGCTTTGCCGCGGGGCTTGGCCTCCGGCTCAAGCTGCGCTTCAACCGGCGTAACGTTGGCTGAAAAATGCAGCTCGCCTTCTTCAATCTTGTTCACGCGCGCGCGCTGCTGGCCTTCGACCAGCACCTTGACCGTGCCATCGGGCAGCTTGAGCATTTGCAAGATGGTCGAGACACAACCGACATCAAACATGTCGGTAACCAGCGGATCGTCCTTGGCGGCGGCCTTCTGCGCCACCAGCATGATGCGTCGCTCAGACTCCATGGCGGCTTCCAGCGCTTTGATGCTCTTGGGTCTGCCCACAAAAAGCGGGATCACCATATGCGGAAAAACAACCACGTCGCGCAAGGGCAACAATGGCAAATCAATGGGAATGGCAGGCAGTGGGGTATGACCAGACATGGGAAGACCTTTTTGTTACCTGTTTAATATGGATAAGAAGTGCGGATTTTCAACCCGCAATTGATTATTGCCCGGCCAAGAGGGCCTCAAAGTTGAATAAACGCCCGCAAAGACGGGCCAAATCAAGCCTTCTTCGCGGCTTCGCGGTAGACCAGCAACGGAGGCTTGTTTTCTTCGATAGTGGACTCGTCCACCACGACTTTGTCGACGTTCGAGGTATTGGGCAACTCGTACATGGTGTCGATCAATGCCAACTCCAGAATCGAGCGCAGACCACGAGCCCCGGTCTTGCGGGCCAGCGCCTTTTTGGCAATGGCCTTCAAGGCCGAGGGCCGAATTTCAAGATCAACGCCCTCCATGGCCAACAGCTTGCCGTACTGCTTGACCAGGGCATTCTTGGGCTCCGTCAAAATCTGCACCAGCGCATCTTCACTGAGTTCAGCCAGCGTGGCCACCACCGGCATACGGCCCACCAGCTCGGGAATCAAGCCGAACTTGATCAGATCCTCCGGCTCCACGTCCTTGAAGACCTCGGTCAGGCTGCGCTGTTCCTTGCTTTTGACTGTGGCGCCGAA
>NZ_DHXT01000028.1:6768-16321 GCF_002413825.1 Rhodoferax sp. UBA5149
TGCTGCACACCCTCGCCCGACACGTCGCGCGTGATGGACGGGTTGTCGGACTTGCGGGAAATCTTGTCAATCTCGTCAATGTAGACAATGCCACGCTGGGCCCGTTCGACTTCATAATTGCAGCTCTGCAACAGCTTCAGCACAATATTTTCAACGTCCTCACCGACATAACCGGCTTCGGTCAAGGTGGTGGCGTCCGCCATGACGAAGGGCACGTCCAGCATGCGGGCCAGCGTTTGCGCCAGCAGCGTTTTGCCAGAACCGGTTGGGCCGATCAGCAGAATATTGCTCTTGGCCAACTCGACATCGTCCTTCTTGGCTTTTTCCTTGTGCCGCAAACGCTTGTAGTGGTTGTAAACCGCCACCGCCAGTGTCCGCTTGGCCGGTTCCTGACCAATGACGTAACTGTCAAGATTGGCCTTGATCTCTGATGGCGTTGGTAGATCGGCACCCGCGCCGCGCGCCTCGGTGCTGGCCGGCAATTCATCGCGAATGATCTCGTTGCATAGGTCAATGCATTCGTCGCAGACGAATACCGACGGCCCAGCAATCAGCTTCTTGACTTCATGCTGGCTTTTGCCGCAAAAAGAACAATAAAGAGTTTTTTCGCCGGAGGAGCCTTTTTTTTCGGCCATGTGAACTACGCCCTTTTAGTTACGACATAACTTGGGTACAAGTTAGTCTCCACTGAAACTCTGTTTTCGGAATGTTACCGAATGATACTCAAATAAAAATACTGCCGCTTGCGACAGAAAGCACCGCGCTCATGGCAAAACCACCCTGCCCTACGCCATGAGGGCGACGCCTGGTTACGCCCGCTTCGAGATGACCTTGTCGATCAGGCCATATTCCTTGCATTCGTCAGCGGACATGTAATAGTCGCGCTCGGTGTCCCGCTCAATGCGTTCCAGCGGCTGGCCGGTACGCTCAGCCAGAATTTTATTGAGCTGCTCACGTGTCTTCAAAATCTCACGGGCCTGAATTTCGATCTCGGTCGCCTGGCCCTGACTGCCACCCGATGGTTGGTGAATCATGACTTTGGAGTTGGGCAGGGAGAAGCGCTTGCCTTTGGCCCCGGCTGCCAGCAAAAACGCACCCATGCTGGCCGCCATGCCGGTGCACAAAGTAGACACCTCCGGCTTGATGAAGTTCATGGTGTCAAAAATCGCCATGCCGGCACTGACCGAGCCACCCGGTGAGTTGATATAAAAGGAAATATCCTTGTCCGGATTTTCACTCTCCAAGAACAGCAATTGCGCCACTACCAGATTGGCCACATGGTCGTTGACCGGACCGACCAGGAAAATCACGCGCTCCTTGAGCAAGCGCGAATAAATGTCATAAGAGCGCTCACCGCGACCCGATTGCTCAATCACCATGGGCACCATACCCAGGGCTTGCGTTTCCATTGCACCAAATCGCACGTTCATGTTTATTCCTAATCAGTTGAGGAAAGGGCTTCGCTAGGCTTCGGACTGCCCCACAGGGTTTCTCTTTTATGCCAGTACTGTATCGAAAAATACGATCCACAAAGGAAATGGGGCCTGGATACCAGACTACAAGCCCGGCACAAGCCCCATTGCAACCGCCCTCAGGCGGCTTTTCTCTTAGTTTTGAGCCATCAGCTCATCAAAGGACACGCTCTTTTCGCTGATCGTGGCCTTGGCCATCACGAAATCGGTCACATTGTTTTCAATCACAATGGCCTCCACCTCGGCCAGACGGTTGTTATCGCTGTAGTACCAGCGCATCACGTCGGCCGGCTTCTCGTAGCTGGCGGCCAATTCTTCAATGTGCGCCTTGATCTGCTCCGTCTTGGCTTGCAGACTGTTGGAGCGAACCAGCTCGGCCACCACCAAACCAAGTCGCACACGGCGTTCGGCTTGTGGGCGGAAAACATCGTCAGGAATCGGGGCCTTGTCGGCGTCCTTGATGCCGCGCTGCTTGAGGTCGGCGCGCGCCCCTTCGAGCAGGCGGTTGACTTCCGCTTGCACGCTGGTGTTGGGCAAGTCCAGCTCGGCCTTGCCCACCAGCGCGTCCATGACGGCGGCCTTGTTGCGGGCCAGCAGCCGGAACTTGACTTCACGTTCCAGATTCTTCTTGATATCAGCGCGCAAACCTTCGACCGTGGCGTCCGCGATGCCCAGGGACTTGGCCAGTGCTTCATTCACTTCAGGCAGATGGGCGGATTCGATCTTCTTGACGGTGACCATGAAGTCAGCCGTTTTGCCGGCCACATCCTTGCCGTGGTACTCAGCGGGGAAAGCCAGCTGGAAAGTCTTGCTTTCGCCAGACTTCATGCCGCGGGTGGCGTCTTCAAACTCTTTGAGCATCTGGCCATCGCCGACGATGAACTGGAAATCTTCGGCCTTGCCACCCGCAAACACTTCGCCGTCAATCTTGCCTTCAAAGTCAACGGTGACGCGGTCACCGTCTTGCGCCGCGGCGTCATGGGCGCGCTGGGCAAAGGTGCGGCGCTGTTTGCGCAGGATGTCAAGGGTTTTGTCAATCGCGCTGTCGGTGACTTCAGCCGTTATTTTTTGCACTTCGGCCGTGGCCAGATCGGCGATTTTGACTTCCGGATAGACCTCGAATATGGCGTCAAAAGCCATTTCACCTTCGGGCGAAGCCTCCGACTCGGTGATGCGGGGCTGGCCGGCCACGCGCAACTTGGCTTCGTTGGCGGCATTGAAAAACGCCTCGCCGACTTTGTCGTTCATGACTTCGGTGTGAACCGAGTAGCCGTAACGCTGCCCCACCACGTTCATGGGCACTTTGCCTGGGCGAAAACCGTCCATCTTGACAGTGCGTGCGAGTTTTTTCAGGCGCGATTCAACTTCAGACTGGATGCTGCCAACCGGCAAGGTCAGCGTGATTTTTCGTTCCAGTTTTTCCAGCGTTTCAACGATAACGGCCATAGTGATGCTCCTAAATTTATAAAACAGTTGGGGACAGAGCTTGCCGCTTGGCGGCGGCGGACTGTCCCGCAAATTCTCAGAATGGACAGAGCTTGCCGCTGTGCGACTGCGGACTGTCCCGCAAATTTTCACAAGTGGTGCGCGGGGGGGGACTCGAACCCCCACATCCTTGCGGACGTCAGGACCTAAACCTGGTGCGTCTACCAATTTCGCCACCCGCGCAAAAAAACAAAGGGGGAGGTCTACCCGACCACCCCCATGAAATAGGTCAACCTGTTATTTTAACCTGCTGCGGGCGCTTCCTTTTTTACCCGGAACCAGGCTGCGTACATGGCTGGCAAGGCCAGCAACGTCAATACGGTAGCGACAATCAGGCCGCCCATGATGGACACGGCCATCGGCCCCCAGAAAACCGAACGCGACAGCGGGATCATCGCCAGCACGGCGGCGGCGGCCGTCAACACGATCGGGCGCAAGCGCCGCACTGCCGATTCGACAATGGCATCCCACGCGGGGATGCCGCTGGCACGGTCCTGCTCGATCTGGTCAATCAGGATCACCGAGTTGCGCTGGATCATGCCCATCAAGGCAATCACGCCCAGCAAGGCGACGAAACCGAACGGTCGCCCCGACAGCAGCAAGGCGCTGGCAACGCCGGCAATACCCAGCGGTCCGGTCAAAAACACCAGCATGGCGCGGCTGAAGCTGTGCAGCTGCAACATCAGCAAGGTGAAGGTGATGAACAGCATGATGGGAATGCCGGCCACGATCGAGGCCGAGCCCTTGCTGCTTTCTTCCACCGCACCGGCCACTTCTATGCGGTAAGCGCCCATGCCTTTGGCTTTCCAGGCGGCCTCCAGCGCGCGCAGCTGGGGCAGCAACTCGGTGGTCACGGTGGCGCCCTGCAGGCCTTCCGCGATGTCGCTTTGCACCGTGATGGCGTAATCGCGGTTGTCGCGCCACATGACGCCCGGCTCCCAGGCAAAAACAGGCTTGGCAATCTGCGTCAGCGGAATCGACTTGCCGCTGGCCGTGGGCAGGTAGGCATTGGCGATGTCTGTCATGGCATTGCGTTCTTCCAGCGGTTGGCGCAGCACGATATCAATCAGCTTGTCGCCTTCACGGTATTGCCCGACGTTGCTGCCGACCAGAATCGTCTTGGACGCCTGGGCGATGGACTGACTGGTGACGCCCAGCGCCCGCGCCTTGGTCTGGTCCACCTCCAGACGGATCACCTTGATGAATTCATTCCAGTTGTCATTGACACCGCGCGTGTTGCGGCTCGCGCGCATCACGGCCTTGACCTCGTCGGCGCGCTCACGCAGCACCAAAGGCTCACCGCCCACCACCCGAAACTGCACCGGATAAGCGACCGGCGGTCCATTGGGCAATATCTTGACGCGGGCCCGGATTTCCGGAAACTCCTGCGCCATCAGCGTCGGCAACTGGATGCGCAGCGACTCGCGCAGCTTCAGATCTTTCGGCAAGATGATGAACTGCGACACATTGCTCTGCGGAAAAATAGAGTCCATCGGCAGATAAAAACGCGGCACGCCGGTCCCGACCCAGGTGCTCACGCTGTCCACGCCCGGCTCTTGCATCAAGCGGGACTCAATGCGTTTGACCGTCAGTTCGTTGGCGGCAAACGAGGTGCCTTCGGGGAACCAGACATCCAGCAGTACTTCGGGCCGGCTGGAATCCGGAAAGAACTGCTGCTGCACCCGGCCCATGCCGGCAATGCCCAAGGCAAAAGTCAGGAGCATGGCGCCGATCGTGATCCAGCGGTGCTGCACGCACCAGTTCACGGTCTTGCGAAAGGTGTTGTAGAAAGGCGTGTTGAACAGCTCATGGGGCTGGTCTCCGGCATCGTGTGGATTGACCTTGAGCAACAAGGTCCCCAGGTAGGGCACGAAGTACACCGACACCAGCCAGCTCAGCACCAAGGCCAGCACGGTGACGCCGAAGATGGCGAAGGTGTATTCGCCGGTGGCGGATTTTGCGATGCCAATCGGCAGGAAGCCGACCGCGGTAATGAGGGTGCCGGTCAGCATCGGCATGGCGGTGATCTCATAGGCGAAGGTGGCGGCGCGAACCTTGTCATAGCCCTCCTCCATCTTGCGCACCATCATCTCGACCGAAATAATGGCGTCGTCCACCAGCAGGCCCAACGAGATGATGAGCGAGCCGAGCGAAATCTTGTGCAGGCCGATGCCCCAGTAGGACATGCCCAAAAAGGTGACCGCCAGCACCAGGGGAATCGTGATGCCCACCACCAGACCGGGACGCATGTCCACGTAGTAGCGCCTGAACCAGCGTGTATTGCCGCTGCGTTTGTGCAGCCCGAGGCTGATGACACTGACGGCCAGCACGATCACGATCGCTTCGATCAGTACGCCAACAAACTCGTTGACCGACTTCGCCACCGCGGTCGGCTGGTCCTGAATATTCACCAGTCGAATACCGGCCGGCAGCGTGGCGCCAATCTGCCCGGTGGCGATCTTGAGCGCGCGGCCCAGGGCAATGATGTCACCGCCCTTGGCCATGGACACGCCCAGCGCCACCACCTGCTTGCCCTGGTGGCGTACCTTGACCGACGGCGGGTCGACATAGCCGCGCTTGATGACCGCGATGTCAGCCAGGCGCAACTGGCTGCCGCCGGCGCTGGTGCCGGCGCCGTAGCCAGTGCCCCGAATCGGCATGGCGCTGAGTTGCTCGACGGCCTCGAACTGGCCCGCCACCCGCACCTGGACCACGTCCAGCGGCGTCTGCACGGCGCCGGCGCCCTCCACTGCATTTTGTTGGGTCAGTTGCGCCAGCACCTGGTTCATGTCCAGGCCCAGCTGCGCCAGACGCTTTTGCGAGATCTCGATGTACAGCTTTTCGTCCTGTACGCCAAACAGTTCGACCTTGTTCACGTCCGTCACGCGCAGCAGTTTTTGGCGCACCTCATCGGCAAAGGTCTTGACCTCGGCCTCCGAGAAGCCATCTGACTCCAGCGCGTAGATAACGCCGTAGACATCACCGAATTCGTCATTGAAAAACGGGCCCTGCACGCCGCCGGGCAGGGTCTGGCGCATATCGCCGATTTTTTTGCGCACGGTGTACCAGATGCCGGGCACGTCCGCGGCTTTGGTCGAGTCCTTGAGCTGGAACAGGATGGTGGACTCGCCCGGCTTGGAATAGCTGCGGATCTTGTCGGCAAACGGCACCTCTTGCAAGGTGCGCTCGATCTTGTCGGTGACCTGCTCGGCCATCTGCTGCGCCGTGGCACCCGGCCAAAAGCTTCGCACCACCATGATGCGGAAGGTGAACGGCGGGTCTTCATCCTGTCCGAGCTGGAAATAGGCCGCCCCACCCAGCAGCATCAGCACAATCATCAGGTAGCGGGTCAGCGCCGTATGGTCCAGCGCCCACTTCGAGAGGTTGAATCCCGCTTTGCTTTGTTCTTGCTTCATGGTCGCCTCACTTGACCGGCTTGGCGCTGGCCTGCACGGCCAGGGCGGCCGCCGGTGCGGGCGCTGCTGTTGCTGTTGCAGAAGGCGCTACTGAATTGCTAGCTGCTTGCGCAATATTGACAGGGGCTACAGCGGTTTTTTCCTTGTAGATAGTGACCTTCTGACCCGGCGACAGCACATGCACACCGGCCGTCACCACCTGCATGCCGGGCTGCAGGCCGGCCGCCACCACCACCTCGTTGCCATCGGCCGTGGCGATTTGCACCGGCTGCAGTTTGACCGTCATGGTCGCGCTGTCCAGCACCCACACCGTGGACGCATTTGCGACCTGATGAAAGGCACTGGTGGGCAGCTTGATGACCGGCACACCGCCGCGATCAAAGGCTTGTGGCAGCACCGAGACCGTGGTCCCGAGCGCCAAATTGTCCTTGGGCGGCAAGGCCACTTTCACGCCAAAAGTACGGGTCACCGGGTCGGAGCTGGCCGCCACCTCGCGCACCAAGCCTTTGAGCGTGGTCTTGGTCGACCACAGCTGCACATCAACCGCAGAGCCGGTCTTGATCAGTGCCACCCGGTCTTCAGGCACGGCAAACACCACGTCGCGCGGGCCGTCCTGCGCAATGCGCACCACCGGCGTGCCGGCCGTCACCACCTGGCCCGGCTCGGCCTCCACCGCCGTCACCACGCCGGAGACGTCCGCCACCAGCGTGGTGTAAGACGCCTGGTTGCCCTGCCCCGACAACTGGGCCTGCGCCTGCTCCAGCTGCGCCTGGGCCGCCTTCAGGCTGGCTTCACGCCGCTCCAGCTCCGCGCCGCTGATGAAATTCTGTTCGCGCAGCGCCTTGTAGCGCTTGAAATCGGCGGCGGCCAGATCGCGGTTGGTGGCAGCAGCCACCATTTGCGCGCGTGCCGCGTCGGCCGCCAGTTTGTAGTCCTGCGGGTCGAGCTGCGCCAGCACTTGGCCGACTTTGACGCGCTGGCCGAGTTCGGCCTGGCGCCGCACGATCTTGCCGCCGACCCGAAACCCGAGCCGCGACTCCACCCGTGCCCGCACCTCGCCGGCAAATTCGGCACCGGAGTGCATGCTGTCCAGCCCGACCGTGACAACCTTCACGGCGCGGATCGGCTCCTCCGTGGGGACGGGCTTGGCGCAGGCGGCCAGTAACAGCGCGGCGATGATGAGCGTCGCCGCCGTTTGAATTGACTTGATCGGCATGATGAAAACCTAAGAAAGGGTCTGAACACGGGTCAAAATTATTTTAATGACCTATTGGTTAGTAATTTATGGCAAATGCGAATGCTTGTCAAGACGCGAAGCCGCCACGCCACAGTTGCGAGGCGGTTCCAGGGGTATTCGGGCACCGCGCCAAAACAAGCGTCGGGTGCTGACCGCTTGCGGGCAAAATCAGCGCACCATGCAGCACCCCGCACCCGCTTCCCCGCCCGCCCCGGTTTCGATCCAGCACTATGAAAACTTCCCGGTAGCGTCGTTCCTGTGCCCGGCGCATTTGCGCGCACCGATCGCCGCCATCTACCACTTTGCCCGCACCGCCGATGACATCGCCGATGAGGGCGACGCCACGCCGCAGCAGCGGCTGGACGAGCTGCAGGCTTACCGCCAGGACCTGATCGCCACCTGTGATCAGAACCCCACATTCAGCCCGCGCTGGGCGCCGGTATTCGGGCCGCTGCACCACGCCATTCAGACCCACCAGCTGCCGGTGCCGGCCTTGCACGATCTGCTGGATGCGTTTGAACAAGACGTGGAAAAAACGCGGGACCGAGCCGGCTACGCCAACCAGGCTGAATTGCTGGACTACTGCCGCCGCTCGGCCAATCCGGTCGGCCGGCTGCTGCTGCACCTGTACGGCGTGACCGACGCGCACGCCCTGCTTCTCAGCGATGACATCTGCACTGCCTTGCAGCTGATCAACTTCTGGCAAGACCCGAGCGTGGACATCCCCCGCGGTCGCTACTACCTGACGCAGGAGGACTGCGCCCGCTTTGGCGTCTTGCAGCCGGACATGCTGGCCTGCCGACAAACCGCATCTGCTACTAATTTAATAGCTGCTTGCGTAGATTCGGCGAGGGCTCGCATGAAAAATGGCGCTGCATTGGTGCACCGGGTGCCGGGCCGCGCCGGCTGGGAGCTGCGCCTGGTGGTGCAAGGCGGCCTGCGCATTCTGGACAAGATAGAGGCCCTGCAATTTGCCACCCTTGTGCAGCGCCCAACCCTGAAGTGGTGGGACGCACCGGTCATGCTGTGGCGCGCCCTATGGATGTGACAATAGGGCGATGACCCCAGAGCACTACGTCCAGCAAAAAGCCGCCGCCTCGGGCAGCAGCTTTTATTACGCCTTCCTGTTTTTACCCAAACCCCGGCGCGCCGCCATCACCGCGTTTTATGCGTTCTGCCGCGAGGTCGATGACGTGGTCGACGAGATGGTGGACCCCGGCGTGGCCAGCAGCAAGCTGGCCTGGTGGCAGGCGGAAGTGGCCCAGTCGTTTGCCGGCCAACCCAGCCACCCGGTGATGCAGGCCCTGATGCCGCTGACCGCCGACTACAAAATCGAGCAACGCCATCTGCAGGCGGTGATCGAGGGCTGCCAGATGGACCTGTCGCAAACCCGCTACCTCGACTATCCCGGTCTGCAGCGTTACTGCCACTTGGTGGCCGGCGTGGTGGGCGAAGTGGCGGCCAACATCTTCGGCCAGACGCTGGTGCAAACCACCGTTTACGCGCACAAGCTGGGCCAGGCGCTGCAGCTCACCAACATCATCCGCGACGTCGGTGAAGACGCCCTGCGCGGGCGCATCTACCTGCCGATGAACGACTTGCAGCAGTTTGACGTCAAGGCGCATGAAATCCTCAAGCGCACTTACTCGGAGCGCTTCACAGAACTCATGAAATTCCAGGCCCGGCGCGCCCAGGATTTGTACGACGAGGCCTTGGCGCTGCTGCCGCCAGCCGACCGCCGCGCCCAGAAACCGGGGCTGATGATGGCGAGCATCTACCGCGCCTTGCTGACAGAGATTGAGCGCGATAACTTTCAGGTGCTGCACCAGCGCGTCAGCCTGACACCCCTGCGCAAGCTGTGGCTGGCGTGGAAGGTGCAAGCCCTGGGCAGGATCTAGATGCCCCCCACGCTTGTCACTGCGTGTACTGCGCTGCCCCCCGAG
>NZ_DHXT01000057.1:0-11493 GCF_002413825.1 Rhodoferax sp. UBA5149
ACAGAATGCAACACTACACTAGTGCGCGCAATCTCATCCTCCAGGCCTTGAAACGTCTTCATGGCGGCGTCGGATGTGCTGTTGCCCATTTCACTCTGGAAGATAGCCATGTCGGCCTGCAAGGCGCGTAGCTTGGTGCCCAGCGGGTTGTAATTGTCAATGATGCGTTGCGTGGCTTGTGACAATTCAATCGACCTCTCTGCCGTCGATTTCAAGGCTGCGTCGACGCCTCGCATGTTTTGCTGCCAACCTGACGCGGCTTGCCCTGTCTTGTTGAATTGAACCTCCGTTTTCTCCCCACTGGCGGTCAGCTTGTCGAGGTCAATCCCCGCCTTGGCGGTTTGCGTCGTGTCTACAGCGAGTACAAGGCTTGCGGTTGAATCGGTCATGATGTTTCCTTTTTATAAAAAATGGCTTTGTCAGTCGAGGTGTTATCGGTGCTGCGTCAGGCCATGCCATCAGCAGCGAATATTTCAAGCAGTGCCGACTCACCCGCAGCATTGCACGCAGCGACGGCCATCTCTGCCACACGGGCCGAGCGCTCATTGCGTGACAGCAACATGCCGAGAATGTCGTATTGCACGAAGCCCCCGGCACGAGCGGCGGCCAGCACACCATCCACCAGAGCGCGGGCGTCATGCGCATCTTTTGGTGCTGTCTTGGCTGGGTTGCCATAGGCGCAGTCAGCCATCAGCAAAAGAACCCCTGCGGGCGCCACGTCGAACCCGCTCCCGCTGGCCTTCGGTTTGAATATTCCTTGAATGCTCATGTTTTCGTCCTTAGTGCTGGTCAGATAAGGGTTTCTTGCGGCGGGGTAGCCTGTGCCGAAGGCTTTAGCGAAGGCTTACCGATAGGCTTTGCCGATGGCATCGGTGCGGGTAAGATTTCCGGCGCGCTTGTGTCCACCAGGTCAGCGCAAAACTCTTCGGCAATGTCGGTGGTGGCCGTGATGTAGGTCAGCTCATATTCGAGGTTTGCGTGCTCGTGGTCTGAGTAGTTCGTCAGGTAGTCGCCCAAGTGGTCGATACGGTCGCGCAGCACCAGCAGGCGGCGCGTCAACATGGCGATGGTCTTTTGTGCTGCCGGGTCACTGGCAATCAGCCCGAATTGCTCGCAGACGGCCCGAAGTTGCCAAGGGTGCGCCACGATGGTGACGGGGTCCTCAATGCCGTCCTGCTGGGTCAGCATGATGGCCGGGCCGCTCTCGTCGCTGAATTGTTCGGCCGTCAGGTGATAGTGTGTGAAGTTGGTCATGGTTGTGCTTTCAGTGAATCAGGTTTTTGAATAAGTTGGCTGGTCGTGCGGTCAGTCGCCGATAGGTTCCGTGGTCGTCAGTGCTGGCCAAATTGCCCGTATGTATGGCAACCTGTAAAGGTGATACACGCGGTGTCCTATGGCTCTGCTTTTCAGCATCAGGTGAAAACTCGGCTGCAACCCGCATGGATAAAGGGTTTTCTACCTTTTCAGCCATAGTCACGCCGTGACGTGGTCCGCCATTCCATGTGTCACGCGGTGACCTAATTTTTGGCCCGATTACGTCACGGCGTGACGTGGTAGCTGTCACGGCGTGTCCTGCGTTAATTTTTTTTTCAGTGGCCTTTTTGACAGAATCCTCGGCTGCCTGAATCAGTTGCGCACCGTGCTCCACACTTTCGATGCGCTTCCATTCGTTCGTCGCCTTCATTTCCGTCAGCAGCTTTGCGGGAATGTCATAGCACTCAGCGTCCGTCACACGGTAGAGCGTGGGAAGGCGCTGCCCTCCCTTGGTGGCACCGCCCTTTCGGGTCACCGCAACCAGCCCCACGGCACACAGGGCGCGAAGGCTTCGGGCGAGCGTCATATGGTGGCCGATTCCGCAGCGCTTGGCACGGCTCAGCGGCAATGACAGGTCGCCATTGTTGTACCCCTTCAACTCGCGTAGCAATGCCAGGTAGGCCATCACATCGTGCGGCGACAGGGCATTGAATGCCGGGCTGTCGTACAGGTCGTCATAGATGCGCAGGCTGTGCCCGCGCGGGTCTCGGTATGTCTTGGGTTTGCTCACGGTTTAGCCCTTCGCCTGCTTTGCAAGCCACGCGTAAATCATGCGGCGGTCTCTCAAGGTCAGGCTGTAGACGCCTGGGCGGCACGGCTTGTCGTCACGGTCAATGAAGCTGATTCGCTCGCATGGCACATCGAGCCCACGGCGGCGAAGCTCTGCAACCAACTCGGGCCCGTTGCTGCAACCAACAATGCTGTCGAGGTGTTCACGCGGTACCGGCCGACGCAGCAGGGTATGAATGGCGCGAAGCTGGCGCGGGTTTTCTGTGCCCAGAAAGTAGGTGGGCTGGGTAGAATTCAGGCCGGTGATTGTGAGATTCTTGGCGGGTGCAACTTTGCGAGAGTTGCGCCCGTTGCTTTTTGGGGCTGACATTACGCAACCACGGCACCGGCGGCCTGAGTTGCAAGGAACTGGCGGACGTCCCCAACCCTCCAAGCGGTCACACGCTCGGACAGCTTCACGGGTTTGGGGAATTGGCCAGCGTTGCACTTGCGCCAGAGCGTGGCGCTTGAAAAGGGAACAACCTCCAGCACCTGGGGCTGGCGCATGAAGCCCGTTGCGGGCAGGTTGTCAAAAGACGGTGTGTTATGGATTGACACGGGGTGCACCTTTCAAAGTTGGTGCCCCGATGGTGATTTTTCGTCACCACAAAGTCACACCAAGAAACTATTTCTTGGTGCAGAAATACGCGCTAGTTATCGGATAAGAAATCCGCTGGCAGCTCAAAGTTAAAGTTGGCTGTGACGGTCTTTTGCATCACGCCATTTACTGCAAAGTATGTCCAATTCACCTCTGCTGGGAAATCAATTGCGCGAGTGAGCCCCGGTCTCCAGGCCCATCCAGTGACCCAGCCATTTTGTGTTTTCGCCAGGGCAATGCAGCCCCAATCCGGCCATAGACAGACCCAAGTGGAGAGCGGCGCGCCCTCGACCCGTTCGGCCTTCTTTATCGCCGCGTGAACGTGTTGCTCTTGAGTGATTCCGGCGGCGTTCCAGCCTTCAACAATCCACAGGTCTGCAGCTTTAGCGCTTTCATGCAAGGCCGTCATTCGCCACTTGCGCGCCATGGCAACGGCAACGTTTCTAGGGTGGTCTTTGGGTCTGCCACCAACCTTTATCAGTCGATAGCCAGTGGGTATTTGATTGTCTGCCATGCATCCCCCGTGCAGCCCCGCATAAGGAGCCACCAGCAGGCCAGCGGGGGCTTGGCTTTTCGCGCAGGTTTCGACGCTGCGCTAGCTGGGGCAAACTGGTTTATGCGTTTATCAGTTGCTCCCGCAATCTCGCAACTCGAAGGCGCGCACCAGCCAGGACATTTTCAGCGCGGTACACGTCTATTTCTCGCAGTTCGATTTCATGCCGTAACGCTATTTCGGCTTCGGCTTTCTTGGGCTGCTGGTTGCCACGGTAGCGCCATAGCTCTATCGTGCCGTGCATCAGATTCTTGCTGCGCCGGGGCTGAACCACGGGTGTCGTGAGCATGGACTGGAAGGCGATGATTTGGGCGGTCTCAGGCATGGCTCACCCCGCCTTAGGCGCAGACACTTTGCGGCTTTTGGATGGCTTGAATTTGAGTATATGGGCCGGCTCAGATGTTTCCATTGCCCTCAATACGACTTGGTGCTTGATGGTCGATGCAGCCCACTCATGGTCATCAGGATGGTTTGCAAAATGAGAAAGCGCAGCATCTGCAATTGAACGGCCTTTGTCATCAAGCCGCGCTAAGAATTTGCTGAGGCCTTCAATCGCGATTTGAAGGCCGGTTGTATTTGCATCGTTTACAGTGTCAGTAGCCATTTTCAAAGTCCGTTTCTTTGTCGGTGGTCAGGCGGCATTGGTGGGCTCAATCACCGTTGCCGCCGCCTATTTGCCCCACATAGACCGCCGTGGGGCTGGGCGGTGTCACTCGCTGGCGCTATCCCCGCCTTTGACGGCCAGGTACTTAGCATGAAGGTCTGCCAGGTCTTGCATGGCCCCAAGATAGGCCGCCACCCATGCCTGAATCGGTGTCTCACCGTTGACCCAGCGTGACGGTGTGTTTTTGCTGACTCCCGTTTTCCTGCAAAAGTCCGATTGCTTCCATCCGAGTTTGGCCAATGCGGCGGTGAATTGGTCGGGTGTCATGGTGGGGAACCTTCACATCGTTATTTTGTTGGTCTGAGTGTATCGCATATTTCCCTTTATGGGTACAATTTAATACTATACGTCACCATTACTTAACATAACGTCCGTCGTATGAAGTAGATAAATTGGATAACTTTGTACCCAATCCGGGAATATCCATGTGAATCAATCACTTGCACGGCATGCTTATTTGCTTGTTTTTTGTGCATCCGTCAGATGGCGTAGAGCGGTCAAGTTATCCACAGGGCAGGTTCTGGCGTCACGCCTTTTTGAACTGAAGCACGTCAGCGCCAGCACGCAGCTTGTCCATGTAGTCCGCCCAGCGTTGCATCATTTCCCTGCGTGCTGGCAGGTGTGCCGTGCGGTTGTAGGCGCGTCCGTTCGGGTCTTTCACCGTGTGTGCCAACTGGTGTTCTATGAAGTCCACGCGCTCACCAAGCACTTCGTCCAAAATGGTTCGAGCCATTGCGCGGAACCCATGGGCAGTGTGCACGTCCTTGCTGTACCCCAAGCCCCGCAAGGCGGCATTGATAGTGTTGTCACTCATAGGACGCTCACCAGTGCGCAAGCTGGGGAACACGTAACGACCGTGCCCAGAGATTGGGTGCACGCTGCGCAGTATCTCCAGCGCCTGCGTGGACAGTGGCACGATGTGGTCTACCTTCATCTTCATTTTGCTGCCGGGTATGCGCCACTCTGCCGCCGCCAAATCAATCTCAGCCCACTCAGCCGTTCGCAATTCACCGGGACGGACGAACACCAGCGGAGACAATTTGAGCGCGGCCACGGTGCATGGATGGCCGGTGTAATCGAATATCGAGCGCATCAGGTCGCCGGCCTGCTTTGGCTCGGTGATTGCAGAAAAGTGCGCCTTCGGAATTTCCGCCAGTGCACCGCGAAGGTCCGCGGTTACGTCACGCTCTGCCAGCCCCACCGCCACCGCATACCGGAATATCTGCCCGCATATCTGCTTTGCGCGGTGTGCCGTGTCGATGGAGCCCCGCGTTTCAATCTTGCGCACTGCCTTGTCCAGAACGTCACGCGGGCCAATGGTGTGGATGGGCAGACTGCCGATGAAAGGGAACACGTCATGCTCCAGCAGGGTCGTGATGCGGTCTTGGGTAACGTCTTTTCTCTTGGCAGCCGTCTTTTTGAGCCAGGTGCGCGCCACCAGCTCAAAAGTGTTTGCCGCTAAGTCTGCCTTGGCTTGCTTGTCTTCCCGCTTGGCAGTGCTGGGGTCAATGTCCTTGGCCAACTGTTCCCGGGCCTTGTCTCGGCGCCTTCTGGCGTCTGCAAGTGAAACGGCTGGGTAGACCCCCAGCGCCAGCGTCTTCTGTTTGCCCAAATATCGGTAGTTCAAGCGCCAGTACTTGCCGGTAGCGTTGACCAACAAATACATGTTCCCACCATCGGCGTATTTCTCACCGACTGCACTTCCTTTGGGCTTGACGTTTTTCACGAAGGTGTCGGTAAGTGCCATGTCAGTCCCCGGTTTGATGGTATGTCACATACCAGCTTTGACGCCTACCATCATGGATACCATCAAATTGCTGGTATGTCATGTTACCCCGTGAGACCCTGCAAGGCAAAGAAAAACCCGCTATGCCTAGGAGACACGCGGGTTTTGAGATGGTATGGCACGTTGAGAAGTGTTCACTTGGTGCGGCTGGCGGGGATCGAACCCACGACCCTTGGCTTCGGAGGCCAATACTCTATCCACTGAGCTACAGCCGCAAACTGAAGGCTGCATTGTAGATGTTTTCGAGAGGGCGACGGCTATAATCGCGGGCTGCTTTCAAAGCCCCCGATTTTTAGAGGACACCATGAGTGACAACCACCACGCCGCTGCGCACGATGAGGTCCACACCGGACCCGTCAAAAACCCCAAGCAACTGTTGCTGACGGTTTTTTTCTCATTCGTGATTCCCATCTTTGTCATCATCGGACTGGTTTACTACGTCACATCGGACAAGAAGCCCGCCGCCGGCGCCGTGAACCCGGAAAAAGCGCTGGCCGCCCGGATCCAGAAAATTGGGCGCATAGAAATTCGTGATGCCAACCGGCAACTCAAGACCGGCGAAGAGGTCTTCAAGGCGCAATGCACGGCCTGTCATACTGCGGGTGTCGTGGGCGCTCCCAAATTTGGCGATGCGGCGGCTTGGGCGCCCCGCATCGCAACCGGCTATGAAGCACTGCTGAACTCTGCCACCAAAGGCAAGAATGCCATGCCGGCCCAAGGTGGCGGTGATTTTGAACCGCTGGAAATCGGCCGTGCCGTGGTGTACATGGCCAATGCCGCCGGTGGCAAGCTTGAGGAGCCCAAAGCCCCGGCAGCCCCAGCAGCAGCAGCTTCGGCGGCAGCGCCGGCAGCGCCCGCTGAGGCCGCCAAATAAGGCAGGGCGGCAAGGGCTCTGGGAAAGCCGGTCATTGGCCGGCTTCTTTATTGCTTTTTAAACCTGTAGCCCGCGGCTACATTGCGTGAGGAGCTACTTTTTTTGTAGCAAATAGGGGCTAGGCACGTAGCGAAACTGCTGCGGCAAATCGGCGCCAAGCACGTCCTGTACTGGCCACAGGCCCTGCTCGATGGCGTCCGCCGCTTGCCCCATGTCCATGGTGTGCACCAGGCCAAATCCGATATCCGTTTGCAGATACACGCGCCCTTGCTCATCAAGCAGGCAGCGCTGCACGCGCGCGGCTCGGCCGCAGTGGTCTTCAATCGACAAGTCATGGTTCACACGCCAGATCAGCGGGGTGGCTTGCAGTTCCACATAGACGCGCTGGGGTCCGTTTTGGAAATACCACTGTCCCTGCGCATCCGCCTCGTAGTTGCGGTGGATGAAGTCAATGAGCTTCTCGTGCTTTAACTGTGAGCCTTTGCTCTGCGCCGTACCGCCCACAAACGGTCCCTGGGCTTGAACGCGGTCGTCGCGCATGTACCAGTTGCCGCGTGCGTCGAGGCCGAGCCAGCCGTAGCAATCGGGCACATTGGGCCATTTGGCCAGCGCTTGTTTAACGATGTCATCCATCAATAGCCTCCATCGCTCAGGGGGTTGGAATTTGGGAAGCCAGCCAGCCGCCCACCGCCATCGGCATGGCACTGACATGACCGGGTATCGGACCCGCTGGAAAACCGACATGCCCGCCATGGACTGGTTGCCACAGCGTTACCCAGTTGCCCACATCCCGCTGGTGGGGCAGGCACCAGGCGGGCACAAAGGGGTCGTTGCGGGCGTTCACCACCAGCGCCGGGATCCGTATCTGACGCAAATGCGGCTTGGCCGATGCGCGCGACCAGTAATCTTCGGTGCTCTTGAAACCGTGCAAGGGCGCTGTGAACACATTGTCAAACGCATACAGGTCGCGCGCGGCGCGCAAGGCCTCTGCATTGAACAAGCCCGGATGCTGCACCAGTTTTCGCAGCGCTTTGGGTTTCATGGTGTTCAAAAACCTGCGGGTGTAGACCAGCCGGTTAAAACCGCGTCCGATCGCCCGACCGCTGGCGGTCAGATCGAGGGGCGACGACACGCTGGCCACCGCGTCAACCACGCGGGCCGCCTGCTCCCCCATTTCTTCGGCCCAGCGCAAGAGCGCATTGCCCCCCAGCGAAATACCGACCGCCAGGATAGCCCCCTGATGCTGCTGGCGAAAACGCGCCAGCATCCAGCCAACTTCTTCAAAGTCACCAGAGTGGTAAGCCCGCGGGCCATGGTTCAGCTCGCCACTGCAGCCGCGGAAATGCGGCACGGCAAAGGCGAATCCACGCGTTTGGGCAAAGTCGGCAAAGGCCTCGGCGTAGTGGCTGGCAGAGGAACCCTCCAGCCCGTGGAACATCACCAGCAAGGTGTCACTGGGTCGTGTCTGCAACCAGTCCACGTCAATGAAATCATCGTCCGGGGTGGTCCAGCGTTCGCGCCGGTACTGCGGCGGCGGCCCCACCCCCCGGCGTGCGTACAAGGCCGGCCAGATGGTTTGCAAATTGCCGCCGGGCAGCCAGGCAGGTGCTACATAATTCATAGCAGTCTACGTATATAATACGGGGGCCAGAGGCCTATTTGTTCAATGAAAGACATGGCCGGCTTCGCTGATTTCCGATGCCTCCTGTGGCGACCCGGGACTCGCATGGTGGGCCACCATGCGCCAGCCCTGCGCCGTCTTGTGGTAGACGTTGGTGGCCGTGACATAGGCTTCGCGCGGCCCCTCGTCGGTCAGCACTTCAATGCGCTCGCGCACGTTGTGCACGCTGCTGGCCATCGATTCGATCTTGCGCACCGCCTCCGGCCAAGCCCGGATACTGGCGTTGGCAAACATGGCGTCAAACGCGGCCCGAATGGCACCCGCCCCGATCAATCGCGGCCCGCCCGGGTGCACGCAGACGATTTCATCTTCGTCCGCCCAACAGGCCATGAGTTTGTCGATGTCAGCGGTCTGCAGCGCCTCATAAAAGGCGGCTTCAATATCATCGGCAGATCCGCCGAGGGTTGCGGCCTGCTTTTTTGCTTTGGACATGGTGGTGTGGTGTGGACGTTAGGGTAGATTTTGCCGTGATTTCAACATGCGCTCTTGCGCAACAGCACCATGGCGCCAGTCAGCGCCCTATTTCATGCGCCCGCCTATGCGACCGTTCCGTTCCGCAAGCTGGACAGCTTAACCCCAATGAACTCCCCGGTTCGCCGGTATTGAATGAGGCCTGCACCCTGCGGTGCGCCCCGGCTGGGCTCACAAACACAAAAGCCCTGATCTTTCCAGAGCAGGGCTTTGAACGTGGCTTGAATCACCCAAGGCGGTGCCACCCTGAGCGTTCGCTTATTTCTTATCGCGGTATTTCCGCAGCGCCGCCAGCTGGGCCACCATAACGACCAGTTCTGATTGCGCGCGGGCGATATCGATATCCCCTTTGGCATTCTTGAGCGCTTCTTCCGCCGCAGCCTTGGCCGCATTGGCTTTCTCGTCGTCCAGGTCTTTGCCACGAATGGCGGTGTCAGACAACACCGTGACGCAGTTGGGCTGCACTTCGAGAAGGCCACCGGCGACGAAGATGAATTCTTCGCTGCCATCGGTTTTTTCAATACGCACCGAACCCGCCTTGATGCGCGTGATCAGCGGTGTGTGGCGCGGGTAAATGCCAAGCTCACCCGCTTCACCGGGCAGGGCGACAAAACGCGCCTCGCCTGAGAAGATGGACTCTTCGGCACTGACCACATCGACGTGGATGGTGTTCATGTTGAACCCTGCCTTAGATTTTCTTGGCTTTTTCGAACGCTTCGTCGATCGTGCCAACCATGTAGAAGGCCTGCTCGGGCAGGTGATCACACTCGCCGTTGACGATCATCTTGAAGCCGCGAATGGTCTCGGCCAGACTGACGTACTTGCCGGGGGAGCCGGTGAACACTTCAGCCACATGGAAGGGCTGGGACAGGAAACGCTGAATCTTGCGGGCACGTGCCACAGCCAGTTTGTCTTCCGGTGCCAATTCGTCCATGCCCAAAATCGCAATGATGTCGCGCAGCTCTTTGTAGCGCTGCAGCGTGCCTTGCACGGCGCGAGCGGTTTCGTAGTGGTCCGCACCGACAACCAGCGGATCGAGCTGACGGCTGGTGGAGTCCAGCGGATCGACTGCGGGGTAGATACCCAGCGAGGCGATGTCACGGCTCAGCACCACGGTGGAATCCAGGTGGGCAAAGGTGGTGGCAGGGCTTGGGTCGGTCAAGTCATCGGCCGGCACGTAAACGGCCTGAATGGACGTGATGGAGCCGACTTTGGTCGAGGTAATACGTTCTTGCAAACGGCCCATTTCTTCGGCCAATGTAGGCTGGTAGCCCACAGCGGAAGGCATACGACCCAACAGGGCGGACACTTCGGTACCGGCCAAGGTGAAGCGGTAAATGTTGTCCACAAAGAACAGCACGTCTTTGCCTTCGTCGCGGAACGATTCGGCGATGGTCAGACCGGTCAAGGCCACGCGCAGACGGTTGCCCGGGGGCTCATTCATCTGACCGTAAACCATGGCAACCTTGGACTCTTCGAGGTTCTCGAGGTTCACGACGCCGGAGTCGGCCATCTCGTGGTAGAAGTCATTGCCTTCGCGGGTACGCTCGCCGACACCAGCAAACACCGACAAGCCGCTGTGCGCCTTGGCGATGTTGTTGATGAGTTCCATCATGTTCACGGTCTTGCCCACGCCGGCACCGCCGAACAGACCCACCTTGCCACCCTTGGCGAACGGGCAAATCAAGTCAATCACCTTGATGCCGGTTTCCAGCAACTCTTGGGACGGATTGAGTTCGTCGTAAGCGGGGGCCTTGCGGTGAATCGAGGCGGTTTGCGTCGCCGCAACCGGGCCGCGCTCATCAATGGGCGCGCCGAGCACATCCATGATGCGACCCAGGGTGGCTTTGCCCACCGGCACCATGATGGTTTGCGCGGTGTTTTGCACAATCATGCCGCGGCGCAGACCGTCAGAAGAGCCCAGCGCAATGGTACGGACAATGCCGTCACCCAGCTGCTGCTGCACTTCGAGGGTCAAAGTGGAGCCATCCATCTTGAGCGCGTCATAAATCTTGGGCATCTTGTCGCGTGGGAACTCCACGTCGACCACCGCACCGATACACTGAACAATCTTGCCTTGGACTTGAGCCATTTTTTGCTCCAAAAATAAATACGTTTAAACCGCTGCACGTGACCGGATGGTCACACCGCCGCTGCACCCGCGACGATTTCCGAAAGTTCTTTCGTGATCGCTGCTTGACGCGTTTTGTTATAGATCAGCTTGAGCTCGGCAATCACGCTGCCGGCGTTGTCTGTCGCTGACTTCATGGCCACCATGCGCGCCGATTGCTCGGACGCCATGTTTTCTGCCACCGCCTGGTACACCAGTGCTTCCACGTAGCGGACCAGCAGATCGTCGATCACGGTCTGCGCATCGGGCTCATAGATGTAATCCCAACCATGCTTGGCACCGGTTGCCGCCTCTTGGGCTTGCGTCTGGGCCTGCATCTCGTTGGGCGACAGGGGCAACAAGCGCTGCACCACGGGCTCCTGCTTCATGGTGTTGATGAACCGGGTGTAACACAGGTACACCGAATTCACTTCACCCTTGGCATAGGCATCGAGCACCACCTTCACCGGGCCAATCAGCTTGTCCAGGTGCGGGGTATCGCCGAGTTGCGTCGCATGCGACACGACCTTGGCGCCAACGCGCGTCAGAAACCCGAAACCCTTGTTGCCGATGGCCACCGCTTGCGTGGACACGCCAGCCGCCTGCAGATCACGCAGCTTGTTGGTCACGCCGCGCAACAGGTTGGTGTTCATCCCCCCGCACAGGCCCTTGTC
>NZ_DHXT01000057.1:11642-19730 GCF_002413825.1 Rhodoferax sp. UBA5149
GTACTCCGGGTTGGCCTGACCGAGGTTGGATGCGATATTGCGAATTTTTTCGCTGTAAGGGCGGGCGGCGCGCATGCGCTCCTGCGCCTTGCGCATTTTGCTGGCCGCCACCATTTCCATGGCCTTGGTGATCTTCTTGGTGTTCTCCACCGATTTGATCTTGCCGCGTATTTCCTTACCTGCTGCCATGAATGACTCCTTGTGTCTTCAGGTGCAAATCAAGCAAACGACTTCTTGAACGCGGTTGCCGCAGCCGTCATTTCAGCCTCGGCATCTTTGTCCATGGCCTTGGCCGCTTCCAGTTTGGCCAGCAGCGCCGCGTGCTTGTCTTTGAGGTAAGCATGCAGACCGTGCTCGAACGCCAAGACCTTCTTGACATCGATGTCGTCCATGAAGCCCTTGTTCACGGCAAACAACGTGGCCGCCATCAAACTGATGGGCAGCGGGCTGTATTGCGCCTGCTTGAGCAACTCGGTCACGCGGGCACCGCGGTCGAGCTGCTTGCGGGTGGATTCGTCCAGGTCGGAGGCGAATTGTGCGAAAGCCGCCAATTCACGGTACTGCGCCAAGTCGGTACGGATACCGCCGGACAGATTCTTCACCAGCTTGGTTTGCGCCGCGCCACCGACGCGGGACACCGAGATACCGGCGTTGATCGCAGGGCGGATACCGGCGTTGAACAGCGAGGTTTCCAGGAAAATCTGGCCGTCAGTGATCGAGATCACATTGGTCGGCACGAATGCAGACACGTCACCGGCTTGCGTTTCAATGATCGGCAATGCCGTCAGTGAACCGGTCTTGCCCTTGACGGCACCTTTGGTGAAGTCTTCAACATACTTTTCGTTGACACGAGCGGCACGTTCCAGCAGACGGCTGTGGAGATAGAACACGTCGCCGGGGTAGGCTTCGCGGCCTGGTGGGCGACGCAACAGCAAGGACACCTGACGGTAGGCCACCGCTTGTTTGGACAGATCGTCATACACAATCAGCGCGTCTTCACCGCGGTCGCGGAAGTATTCGCCCATGGTGCAGCCAGAGTAGGCGCTGACATATTGCATGGCGGCCGACTCGGAAGCCGTGGCAGCCACCACAATGGTGTATTCCATGGCGCCAGCTTGTTCCAGCGCGCGCACCACGTTTTTGACGGAAGAGGCTTTTTGGCCAATCGCGACATAAACGCAGGTCATGTTCTGACCCTTCTGGTTGATGATCGCGTCAATCGCCACGGCGGTCTTGCCGGTCTGACGGTCACCAATGATCAGCTCGCGCTGACCACGGCCCACCGGCACCATGGAGTCAATCGACTTCAGGCCGGTTTGCATCGGCTGGTCCACCGATTTACGGGCGATCACGCCCGGCGCAACCTTTTCAATCACGTCGGTCATCTTGGCGTTGATCGGACCTTTGCCGTCAATCGGCTGGCCCAGCGCGTTGACTACGCGGCCTTTGAGTTCGGGACCGACCGGCACTTCCAGAATACGACCCGTGCACTTGACGATGTCGCCTTCGGAAATATGCTCGTAAGCACCCAAAATCACGGAGCCCACCGAGTCGCGCTCGAGGTTCAGTGCCAAGCCGTAGCTTGGTTGACCATCGGCGTCGGCCGGGAATTCGAGCATTTCGCCCTGCATCACGTCCGAGAGGCCATGAATGCGGCAAATACCGTCGGTGACGGACACGACCGTACCCTGGTTGCGAATGTTGGCGCTGGCGGACAGGCCCTCAATACGGCTCTTGATCAGTTCAGAAATTTCTGCGGGATTGAGTTGCATGACTCTTTCCTTCTTTCGTTAATTGGGCTGACAACAAGGGGCTTGCGCCTCAAGCTGTCAATGCCACTTTCATTTGTTCCAGACGGGCTTTGACAGAAGAGTCAAGAACCTCATCACCCACCACCACGCGAATGCCGCCGATCAGTTCGGGCTGCAATTCGACGGAGACGTTGAGCTTGCGTGCGAATCGCTTTTCCAGCGTTGCGGCCAAGTCGGCCAGCGCAGCGCTGTCAATGGCGAACGCGCTGTACACCACAGCGTCAGCCGAGCCACTTTGGGCATTCTTGAGCGCTTGAAACTGCGCAGCAATTTCCGGCAAAACACTCAAGCGTCCGTTTTCAATCACGGTGCGCAAGAAGTTTTTTGCCATCTCCGGCAAAGCCACTTTGGCCACACCGGCAATCACATCAAACACTTGAACAGCGGTGACGTTGGGGTTGTCAGAGAATTGCTGCAATTGCGGATTTTTCGCAATCTCCTGCAAAGCCTCAACCCAGACCGCCGCACTGTTCAGGTCGGATGACGAAGCCTTGAACAAGGCTTCAGCGTAAGGGCGGGCAATGGTGGCAAGTTCGGCCATGGTTGTCCTCTTACAGCTCAGTCTTCAAACGGCCAAGCAAATCAGCATGGACAGCGGCATTGACCTCCTTGCGGAGAATCTGCTCGGCGCCCTTGACCGCCAACGCAGCCACTTGTTCACGAAGAACTTCGCGGGCCTTGACGGTTTGCTGCTCAGCTTCAACCTTGGCAGCAGCAATGATCTTGTTGCCTTCCTCGGTTGCCTTTAGTTTGGCTTCTTCGACGATCGCCTGCCCGCGACGCTCGGCATCCGCCAGGCGCGCCGTGGTCTCGGTCCGCGACTTGGCCAATTCGGCTTCCACGCGCTTGTTGGCGGAGGAAAGCTCGGACTTGGCTTTGTCAGCAGCCGCGAGGCCGTTGGCGATTTTGCTGGCACGTTCGTCCAATGCAGCTGCGATGGGCGGCCACACGAACTTCATCGTGAACAGCACCAGCAATGCGAAGACGATGGCTTGCGCTATCAGAGTTCCATTAATGTTCACAGTAAATCTCCTTCAACGAGATGTTGCAGGAAAGGTTTACTTGACCAAACGTGCGATTTGAGCCAGGAACGGGTTGGCAGTGGCGAACCACAGAGCAATACCGGTACCGATAATGAACGCGGCATCGATCAGACCAGCCAGCACGAACATCTTGGTTTGCAGTTCACCCATGAGCTCAGGCTGACGCGCAGCCGCTTCAAGGTACTTGCTACCCATGATGCCGATACCGATACAAGCACCCAACGCGCCCAGACCAATGATCAGACCAGCAGCCAGAGCAGCAAAACTAATAACTTCCATGATTGACTCCTAAATAAACTAAAAAAACAAAAACAAAAACAAACCGAAAATGAATGCGCAACTTAGCGCGCAAAATTAATGCGCGTCGTGCGCTTGCCCAATGTAGACCAAGGTCAACATCATGAACACGAAAGCCTGCAAGGTGATGATGATCAGGTGGAACACGCCCCACGCCCAACCCGCCACCACATGCAGCAACAAAAGCATCAAGCTCGAAGGCTCGAGCGAAAGCGCCCAAGCGCCACCCAGGAGGGCAATCAACATGTACACCAACTCACCGGCATACATATTGCCGAACAGCCGCATGCCATGCGAGACCGTTTTGGCGGTAAAGGAAATCAATTGTTCGGCGATGTTGATAACCGCCAGAATGACAGCGAAAATTGGGTTCTTGCTGGTGCCAAAAGGGGCCGAAACCAACTCATGCGCCCAGCCGCCAATGCCCTTGATCTTGATGTTGTAAACCAGGCAAATAAACAAAACCGATACCGACAGACCCATGGTCACAGAAAGATCGGCCGTTGGCACGACGCGCAGATAGGCGTGATGCGGATCATGCCCGGCAGCACCGTAAATCCAGGCCCACACCGTCGGCAGCAAATCCAGCGGCAGCAAATCCATGGCATTGAGCAGAAAAATCCAGACAAACACGGTCAACGCCAAGGGCGCCACCAGTTTGCGGCTCTTGGCATTGTGAACAATGGCCTTGGCCTGTCCATCCACTATTTCAATCAGGATTTCAACCGCGGCCTGAAAACGGCCCGGCACACCGGAGGTCGCACGGCGCGCCGCTTTCCAAAGAAAGAAACAACCCAGCACACCCAACAGAATCGAGAAAAACAAGGAGTCGATATTGAAGACGGAAAAATCAACGATTTCCGTCTGCGGCTTGTTTTGCCAGTGCGTCAGGTGGTGAACAATATAGTCACTGGGGGACGGAGCACCGGCTTCTGCGGACATTGCTTCTGCGGACATTGTTAACTCTTTAATTTGTTGTTCGTTTTGGGCGCATCAAAAGCGCCAACCAATACACCTTCAGGGTCACGATCAAGCCAATCAGCATGGCCAACCAGTCCAGACCCGGAACCAACTGCGGGGCCGCAGCAAGCATGCCGACACTGACGGCAATCTTGATCGCTTCCCACACAAAAAAACCAAAACCAGCGGTGGCCGCGTTAATGGACGAGAACTGACTCATCAGACCCCGCGCAAACAGCACAGCGGGAATGACCACCGCCAAAGCACCGTACCCCGCCGACCAACCAGCACTCGACCTTCCGGTAAAACCCCAGGCCGCCAAAGCCACCAGCAAACCGACTACCATCTGCCAACTCACGATCCACCACGGAGATACCGAGGGATAAAGTTCTCGCAAGGCCTGCGCCTCTTCGGCCGTCAGCCGCTTGAACTCCAGCGCTTCGGACTCATCTGTGTCAAATTGGGGAACAGGCGTGATTATCGACATCTCAAATTACACGCAGGTTACACCCGAGTTACACGCGACGATTGCCGCAAAGCCTTCGATTATACGTAGAAACCCGTGGCTTTTTGCCATGCTCCGGTCATAATTCATTCATGAACACCTTGCCACCTCTGCCGTGCTACCTCAACGGCGAGTTCACCGAGCTGCCCAAGGCCAAGATCAGCGTCATGGACCGTGGCTTCATTTTTGGCGACGGCGTGTACGAAGTCGTGCCGGTCTATGGCGGGCAGTTGTTCCAGTTTGCCCAGCACATGGCACGGCTTGATCGCAGCCTGACGGAGCTGCGCATTGGCAATCCGATGACACACGCGCAGTGGGCCGAGGTTGCTCTTAAATTAATAGCGTCCTACGACGATTCCACGGGGGCCAAGGCCGAAAACATCGATCAACTGATCTACATCCAGATCACCCGTGGCGTGGCCATGCGCGACCACGTGATGCCCAGCAACATCACGCCGACCGTGTTTGTCATGACCAATGCGATGAAGCCCGCCAGCGCGGCGCAGCGCAGCCAGGGCGTGGCGTGCGTGACGGCGGACGACTTTCGCTGGGAAAAAGCGCATATCAAAAGCACCAGCTTGTTGGGGGCGGTCTTTGCCCGCCAGATCAGCTTTGACGCGGACGCGCTGGAAACCATCATGTTTCGCGACGGCTTTTTGAGCGAAGCGGCAGCCAGCAACGTCTGGGTGGTGAAAGGCGGCACCGTGCTGGGCCCGCCCAAGAACCACCTGGTGCTGGAAGGCATTCGCTACGGTCTGCTTGAAAAAATTTGCCATGCCCAGGGCATTGGCTTTGAGCTGCGCCGCATCAGCCGCGAAGAAGTCCTGAATGCCGACGAGCTGCTCTTGTCCTCCGCCACCAAAGAGGTGCTGGCTGTGACCACGCTGGACGGCCAGCCCGTCGGCACGGGTCAACCCGGTCCGGTCTACGCGCAGCTGTATGCAGGCTACCAACAAACCAAAGAACAGTCGCGGCTGCAGCCCCCTCGGGGCGCGACCCGCGCCGCCCTTTGAAACCGCCGACCCAAGCCATCCCACACCATGTCCCTACCGATCAACCCCGACATCCCGCGCAACGAGTCGCTCATTGAATACCCGTCGCTGTTTCCCATCAAAGTCATGGGCAACAAAGTCGACGGCCTGGTGCACGCCATCACACTGATCGCCCATCAGTTCGACCCCACCTTTGATGCATCGACTATTGAGCTGCGTGAGAGCAAGGGCGGCAAGTACCTGGGTATCACCATCACCGTCACCGCCACCAGCCGCGAGCAGCTCGACGAGCTGTACCGCACGCTGAGCACGCATCCGATGGTGAAAGTCGTGCTGTAAATTCAGCTCACGACACGTTTATAAAAATTCTTGCCCGTTTTCTTTCATATGCGTGGATCGGCTACGGTCTTGTGAAAGATTCCCACCCCACGCATCACAAACAGCTTGCTTTAGTGGCCCCACTTTTTGGGATGGCGGGGCCAATCCACCTCAGGCCGAAAACTTCAATATGATATACACCCCTAGGGTGGAAACAAATTAAATTGAAATTCGACTTCCTCGACCTCAAGTTACATGCTCAGTGCCACGACAGCCGTTTGGCGACAAAGGCGCTTGGAGCCGAGTCAACCAAAAAGCTAAAAGCCAGACTGGACGATTTAGATGCCGCGCAAAGCATGGAAGACATGCGGAACCTACCGGGGCATTGGGAAGAACTGAAAGGTGATCGGGCGGGGCAATTCTCCGTCCGGCTGCGTGGCGGCTTGCGACTGATCGTCAAGCCGCAAAAACAACCCCCGCCATCAAAACCAGACGGCGGATTGAACTGGCTGGCCATAGACAGCCTCTACATTATTGAAGTGGTGGACTACCATGATTGACAAACACCTGACTTGGGAACCCGCCGAGGTATCCCCTCCCGGCGAGACCCTGCTTGACCGCATCGAGGAACGAGGCATTGCGCAAAGTGAGTTGGCCCGCCGCATGGGCCGCCCACTCAACGCCATCAACGAGATCGTGCTTGGCACCAAAGAAATCACCGAAGGCACCGCGCTGGAACTGGAGCGCGTTCTCGGCACGCCAGCCCACTTCTGGCTGGCGCGTGAATCGCGCTACCGCGAATTTCTGGCACGCCAGCGCGACGCCAGCCGCGCGCCGGACCGTCTGAAATGGCTTGACAGCCTGCCATTGAAAGAAATGCAGCAGGCAGGCAAGCTGCCTGCTGGACGCCTGACCCCTGCATTCAGGGCGACGTTGATCGATGCCGCATTGCGCTTTTTTGGCGTGGCCTCACCCGAAGGCTGGCAAAAGCAATACCTGACCGTCCAGGCCGCTTTTCGCCGCTCCAACCCGGCCAAGCAGACAGACGATGCCGCCATCACCGCCTGGCTGCGTCTGGGCGAGATTGAAGCGCAGCAGCGTGAAACGCCACCCTTCAGCGCTGAAAAACTGCACGCCAATCTTGCGGCCATGCGGGCTCTGAGCGTCAAACCCGCCCCTGAAATTGGCAGCGGACTTAAGGAGCTCTGTGCACAAGCAGGCGTCGTATTGTTGTTTGTTCCCGCGTTTCGCGGCACCCATGTCAGCGGCGTCGCACGTTGGCTGGGTGATCGGCCACTGATTCAGCTGTCACTCCTGGGCAAGTGGAATGACATTTTTTGGTTCAACTTCTTCCACGAAGTCGGCCACGTTCTCAAGCACCCCAAACGCGCCGTCTTTCTGGACGACGCGACTTCTGGTCACGCACTGACCAGCAAGGAAGAGCAGGAAGCCAACCAGTTTGCAGCCGACGTGGTCATTTCGTCCGCTGACCGTCGCGTGCTAGAACAACTGGATCTCACTGTGCCCGCCGTTCGGACATTCGCGCAGCGCATCGGCATTCATGCTGGCATCGTGGTGGGCGCCTTGCAGCACATGGACCTGGTGAACTACGCCAGCCCCCTGACCCGACTAAAGCAGCGCTACGAAATCGCAACGAAATAAGATTCGCCCATGCCCACCCTAGACTGGCTCAACCGCGTCAACGCGTTCACCACTGCGGCCCGCGTGCCTTACCGGCTGCTGGAACAGGTGTCGATTCATACGCCCACCGCTCAGGCCGAGGAGGCCCCGTCTCAAGTCGCTCGAACTACGCCCGTTCAGGCTGAACTACTCGGCGTTCGCCCTGAGCCTTTCGACGGACCTGCTGCAATCACTCGCGCAAGCCCGAGTGAGATCACCGACAACCTGCTGATCCAGGGCGACAACCTCGAAGCGCTCAAGGCGCTGCTGCCGTTCTACCGGGGACAGGTCAAGTGCATCTTCATTGACCCGCCCTACAACACCAAAAGCGCGTTTGCGCATTACGACGACAACCTGGAACATGCCCAGTGGCTGAGCATGATGCTGCCGCGCCTGCAACTGTTGCGTGAACTGCTGCGTGAGGACGGTTCGATCTGGGTGACGATTGACGACAACGAAGGGCATTACCTCAAGGTGCTGAT
>NZ_DHXT01000174.1:0-5807 GCF_002413825.1 Rhodoferax sp. UBA5149
CTGAAGCCATGGCCCCGGTTTTGCAGACTGATGCCGAAGCCGGGCTCCACGCAGCCTGATCCAAAGCCCATGTAATTGCTCTGGATGAAGCTCACCATCATGCCGCTCTCGTCGGCCGCGCTGAGGTAAATCGTGCCCCCCTTCAGCGGATTTCCCGCGCCGAAGTTCTGCGCCCGGCCCATGTCGATCAGTTGGGCACGCGAGGCCAGATAAGCCCGGTCCAGCATCTGCTCCGCCGTCACCTCCATGCTGGACGGCTCGGCCACAAATTTGTACACATCGGCAAACGCCAGCTTCATGGCCTCGATCTGCAGATGCTGGGAATCGACGCCGTCCACCGGCAGTTGCTGCAAGTCAAACTGCGCCAGAATGCCCAGCGCCATCAAGGCGGCAAGGCCTTGACCGTTGGGCGGGATTTCGTGCAGGGTGTAGCCACGGTAGTTTTGGGTGATCGGCTCGACCCACTCGGGCCGGTGCGCAGCGAGGTCCTGCACGGTCAGGCGGCCACCGTGCCGCACCGAGAATTTCTCCAGCGCGTGGGCAATTTCACCGCGATAGAACGCTTCGCCCTGGGTAGCGGCAATGGCACGCAGCGCGCGCGCCGCCGCCGGAAATTGAAACAATTCGCCAACGGCGGGGGCGCGCCCGCGCGGCAAAAAGGCGGAAGCGAAACCGGGCAAAGCTTTGAGTTCGTCCACGGCCGCCGCCCATTTTTGCTGCACCACCGTGGGGACGCCATAACCGCGTTCCGCCAGCTCAATGGCGGGCGCCATCAGGTCGGCAAACGGCAACTTGCCAAAACGCTCGCTCAAGGCCACCCAACTGCTCACGGCCCCTGGCACCGTGACCGAGTCGATGCCGCGTTTGGGCGGCGCCACCGCACTGGCGCCGTAGCGGGTTCGAAAATAGTCTGGCGTCCAGGCTTGCGGCGCGCGCCCCGAGGCGTTCAAACCGTGCAGTTCCTTGCCGTCCCACAGAATACAAAACGCGTCGCTGCCCAGGCCATTGCTGACGGGCTCGACAATCGTCATGGCCGCTGCCGCCGCCACGGCGGCATCGACCGCATTGCCGCCCTTGAGCAACATGCGCAAGCCGGCCTGGGCCGCCAGCGGATGCGAGGTGGACACCACGTTGCGGGCAAACAGCGGCAATCGAACGGAACTGTAGGGGCTTTGGTAATTGAAGTTCATGGTGGGTCGTGGCGGATGGAGGTCATGCAGTATGGGCAATCAGGCTTTAAACACCTTGTTGTGCAGGCGACGCAGCGACCACCAGACCCCGAGCGCCACCACCGGAATGGTCAAGGCCGCCGTGCTCTCCGGGCTCCACGGCCAGCCAACCCCGTGCGCCCCCTTGGCCAGATAGCTGACCAGGCCCACGATGTAGTAGGTGATGGCGGCCACCGACAGGCCCTCCACCGTGGACTGCAGTTTGAGCTGCAGGTCTTGCCGGGAATTCATGGTCGCCAGCAGCGCCTGGCTGCTTTGCTGCTGCTCGATCTCGACCCGCGTGCGCAGCAGGTTGCTGATGCGCGACACCCGTTGCGACAGCGCGTCCTGGCGCCGGGTGGCCCACTCGCAGGTGCTGCGCGCGGGGGTCAGGCGGCGATCCATGAATTCGCCAATGGTCTGCATGCCCGGCAACGCGGATTCGTTGATTTCAACGATGCGTTTGTCGACCAACTCAAAATAGGCCACGCTGGCCGAGAAGCGCGAGTGGGTGGCGGCGTGCTGGCTCTCCACCTGACCCGCCAGTTTGGTGAGCCGGTCCAGCAACATCGGTTCTTCCGCCGCCGTGGCGCTGCGAATGGCACTGGCCAATTCGGCCAGCTCGCGCTCGGCACTGGACAGAATAGTCGACGCCTCGCGCGCCGCCGGCAAACCGAGCAAGGCCGCCATGCGGTAGGTTTCGATCTCCAGCAGACGCTGTACCAGACGCCCCAGTCGGCGCGGCGACATGTTCCCGGCCAGCAGCACCATGTGTGAAAAACCATCGGCCTGCATGGCGAAGTCGGTATAGACCTCGGCCACGCCACCGGCCACGCTGGACGCCAGCAGGGTGTCTTCCAGCAGCACACGCTTGACCAGCGTCGCGGCACCCGGGGCATGGCTTGACACGACCCACAGGTGCAGACTCGACAAGCACTGGCCGGGCAGCTTGGCGAACCAGTCTTGCGGCACCGCGTCCAGCGCCCGCTCCGGCTCTTGCTCTCCCAAGCACTCGGAGGACAAGGGGCACATGAAGGTCCAGGTGACGAATTCCGTGTGCAACTCCCAGCGAATGTGGAACTGCCCGAGGTCCATGCGGAAGTGGCTGGACTGCGGATCGGGCAGCGGCAGGTGATGGTCGTGCAGCAAAGTGGCCACATGCGCCCGGCTGGCCTCGCGTTGGGCCGCATCACACACCATGACCACATGCGAGATCGCCAGTGGCGCGGACAGGGCCTGGGGCGGGCGGGCGTGAATTTCGTTGTGCAGGGCCGCGCGTTGCGGATGCTGCTGCAGATGGTGCTTGAGTTGCATGGGGATTCCTTGGCTAGCCATTGTGCCGCACAGGAGTGAGTGCAACAGGCGCGCCTGTCAATCATCGGGAGTGCGCCCATGCTGGGCGCACAAAAAAACGGCACCGTCAGGTGCCGTTTCGCTCACCCCAGCTGACGGCGTGATTACTCTTCGACAAACGCCTCTTGCCGCTTGGCCTTGATGGCCGGCAGCAACACAATCACCAGCATCACCGCGGCCGCTGCCAGCAAGCCGGCCGACAGGCCACGCGTGACGAACACACTCCAGTCACCACGGGACAAAAGCAAGGCCCGGCGCAGGTTTTCTTCCATCATCGGGCCCAGAATAAAGCCCAGCATCATCGGCGACGGCTCCATCCCCAGTTTGTTGAAGGCGTAACCAATGAAGCCGAAACCCGCCACCAGCCAGATGTCAAAGGTGCTGTTATTGGTGGTGTAGACGCCAATCGCGCAGAACAAAACGATGGCCGGGAACAGCCAGCGGTAGGGAACGGTCAGCAACTTGATCCACAGGCCGATGAGTGGCAGGTTCAAGACGATCAACATGGCGTTGCCAATCCACATCGACGCAATCAAACCCCAGAACAGTTCCGGGTTGCTGGTCATCACCTGCGGGCCCGGCTGGATGTTGTGAATGGTCATGGCGCCCACCATCAAGGCCATCACGGCGTTCGGCGGAATGCCCAGCGTGAGCAGTGGAATGAACGAGGTTTGCGCGCCCGCGTTATTGGCGGACTCCGGACCTGCCACACCGCGAATATTGCCTTTGCCAAACGGAATTTCACCCGGCTTGCCCTTGATTTTCTTCTCCAGCGCGTACGCGGCAAACGAGGCCAGCAAAGCGCCGCCCCCCGGCAAAATGCCCAAGGCAGAGCCCAGAAAGGTGCCGCGCAAGACAGCCGGTGTCATGTCCTTGAAGTCTTGCTTGGTCGGCCACAAGCCTTTTACCTCGGCCGTGAAGACCTCGCGATGCTCATCCGGCAGCGCCAGATTCGAAATAATTTCACCATAGCCGAACACCCCCATCGCCACCGCGACGAAGCCGATGCCATCGGTCAGTTCGGGAATATTAAAACTGTAGCGAGTCACGCCCGAGTTGACGTCGGTGCCGACCAGGCCCAGCAGCAGGCCCAAAATGATCATGCCAATGGCCTTGAGCAGCGAACCCGACGCCAGGACAACGGCACCGATCAGACCCAAGATCATGAGTGAACAATACTCGGCCGGGCCGAACTTGAAGGCCAGCTCCGTCAGGGGCGGCGCAAACGCGGCCAGAATCAAGGTGCCGACACAACCGGCAAAAAAGGAGCCCAAACCGGCCGCCGCCAGCGCCGGTCCGGCTCGCCCCTGGCGCGCCATCTGGTAGCCGTCGATACAGGTGACGATGGAAGACGACTCGCCCGGCAAGTTGACCAGGATGGCGGTGGTGGAACCCCCATACTGGGCGCCGTAATAAATACCGGCCAGCATGATCAGGGCGGACACCGGCGGCAGCGCGTAAGTGGCGGGCAACAGCATGGCAATGGTGGCCACCGGGCCGATGCCGGGCAGCACGCCGATGAGGGTGCCCAGGACGCAGCCGATAAAGGCGTACATCAGGTTGATCGGCGTAAAGGCAACGCCGAAGCCGAGTGAAAGATTTGCAATGATATCCATGAGCTACTCTATCAACCCGAAATGAAAGTTGGCCAAACCTGAATCTGCAGCTTGAGCACCAGAATAAAAACAGCATAGCTGCCGACCGCCAGAATGATCGAAAGAATCAGGATTTCCTTGAGTTTGAACTCAGAACCTGCCTTGGCGCTAATCAGGGTCAGCGCAAAAATGGCAACGATCATGCCCATGGCCGGCAAGTTGATGCTGGGCAAGCCACCCAGCAGCACGCCAAAAGCCAGATTGGCACCAACGATATAACCGACCGGGCGCCAGATCCATTTGCCAATCTTCTCGCCATCCTCGGTTTCCACGACCATCGCCTTGAAGGTGATGACAGCCCCCAAAATAGCCAGCAAGACACCCAGCACGAGCGGAAAGTATCCCGGCCCCATGCGCGCGCCGGTGCCCACGGTATAGGTGGTCGCACCCCACGCAAAGGCACCCCCTATGGCCATGAAGGCGAGGCCGGAGAAAAAGTCTTTTTGACTCTTGATATTCATGGACTAGCTCCTCGTATAAATCCAACGGGGGTCATTTTGCATGGGAAACACGTGACGCAGACCTGCGACTTTCACTTAGGTCGCATCAGCGACGCGGGTCAAGTCAAAGGCGGCGTGGACGCCAGAATCTCTTCCACCACGGTCAGTCCCTCGGCCACCCGCAGCGCACCGGCGAGCCGCAGGGGACGCATGCCGTCGCTCACGGCCTGGCGTTTGAGCGCATCGCTATTGGGCTCGCGGTTGATCTTGTCCTTGAAGGCTTCGGTCACCACCAGCAGCTCGTACAGACCCATGCGGCCCATGAAACCGGTCATGCGGCAATCGACGCAACCGACCGGTTTGAACGGCTTGTAGCCGCCACTGATCTGCCACGGCTTGACCACCTCGGCCAGCGCCTCCCGCGTGGCTTGCGCGTCGGGCACTTTGCAGTGCTTGCACAGGGTGCGCACCAGCCGCTGCGCCAGCACGCCGAGCAAGGTGGCGTTGATCAGGTAGGACGGAACACCGAGCTCCAGCAGCCGCGTCACCGCCGACGGCGCGTCGTTGGTGTGCAGGGTGGAGAACACCAGATGGCCGGTCAGCGCAGCCTGCACCGCCATCTCCGCGGTTTGCTGGTCCCGAATTTCGCCCACCATGATGATGTCGGGGTCTTGCCGCATGAGGGCTCGCAGCCCTTCCGGAAAACCAAAATCAAGCTGCGGCTGCACCTGGGTCTGGTTGAACGAGGGCTCGATCATTTCAATCGGGTCTTCGACCGTGCTGACGTTGACCTCTTCCGTGGCGACGCGCTTGAGCGTGGAATACAAGGTGGTGGTTTTGCCCGAGCCGGTGGGGCCGGTGACCAGAATGATGCCGGTGGGACGTTTCACCAGCGCCTCCCAGCGCTGCGCATCGTGGACTGAGAAACCCAATGCATCGAGGTCCTTGACGGTGGTGTCCGGGTCGAAGATGCGCATCACCATCTTCTCGCCAAAAGCGGTGGGCAGCGTCGAGATACGCATCTCGATCTCATCGCCACGCGGATTGCGCGTCTTGATGCGGCCATCCTGCGGGCGGCGCTTTTCCACCACGTCCATGCGGCCCAGCAGCTTGATGCGCGCCGTCATGGCGGTGAGCACACCCATCGGCAT
>NZ_DHXT01000174.1:5984-11903 GCF_002413825.1 Rhodoferax sp. UBA5149
TCAAACGCGTACTGCCAGAGCCAGTCCACCACCTGCACGACGCCCTGGTCGTTGGCGTCGAGCTGCTTGTTGGTCTTGCCCAGCTCGACCAGCTGCTCGAAGCTGGCGCCGCCACTGCTGCCGCCCGCCTTGTTGGCGGCCTTCACCGACTTGGCGAGGGCAAAAAATTCGGCGGTATAGCGGTGAATTTCCTGCGGGCTGGCCACCACGCGGCGCACGCTGCGACGCGCCTGCCGCTCCAGCTCGGCGACCCAGTCGGTGATGAAAGGCTCGGCCGTGGCGACGACGATTTCGCTGGGCGTCACCAGCACCGGCAAAATCTTGTGGCGCTCGGCATAGGCCGCACTCATGGTGTCGGCCACCTTGCCGACATCGACCTTGAGCGGGTCAATGCGCAAATAGTCGAGCCCGGCGCGCGTCGCCAGCCACTGGGTCAGCAACTCGATGTCGAGCGGCTTGCCATCGCTGGCGCGCCGTACCGACACGCTGGCCAGCCGCACCAGGGGGTGTTGCGCGCTCTCGGCCTGGGCGCAACGCGCCGTGATGCGATGCGCTTCCTCGACGCTGATCACGCCGTCATGGTGCAGCCACTCGACCAGGCGCCGCCAATCGAGCGGCCCGCGATGGACGGTGCGGGCAGACGGCTTGGGCTTGTCCATTGGCGTGGCAGGGTTCATTTGAGCATCGGTTTGAAGACGCGCACCCATTTGGCGGCGGGCAGGCCCCATCGGGTCTGGATGATCTCGGCCCGTGCATCGAGCACCTCGCGCTTGGGCCGGGACGGTGTGCGCTGCGCCAGCACCACGGTGTTGCCTTCGCGCGTCGGTTTGAAGGCCCACACCGCATCGGCGCCAAAAGCCGCCGAGATCTTCTCGACACTGCGCGCAAAGCTCGATGCCCGGCCAAACAGATTGACGGTCATGCACCCTTCCGGCGTCAGCAGGCGTTTGCAATGGGTATAAAACGGGAAGCTGTCGAGCACCGGCGCGGCGGCCTCGTGGTCGTACAGATCAACCTGCAGCGCATCCACCGTGCCCCACCACTTGGCGTCTTGAATCTCCAGCGCGGCGTCGGCCAGCACCACCTGCATGCGGGTGTTGTCGGCCGGCAGCTTGAACCAGCCGCGACATGCGGTGAGCACCTGGGGATTGAGCTCGATGGCGACGGTTTTCATGCGCAGCTCCTTGGCGCAGAACTTGGTGAGCGAACCGGCCCCCAGTCCGAGCTGCATGGCCTGGCGCTTGGGGACGGTGTCGGGCTCGACAAACAGCAGCCAGGCCATCATGCGCTGGATGTATTCGTGGAACAGCTCGGTCGGGGCGTCCATCAGCATGGAGCCCTGGATCCATTCGGTGCCCAGGTGCAGATGGCGAAGCGGACCTTCGTCTGAGAAGTTGACTTCGGGGAGAGCGTGGGTGCGTTTTTTCAAGATGGGGGCATTATCCTCAAACGTCGATCTGGCACGCTCACAGCAACCCGGCGGCGGCCACCACCTCGCGCCAGGCCGTCAGCTTGCGCTCGAAGCTCCAGCTGGCGTTGGCCGGGCTGGTGGACGGTAGCTTGTAGACCGGCAGACCCAGCGTGGCCGTGAATTTGGCGTGGCGAAAACTCTCGCCGCCGTTGTGGGCGACGCCCCTGAGCTGCGGGCAACGGCGGATGAGGCTGGCGAAATCATTGACCTCCGCTTGGCGGATGGCCGCATCCAGACTGCCCTCGCGCTCGCAGGATGCGTAAACGTCCCACACGCCCAAGCCCCGGTCCAGCAGCCAATTGCTACGTTTTTCATAGCTATCCACGCTTATTTCTAGGGGGCTAGCAGGCCAAATCGCTTGAAGTATTTTCCAGAAATGGTTTTGCGGATGGGCGTAGTACTGCTGCCGTGCCAGTGAGGCGGCGCCCGGAAAGCTGCCCAGCACCAGCAGCCGCGTGTTGCCGGAGACGATCGGCGGCAAGCCGAGCAGGCGTTGCGCCGAGATCTCGTCGTTGGGTGGGTCGTTCAGCATCTGGATGGGGTCAAGCCCCCCGAGTATGGCCCTTGGAAAAACCAACAACGATCCGCTGGCGCCCAGGGTTCGCCACCGCACAGACAGTTTCGCCAAAAAATTCAACAATCGCTCATGAGTGGCCTAGGGGCCGGCGTCAAGCGGCTGCGGCGTCGTACCCCTATCGATTCGGTGAAAGGAGAACAGCATGAAAACGACAAATGGACAAGGCAATTTTGCGTTGCCAGAAGTCAGGCTGTCCGACGTCACGCCGGGACCGGTGTTGGCCCTGTTGGCCCTGTTCGCCATCGGTCTGGCCTTGCTGCTGGGTGGCTGTGCCAGCCAGAAACTCCTGAGTACCACGCAGCAAAACAATCCGACGACTCAGGTGCAGGCGATCAATCTGCGGTCCGAGGATTTCCAAGCGGGGGGCATTGCCTTTATCACGCCGTCCTCGGCCACCGGGCAGGAAGAAGACAAGCAAGCGCTGGCACTCTCATTCACCGAAATATTGCAAAAAATTCGCCCGGATCTGCGTATCGTGCCGCTGCCGCAAACACTGAGTGCGATCAATCGCTTGGGGCTGACGAGCCAGTACCGGCAGATGTTCGAAGATTACCGCCTGGCCGGCATATTCGACCGTGAAGCGCTGCAAAAAGTGGCGCAAGCGACCGGCACGCGCTATCTGGCACAGCTTAAATTGGGGGCCTTCCGGCAGGAGTCGAAAAGTCGATTTGGCATGCTGGGGCTGCGCGTGCTGGAAACCAAGACCAGCACCATCCGGCTGTTTCTGCAAATCTGGGACAGCCAGGACGGCTCGGTCGCCTGGGAAGGTGCCCAGGAGTCAACCCTGTCGCATGAATCGCTGGCGGAAGAATACGTTTCCATGAAAAGTATTGTTCAGGAGTCCGCGCGCGATCTGGTGGCCCATTTGCCTTCGTCTGCCTGCTGTTCGGATAAAACCGCTCGCACTGGGCCGGTCGAAGGGCTGCAAGGCGCCGACCCTTCGACGAGCTCAGGACAGGCCAAGCTCAACGGGAACGGTAAATGAACCGCATTGACCCGCGCCTGAATGGCCACGGCCAAAACGTGGGTTCCGGCTAAGGCCCCGCGGTCGTCTGGGGTTCAGCTGGCAACAAGGCGCGCAGGCGCGGCAGGGCTGCGATAGCGTTGCGCGTGGTGGCAAGGGCCAGTGCGGCGGGGGAGATGCCGCGCAAAGCAGCCAGTTCGGCGCCAATGCGCGGCAACTCGCCCGGCTCGTTACGTCCCTGCGGCTCGCCCGCCGAGCGCTGCTCAGCCGTTTTGTACAGCCAGTGCGGCGGCATGTCGGGCGCATCGGTTTCCATCACGATGGCGTCGAGCGGCAGGCTGGCCGCCAGGCGGCGCAGCTGCAAGGCTCGCTCATAGGTCAGCGCACCACCAAAGCCGAGCTTGAAGCCCAGCGCAATGAAGGCCTCAGCTTGCTGCTGGCTGCCGTTGAAGGCGTGGGCGATGCCGTGCCAGCGGGAGGCAGTGCCAGCACCCTCTTTGCCGCCGATGTCACGCAAGCCCTTGAGCAGCCGGTCGGCCGAGCGGCGCACATGAAGAATCACCGGCAAACCATGCTTTCGCGCCAGTTTGAGTTGCGCCAGATAGAAATATTCCTGACGTTCGCGCAGCGGGCTGAGGCACAGCGCCGGCACAAAAAAATCCAGTCCGATTTCGCCCACCGCCACCAGCTGCGGGTCATCCCGGTAACGCAGCAAGCAGGCGTCCAGCGTCGCCAGATCCGCGTCCCGCGCCTGCGCCACGCACAGCGGGTGAATGCCCAGCGCATAGCTGTCAGCCTGCGCGTGAGCGAGCTGGCGCACGGCGTCGAAGTTGCCGACCGCTACCGCCGCCAGAACACAATGCGCTACATTTTTTATAGCGGCTCGCGCCCTGACGGCGGGGGTATCCGGCTCAAACTCTGCTGCATCCAGGTGGCAATGGGTGTCGATCCAGTAGGTCATACAGGGAAAATACCATATCGCCGCCATAACGCCAACTGGACGAAGAAACGCTCAAGGCCATCGCCAACAAAACCCAGGCCGACTACTTTTATGACGGCACCGCCGCCGATCTGAAGAATGTCTACGAAACCCTGAGCTCGCGCCTGATGGTGGAGAAGAAGGAAACCGAAATTTCGGGCTTGCTGGCGCTGGCGGCGGCCGTGCTGGCCATTGCGTCGGGCGCGCTGTCGCTGCTGTGGTTCAATCGGATTTTGTAGCGGCCAGGCTCAGCTTTTAGGCCGCTGCCAGCGCTTGCTCGAAATCGCCAAGTAAATCCGTACAGTCTTCCAGACCCACCGAGAGGCGAATCAAGCCGTCCGCAATGCCCATGGCGGCGCGGGCCTGTGCGCCGGCTTCCCAGAAAATCGTGTGGGCGACAGGAATGATCAGACTGCGCGTATCGCCCAAGCCGGTGGCCTTGACCGGCAGTTGCAGCCGATTGATGAATGCAAGGCAATCCTTTGCATCGCGCAACTCGAACGACAGCAGCCAGGAACCCGCGTTGAAATGCTGCCGTGCAACCGCGTACTGGGGGTGCGATTCAAGCATGGGGTAATAGACCCGATTGATCGCCGGGTGCGCTTCCAGAAACTGCGCCAGTTGCAGCGCCGTGGCGCTGCTCTGCGCGACGCGCAAGGCCAGCGTCTCCGCACCCACGCTGATCTGGTGCGCGTGCTCGCTGGAGAGCGTGCCGCCCATGTCGCGCAGGCCTTTCTTGCGGATTTGCTGCAGGCCCCATTGGCGTGGGTCGCCCTTGCGGTAATTGGCAAAGATATTGGGATAGGCCTGCCAGTCAAAAAGGCCGGTGTCGGTCACCGCGCCGCCCAGCGCGCTGCCATGCCCGGCAATGGTCTTGGTCAGTGAATTGATGACCAGGCCGGCGCCCACGCTGCCGGGGCGAAATAGCAAAGGCGAAGTGATGGTGTTGTCCACCACATAGAGCAGGCCTTGGTCCGCGCACAGTGTGCCGAGGGTGGAGAGATCGGGAATCTGCGTGCCGGGGTTGGCAATGGTTTCGACAAACACCATGCGGGTGTTGGGCCGGATCGCCGCCGCCACGTTGTCGGCCTGGGTCACGTCCACCGTGGTGACTTCGATGCCCAGGTCTCTCAGAGTGCCGAGCAGGCTGTTGGTGTTGCCAAATACAAACTGGCTTGAAATCAAATGGTCACCGGCCTTGAGCAGCGTCAGAAAAGTCGCCGTGATGGCCGCCATGCCGGTGGCAAAGCTCACGCTGCCCAGGCCTTGCTCCATCAGCGTGATCTTGGACTCCAGCGCCGCCGTGGTCGGGGTGCCCTGACGCGCGTAGTTGTAGCCGCCCTTGACCGTGCCCTGGAACACGCCAATCAGGTCTTCCACCCGCTCGAAGCCGTACTGCACGGAGGTGTGAATGGGTTTGTGCATGCCACCATGCTCGACACCAAAGTGCTGGTCTGCGTGAACTGTGGTCGTGGTGAATCCGAGCTTGCTCATAAAGTCGTCAGGTCAAGTCGTTAAACAAATGAAGGTAAAAAATTCAGCTAGGCAGCTGCCGCTTCGGTCAGAGTCCCCTGCACCAGCTGCAACTGGCGCCCGCAACGGGCCGCCAGCGCTTCATCATGGGTGACAACGATAAAGGCGGTGCCGTGGGTGCGCGCCAAGTCCAGCATCAGCTCGAACACGCCATCGGCAGTGCCGCGGTCCAGATTGCCGGTGGGCTCATCGGCCAGCACGCAAGCCGGTCGCGTGACCAGGGCGCGGGCAATGGCGACACGTTGGCGCTCGCCGCCTGAGAGCTCGGACGGGCGATGGTGCAGGCGGTCCAGCAAGCCTACATTTGCTAGCATTTTGGTAGCTTCCTGCGCACATTCCTCGGGGGCCAGGCGCCGAATCCATAATGGCATGGCGACGTTGTCGAGGGCGCTGAA
>NZ_DHXT01000174.1:12168-34133 GCF_002413825.1 Rhodoferax sp. UBA5149
CCCTGCGCGGCGGCGCTCTGGTGCGCCAGGTCCTGGCCGCGCAGCCAGACCGCGCCGCTGGTGGGCGCGTCCAGCCCGCCCATCAAATGCAGCAAAGTGCTTTTACCGGAACCCGACGCGCCCACGATGGCCAGCGTTTCGCCAGCGCGCACGTCCAGGTCAACGCCTTGCAACACGGTCACGTCCAGACGGCCTTCGGTGAAGCGCTTGGTCAGGCCGCGGGCGCTGAGAACCACCAGCCCTTCGACATGCTCAGGGCGAGCGGAGATGAGATCAGGTCGAGCGTTGAGTGTGTTATTCATAGCGCAAAGCCTCCGCCGGGTTCACTTGGGATGCGCGCCAGCTCGGGTAGAGGGTGGCCAAAAAGGCCAGCACCAGCGAGATGACGGCGATGGGCAGGATATCGGCCTGCTGCGGGTCGCTCGGCATGCGGCTGATGAGGTAGATGTCTTTGGGCAAGAAGCTGGCGTGGAACAGCCGCTCCAGCGCCGGCACGATCACGTCGATGTTGTAAGCCACCCCCAGGCCGAGGGCCAAACCGGCGAGCGTGCCGATGACGCCGACCATGGCGCCCTGCACGACGAAGATGCCCATGATGCTCTGCGGGCTGGCGCCCAGCGTGCGCAGGATGGCGATGTCGGCGCGTTTGTCGGTCACCGTCATCACCAGCGTGGACACCAGGTTGAAGGCGGCCACCGCGACGATCAGGGTCAGGATGATGAACATCATGCGTTTCTCGACCTGCACGGCGGCAAACCAGGTGCGGTTCTGGCGCGTCCAGTCGCGCACCAGCAAGTCGCCCGTCAACGTGCGGGACAGCTGCGCCGCGACCTCAGGGGCCTGGTGCAGGTCTTTGAGCTTGACCCGCACGCCGGTCGGGCCTTCGAGGCGGAAAATGCGGGCCGCGTCGTCCACGTGCATCAGCACCAGTGCCGAGTCGTACTCATAGTGACCCGAGTCAAAAGTACCCACCACCGTCATCTGCTTGAGGCGCGGCACCACGCCGGCCGGAGTCACCTGCCCGCTGGGCGCCACCAGCGTGACTTTGTCGCCCTGGCGCACGCCAAGACTATGGGCCAGCTCGCCGCCCAGCACGACGCCGAATTCACCCGGAATCAGGCGGTTCAGGCCGGTGTTTTTGAGCTCGATGGCGAGGTCGGTCACCTCCGGCTCGCGGGCCGGATCAATGCCCCGCACGATAGCGCCTTTCATGTCCTCACCCCTCGCCAGCAGGGCCTGGGTTGCTATAAAAGGTGCAGCACCCACGACTTGCAGGTTGGCCCGTACCTCAGCCAATGTGCGCGCCACGTCAGGCAAGGCCGCGCCATTGGGCGCGAGCACCTCGATATGCGAAACCACGCTCAACATGCGGTCGCGCACCTCTTTCTGAAAACCGTTCATCACACTCAGCACGATGATGAGCGCCGCCACGCCCAGCGCAATGCCCAGCATGGACACGCCCGAGATGAAAGAGATGAAACCGTTGCGCCGGGTGGTGCGACCGGCCCGGGTATAGCGCCAGCCAAGAATGAGTTCGTAGGGGAGTTGCATGGACGGCCAGGTTTTGAATGAGGGGCCATTGTGGCATTGCCGGCCAATTCGTAAACATGCTTCATTCTAGCTATACTGTACAGGTTAGCTAGTTTTTAGGAGCCCCGCCATGATCACCGTCACTTCAGTCGAAGCCCAAAACCGTTTTGGCCAGTTGCTTGATACCGTGCAACGCGAGCCGGTCACCATCACCCGGCATGGGCGCACAGCGGCATTCATTGTTTCGCCACAAGACATGCGGGATTTACAGGATGCCCGCCGCAAGCGGGGCACTGCGGTGGACGCGTTTGAAGCCTACTTTGCGAAGGCCAATGCCACGCTCACGCCCGCCGCCCGTGAGTTGACCGATGCGGATGTCGTCCAGCTGGTGCATGAGTTGCGATGAGCGACCCGCAACGGGTTGTCATAGACACCAGCACCTTGATTGGCGCCGTATTGCGCCCAAGCTCAGTGCCACGACAGGCATTTTTGGCCGCTGTCAGAACCCATGAACTGTGCGTGAGCCATGCCACGCTGAATGAATTGCGCGAAGTTTTGCAACGTCCCAAGTTTGACCGCTATGCGCCCCTGCAAGAGCGACTGGATTTTTGGACTTTGGTGGCCGAGCGCTCTCGCCTTTGGGAGCTTGACACGAAGAGCGAGCAGATCGCTGCGGGCGCCTGCCGTGACGCGAAGGACGCCAAGTTTCTGGCGTTGGCCCTAGCCTGCCATGCCGACGCACTCATCAGCAGCGATGCCGATTTACTCGTTCTGGACCCTTGGCAAGGCGTGCCGATCTTGACGCCAGCGGCGTTTCTGACAAAGTCAGGTCAAACCGCCGCCCTCACGGCGCATAAAGATGGATAGGCAGCCACCGCTGATACATCAAAAAATCACCGTCCAAACTGAAAATGGGCAACTGGTGTTGGATGGACGCCGCGCAAATCAGAAAATCCGTATTGGAACCCTGCACCCCGTTGGCGCGACAGGTGTTAAAGGCCTCGGCGGCTGACGCGTAGTCCTGCCTCGACAGCGACACGTCCTCAAAGGCAAGCAGGCTGTCTCGCAAGGCTTCAAACTGACTCTGTGTTTTGATGCCGCAGAGCAATTCTTGCCGGATGGCGCCGATGAGCACGGCTCGGCCATCGCGTACCAAGTCCGCCAGCGCATTGACCGTCGCTTGTTGCTCCGGGGCGACGGGAATGTTTTTGGGGCGTCGCAGCGCCAGCGACCAGACCGATGTGTCGACCAGGACTTTCATAGCTCAGCCAAGGGCAAGCGCCCCACACCGCGCTGCACTTTGGCATCGAATTCATCCTCAAAATCCACGCTGCCAAACAAGTCCAGCAGCTTGATCTGCTTGCGCCGCTGTACATACTCCAGCAGCGCCTGCGTCACCACGTCTTTTTTGGTGCGCTGCCCACCGAGTTGGCGCGCCTCTTCAATCAAAGCATCATCCAAAGCCAAATTGGTAGCCATGTGTTAACTCCTACACAGTTTGTTGTGTGAGTATAAATCAAACCCTCTCCTTCTGACATTGGCTCTTGAAATTTCATTGAACCGACGGATGCATGGACTCACGCATATCCCGGACAATCGCCCTATGCACCTCCTGATTCCGTTCGCCTTTTGCAGCTCTGAGGGCTGCGCCTCGGTCCTGCCGACGCTGAAGCTACCCCACCTCCAAAAACTGCTGTCTCGCCTGACGTCGGAGCCGATGGACACCGGCGACGAGTTCAGTCTGTCACCACCGCACGAGCGCGCGTTGGCGCGCGCCCTGGGCCTGCCGGTTGAGGACGGCCTGATTCCCTGGGCGGCCCTGCAAAATCAGGCTTCAGGCGGCGCCTGGGCCTTCATCACCCCCTGTCACTGGCAAGTGGGCACCAACCACATCAGCATGAGCGGGCAAAACTTGCCGGATTTCTCCGCGCAGGAGTCGCAAACCCTGCTGGCGGCGATGCAACCTTACTTTGAAGAAGACGGCATCACGCTGCACTACGAGCACCCCAGCCGCTGGCTGGCCCGCAGCGACGCGTTCAGGGGTCTCGCCACCGCCTCGCTGGACCGCGTGGTGGGGCGCAACGTCGAGAACTGGATAGCACGCAGCGCCAGCGCCGCCGCGCTGCGACGTCTGCAAAACGAAATGCAGATGCTGCTCTACACCCACCCGGTGAATGACGCACGTGCCGCCCGCGGCGTGCTGCCCGTCAACTCGTTTTGGCTGAGTGGCACCGGCGCCCTGCCCCAGCAGCTCACGCCCGCGACCCAACACCCCCCGCCGGTGGTGATCACCACCTTGCGCGATGCGGCCTTGAATGAAGACTGGGCCGCCTGGGCGCAGGCCTGGCAGCAACTGGACGCCACCGAATGCGCTACGCTGCTGGCCGAGCTGGATCGAGGGGCGCTTGGCCAACTCACCCTCTGCGGCGAGCGCCATGCGCAGACCTTTAACGCCCTGCGGCAACCTATTCTGAAACGTCTTATGAATCTTTTTGGCACCCAGCCCCCGTCATCATTGCTTAAACAGCTATGAAAATAGTAGCAAGAGACATTCCGCCGCGCAGCCTCTGGACATTGGAACAGGCCGGTGTCCACCCCCTGCTGGCCCAGCTGTACGCGGCGCGCGGCGTGCAAAGCATGCAGGAACTCGACGACGGTCTGGCGCGCCTCATTCCACCGGGCGAGATGCTGAGCTTGGGCGCGGCCGCCCAACTGCTGGCCGACGCCATTGCCTCCGACAAAAAACTCTGCATCGTGGCCGACTACGACTGCGACGGCGCCACCGCCTGCGCCGTCGCCCTGCGCGGCCTGCGCATGCTGGGCGCCCGGCACGTGGACTACATCGTGCCGGACCGCGTGGTGGATGGCTACGGCCTGACAGCGCCGATCTCGCAACGCGTCAAGGACAGCGGCGCCGATGTGCTGATCACGGTCGACAATGGCATCGCCAGCTTCGAGGGCGTGGCGACGGCGCGGGCACTGGGCCTGCAGGTGCTGGTGACCGATCACCACTTGCCCGCTTCTGTGAATGGCCAGATCGTGCTGCCCGAGGCCGATGTCATCGTCAACCCGAACCAGCCGGGTTGCACCTTTGCCAGCAAATCCATCGCCGGGGTTGGCGTCATGTTTTATGTGCTGCTGGCGCTGCGCGCCGAATTGCGCGCCAGAGGCCATTTCTCCGTTCGCCCTGAGCCTGTCGAAGGGGGGGCTTCGACAGGCTCAGCCCGAACGGGAGAACCGCGGCTGGACGTACTGCTACCGCTGGTCGCCTTGGGCACTGTGGCCGATGTGGTCAGGCTCGACGCGAACAACCGTCGTCTCGTGGCGCAAGGGCTAAAAAGGGTGCGAGCCCTCGCCATGCCTGCGGGACTAGCTTCTCTTTTTGTAGCAGCCGGGCGCAGCGCGCCCGTCGCCACCACCTTCGACTTTGGCTTTGCCCTGGGCCCGCGCATCAACGCGGCCGGCCGCCTGTCCGACATGACGCTGGGCATTGAATGCCTGCTGACGGACGATCCAGCACGGGCCGACGAGCTGGCCAAAACACTCGACGGCATCAACCGCGAACGGCGCGAGATTGAAGGCAATATGCGCGAGCAGGCGTTTGCCATCGCCGAATCCCTGTTTGATGACGAGGAGGCGCCACCGCCCGCCATCTGCGTCTTCGACCCCGATTTTCACGAAGGCGTGGTCGGCATCGTGGCCTCGCGCATCAAGGACAAGCTGCACCGCCCGACCTTTGTCTTCGCCGCCAGCGCCGCGCCGGGCCGCGAGCACGAGCTCAAAGGCTCGGGCCGCTCGATTGCCGGCTTTCACCTGCGCGACGCACTCGACCTCGTGGCCAAGCGCTACCCCGGCGTGCTCTTGCGCTTTGGCGGCCACGCCATGGCGGCCGGCTGCACCATTGCCGAAGAAAATTTTGATGCCTTCGAGCAAGGCTTGAACGAGGTCGCGCAAGAGTGGCTGGACGCCGCCACGCTCACCCGCCGCCTCGACACCGATGGGCCACTCAAGCCCGAATACCGACGGATCGAGCTGGTGGACGTGCTGCACAAAGAGGTGTGGGGCCAGGGCTTTGCGCCGCCGACCTTCAGCGAAGAGGTCGAAGTGGTGTCGCAACGCCTGGTCGGCGAGAAACATCTGGCGCTCAAACTCAAGCACCAGGGTCAGCCGGTGGACGGCATCTGGTTTGGTCACACCGAGCCGCTGCCGGCCCGCGTCAAACTGGCTTTCCGGCTCGATGCCGACGCCTGGAATGGCGTGCGGCGCGTGCGCTTTCTGGTGGAGGCGGCGGAGCTTTAGGCGCTCAATGCGCTGGCACGGCCTGCTTCACCCCGCGTGCTGCGGTCGGTGCCACAAAGTTTTAGAATGGGGGGTGCCATCCATCCTCAACGCCGACCTCCACTGCCACTCCGTCGTCTCCGACGGCACCCTGACACCCGAAGCGCTTGCCGCACGCGCCAAAGCCAACGGCGTGGAGCTGTGGGCCCTGACCGACCATGACGAACTGGGCGGCCAACAGCGCGCCGCGCTGGCGGCCAAAAATTTGGGCCTGCAATACCTCACCGGCGTCGAAATCTCGGTTACCTTCATCAACCAGACCGTTCACATCGTGGGTCTGGGATTCGATGCGGACAACCCGGCCCTGCAACGCGGACTAATGCAGACGCGCGGCGGGCGCGGGCAGCGGGCCATGAAAATGTCCGAGGGTTTGGCCAAGGCCGGCATTCAGGGCTCCTATGAAGGTGCGTTGAAGTTTGCCGGCAACCACGAGCTGATCTCACGCACCCACTTTGCGCGCTTTTTGGTGGAAAGCGGCGTGTGCCGCGATACCTATGAGGTGTTCCGCAAATACCTGACCGAAGGCAAGCCCGGCTTTGTCGAGCACCGTTGGGCCAGCCTGAAAGACGCCGTGACCTGGATCCGCGAAGCCGGCGGGGCCGCCGTCATCGCGCATCCGGCACGCTACAAGTTCAGCACCAACGAGGAATTCGCGCTGTTCAGCGAGTTCAAAAACCATGGCGGGCAGGGCGTTGAAGTGGTCACCGGCAGCCACACCGCCGCCGAATACCTGACTTACGCCGACGCGGCCCGCGAATTTGGCCTGGCAGCCAGCCGCGGCAGCGACTTCCACAGCCCCGATGAGAGCCACACCGAGCTCGGCACGCTCCCCGGTCTGCCGGGCAATCTGACGCCGGTATGGGAACTGCTGGCCCACCGCATCCAACACACATCGACTAGCGGCCCGGGGGCAAGTGCCTCCACGGGCCACTGATCCCCCATGTCGTTCTGGCGCACCCGACAAGGTGTCGGCGTTTTGCTCATTGTGCTGGCGGCACTGGCTTTTGCCGGCCTGGACACCGCCACCAAACACGCCGTCACACTGGCCCCGGTGCTGATGTTGCTTTGGTTTCGCTATGTGTTTCAGGCGGTGGTGACCTTTGCCCTGCGGTTTCCGGTGCAAAAGCAGACTCTTCTGACGACCCCCAATCCACGCTTTCAGGCGCTGCGCGGCGTGCTGTTGCTGATCACCAGTGCCTGCTCATTCTTTGGCTTGCAGTACCTGCCCGTGGGCGAGTTCACGGCGATGGTGATGCTGTCGCCGCTGGTGGCCACTGCGCTGGCCGCCTGGGTGCTGAAAGACCATGTCTCCCCCCAGCGCTGGCTGCTGATGGCAATGGGTCTGTGCGGCGTGTTGCTGGTGGTTCGTCCGGGTGGTCAGGTATTCAGCTGGGCTTTGCTGTTTCCGGTGTTGCTGGTGACGACCTACGCCTGGTTTCAGGTGCTGACCAGCCGCTTGAGCGGTGAAGAAAACCCGTATACCACCCACTTCTACACCGGGCTGGTGGGCGCCCTGGTGATGAGCCCCATCGCCGTTTTCAGCTGGGACACGGCGGCCCTGCTGGCGCATTGGCCCTGGTTCATGCTGATCGGCTTCTTGGGTACCTTTGGCCACCTGATGCTGATCCGGGCTTACATGCGCGCGTCCGCGCCGGTGCTGACGCCTTACCTCTACACGCAAATCGCCTTTGCCACCTTCAGTGGATGGCTGGTGTTCAAGCACGTGCCCGACACGCTGGCCTGGTTCGGCATTGCCGTCATTGCCGCCAGCGGCGTTGGCAATGCCCTGCTGTCGGCCCAGGAGTTGGCCATGCAGCGTCGTGCCATGGCCACCCCTGCCTGAGCTGCATCAACAGCGCCTGCGCCCTACTGATTCATCGACATTCACCGACAATCAAGCCATGCCTCAATTTTTTGAAGTTCACCCCGACAACCCGCAACCCCGGCTGCTCAAGCAGGCCGTCGCCCTGCTGGAAAAAGGCGAAGTCCTGGCGGTGCCCACCGACTCCAGCTACGCTCTGGTCTGCCACCTGGACGACAAGGCGGCGGCCGACAAGCTGCGCCGCATCCGCGGGGTGGACGACAAGCACCACCTCACGCTGCTGTGCCGCGACCTGAGTGAGCTGGCCAACTACGCCAAGGTGGACAACCAGCAGTTTCGGCTCATCAAATCCGCCACCCCCGGGCCTTACACTTTCATTCTGGAAGCCAGCAAGGAAGTGCCGCGCCGCCTGAGCCACCCCTCGCGCAAGACCATTGGCCTGCGGGTGCCCGAGCACAAGGTATTGCAGGCACTGCTGGCTTTGCACAGCGGGCCACTGCTGGCGACGACCTTGATCGCGCCGGGCGACACCGAGCCACTCAACGATGCCCAGGAAATCCGCGAGCGTTACAAGAAGCAGATTGCAGCCGTCATCGACGCCGGGGCCTGCACCCGGGAGCCCACCACGGTGGTCGACCTGACCGGCGAACAGCCGGAGCTGATTCGAGAGGGGCGCGGTGCACTGGCGGCCCTCGGTCTTTGAACCGCCTGTTCATTTCCCTCTGAGACAATTGCCCCAATGGATATCGCACACCTCATTCAAACCGTTGCCCTTTATGCCCTGCCCGTGCTGTTCGCCATTACCGTGCATGAGGCGGCCCACGGCTACGCCGCGCGGCATTTTGGTGACAACACGGCCTACATGATGGGACGTGTCACGCTCAACCCGCTCAAGCACATCGACCCGGTGGGCACCATTCTGATGCCGCTGCTGCTGTACTTCGCCACCTCGGGCGCTTTCCTGTTCGGCTATGCCAAACCGGTGCCGGTGCGCTTTGGCAACCTGCGCAACCCCAAGCGCCACATGATCTGGGTGGCGCTGGCCGGGCCGGCTGCCAATTTCATCCAGGCCTTTCTATGGGGTGCGCTGTTCTTTGTGCTGAAAGGCACTGGCGTGACGGAGCCCTTCTTTCTCAAGATGGCGCAGGGCGGTATTCTGGTCAACGTGGTGATGTTTGCGTTCAACCTGTTCCCGCTGCCGCCACTGGATGGCGGGCGGATTCTGGTCGGCCTGCTGCCCTATCGCCAGGCTGAGATGGTCTCGCGGGTGGAACCCTGGGGCTTTTTCATCGTGATGGCGCTGGTGATTTCAGGGGTGGTCAGCACCCTGTGGTTGCAGCCTCTGATGGCCCTCACCTTTGGCCTGCTGGACATTTTGCTGTCCCCGATTGCCATGATTTTTAGCTAGTCCCTCGCATCACTGTCAAAGAATTTTTTCGCCCATGAGTTCCACGCGCTTTCTGACCGGCATCACCACCTCCGGCACACCCCATCTGGGCAACTACGTCGGCTCCATCCGTCCGTCGGTGCGACACAGCCTGAACCCTGACGTCGAGAGCTTTTACTTTCTGGCGGACTACCACGCGCTGATCAAGATCGATGAGCCTGCACGCATCCAGCGCTCCACGCTGGAAATTGCGGCCAGCTGGCTGGCGGCCGGGCTGGACCCCGAACGTGTCATCTTCTATCGCCAGTCGGATGTTCCCGAAATTCCGGAACTCACCTGGCTGCTGACCTGCGTCATTGGCAAGGGTGTCCTGAACCGGGCCCATGCCTACAAGGCCGCGGTGGACAAAAACATCAGCGCGGGTGATGACCCTGACTCGGACGTTAGCGCCGGTCTGTTCATGTACCCGGTGCTGATGGGGGCGGACATTCTGATGTTCAACGCCCACAAGGTACCGGTCGGACGCGACCAGATCCAGCATATCGAGATGGCGCGCGACATGGCGCACAGTTTCAATTTCCGCTACGGCGAGCACTTTGTGCCGCCCGAAGCAGAGATTGAAGAAGACGTGGCCACCCTGCCAGGGCTGGATGGCCGCAAGATGAGCAAGAGCTACGACAACACCATTCCGCTCTTTGCGCCACGCGCGCAGCTCAAAAAACTCATCACCGGCATCGTGACCGACTCATCAGCGCCGGGTGAGGCCAAAACCGTGGAAGGCTCCGCCCTGTTCCAGATCTACCAGGCCTTTGCCACGCCGGAAGAAACCACTGCCCTGCGCCGGGCCTACGCCGACGGCATTGCCTGGGGTGACGCCAAGCAGCTGGTATTCGAGCGCATCGACCGTGAAATCGCCCCCATGCGTGAAGCGTATCTGGCACTCCTGAACGACCCCGCCAAGATCGAGGCCATCCTGCTGGCCGGTGCCGCCCGGGCACGCCAGATTGCCACCCCGTTCATGGGCCGGTTGCGCTCGGCTGTCGGCTTGCGCGACCTGCGGGCGCAGGCCAGCAGCCAAGCGGCAAAAACTGCCAAAGTGGCAAAACCGGCGTTCAAGCAGTACCGCGAACGCGATGGCAAGTTCTACTTCAAGCTGGTGGACGTTGACGGTCGCCTGCTGTTGCAGAGCACCGGCTTCGATTCCCCCAGGGAAGCCGGTCAATCCATCGCTCTGCTGCAGACGCAGGGCGCCTCGGCCCTGCCCGGTCTGGCCGACAAGCTGCAGCCCAACGCCGATGTTGAGACACAGGCCGTCAGCACGGCCTTGCAACTGATGGCCGATGCCGACTGAAGGCGGCCGGCACTGGCGACGCCACTGATACAATGGCAGCCAGTCGAAACAGGAGAGGTGGCAGAGTGGCCGAATGTACCTGACTCGAAATCAGGCGTACCGCAAGGTACCGTGGGTTCGAATCCCACCCTCTCCGCCAAATACAACGGCCTGATGCTACAAAATAAACAGCATCAGGCCGTTTGGCATTTTTCCCCAAACTCTCGTATCGCCAACGACACAGGGGGTTTCACTCGGCATCTTTTGCACTCGCGGATGTCCCAGACGTGCTCGACGCCATCTGAAATATCGGATGAAATCGAGAGTGGAGACACCCTATGACCCACACCATCCATCACCGCATCTGCCCGCTGTGCGAAGCTTGCTGCGGCCTCGAACTCAAAGTTCAAGACAACAAAGTCATCAGCATCCGTGGCCATGATGCCGACGTGTTCAGCGCCGGCTACATCTGCCCCAAGGGCGTGGCGCTGGCCGATTTGCATGAAGACCCCGACCGGCTGCGCACGCCGCTGATCAAGCGCAACGGTGAGTTTGTCGAGGCGAGCTGGGACGAGGCCTTCCAGGAGATCGAGGCCCGCCTGCCAGCCATCCGCGCGCAACATGGCCGCGACGCCGTCGGCATCGCCGTGGGCAACCCGGCGGCGCACAAGATCGGTTTGTTGATGTACTTCGGGCGCCTGGCGCGTGCGCTGGGCAGCAAAAATGTGTTCTCGTCCTCGACGCTGGACCAGATGCCCAAGCAACTCGCCAGTGGCCTGATGTTCGGCCACTGGCTGTCAATTGCCATCCCGGATATTGCGCGCTGCGACTACCTGCTGCTGCTGGGGGCCAACCCGCTGGCCAGCAATGGCAGCATGTGGACCGTGCCCGACTTCAAGGGCAAGGCAAAGGCCCTGCAGGCGCGCGGCGGCGAGTTGGTGGTGATTGACCCGCGCCGGTCGGAGACCGCCGCCATGGCCAACGCACATCACTTCATCCGCCCCGGCGCCGATGTGTTCTTGCTGTTGGGCCTGGTGCACACGCTGTTTGACGAAAAGCTGGTCCGGCTCGGACCGGTGGCCGGACTTGTCAACGGCGTCGACGAGGTGGCCGTGGCCGTCGCACCGTTTTCGGCCGAGGCCGTCGCCGAGCGCTGCGCCATTGACGCGTCAACCATCCGTGGGATCGCACGCAAACTCGCGTCAACGCAGCGCGCCGCCGTCTATGGCCGCATCGGCACTTGCACGCAGCAGTACGGCACACTGGCGAGCTGGCTGGTGGACGTGCTCAACGTACTCACCGGCCATCTGGACTTGCCCGGCGGCGCCATGTTCTCGCAGGCGGCGGCCTTTGCATCCAACACCAGCAGCAGCAGCCAAACCGGTACCGTGCCCGGCGTCGGCCGCGGCATCACCACCGGCCGCCACAACAGCCGCGTCAGTGGCGCGCCCGAGATTTATGGCGAGTTGCCCATGACCTGTCTCAGCGAAGAGATTGAGACCCCCGGTGTGGGCCAGATCAAGGCGCTGATCACGGTAGGTACCAACCCGGTACTCTCCAGCCCCAACGGCGCCCGCGTGGGCCACGCACTGGACCAGCTCGACTTCATGGTCAGCCTGGACATCTACCTCAATGAAACCACGCGCCATGCCGATGTCATATTGCCCGGGCTGTCACCGCTGGAGAGCATGCACTACGACGTCGCCTTCCCGCAGTTGTCCTGGCGCAACCACGCCCGTTACAGCGAACCCGTGTTCGAACGCCCAGGCACGCAATTGCACGAGTGGGAAATCCTGCTCAAGCTCAGCGCCATCATTCAGGGCAAAGGCGCGGATGCCGACCCTGGTGCACTGGACGACGAGCACTTTGCCGACGATACGCGGCGCCAGTTCGGCGACCAGGCGCCAGCGGTCATGCAGGCTGTCGGCCACCAATTGCGTGGCCCCGACCGCCTGCTCGATGTGGCACTGCGAAGCGGCCCCTATGGTGATGCGTTCGGCGCCAAGCCCGACGGCTTGAACCTGGCCAAGGTGAAGGCCAGTTCGGCCAGTGGCGGCATCGACCTCGGGGAGCTGGCACCGCGCCTGCCGGGGATGCTGCGCACGCCCTCGGGCAAGGTGGAACTGGCGCCCCCGATGCTGCTGGCCGACCTGTCACGTGTCCGCGACGACCTGAAGCTGCCGACCCCGGACATGGTCATCATTGGCCGGCGCGATGTGCGCTCCAACAACAGCTGGATGCACAACCTGCCCATCCTCGCCAAAGGTCCGTTTCGCTGCACCGCGCTCGTCCATCCCAGCGATGCCCAGCGTTTGGGCCTGTCCGACGGCGCCCTGGCGCGCATTGCCAATGGCACGCGCAGCATCGAAGCCCAGGTGCAGGTCAGCAGCGACATGATGCCCGGCGTGGTCAGCCTGCCCCACGGTTGGGGCCACAGCCTGCCCGGCACGCGCCTTAGACTCGCCGCCGAGCGCCCCGGCGCCAATCTGAATACCCTGCTCGACGAAAACCTGCGCGACCCGCTGTCAGGCAATGCCGTGCTCAGTGGCGTGGCGGTGGTGATGCAGGCCGTTTGACAATTTCACGGTTTCGCGGCTTGACCGTCTAGCATCATAAAATGATGCTAGCCCGCGTCAATAAAGCGTACTATGCTATGTTTTTTATAGCAACAGGTCGCTGACCGGTCAGCGCCAGAGCAAGACCTCAGAAGCTGGTCCAGTCGTCATCTGAAGCAGCCGCCTTGGGGCCAGCCGAGGACGAGGACAGCTGCTTGGGCTTGGGCGCGGCAACACGCGCGGTCGGCGCCTTCGCGGGTGCCAGACGGGCCGTGTGCGGCGCTGGTTTCTTGGGTGCCACACGTGGTGCAGCCGCCCGGGGAGCGCTCGCTGCCTGCCGCACCATTCCCTGCGCGTTGCCTACGGCCAGCTTGAACACACTCACGACCTCGACCATGCGGCCAGCCTGCTGGTTCAGGCTGTCCGCCGCCGCTGCAGCCTCTTCCACCAGGGCAGCGTTTTGCTGGGTGACGTTATCCAACTGGGCAATAGCCTGGTTAATCTGGTCGATGCCGCTGGTCTGCTCATGGGCGGAGGAGCTGATCTCCCCAATCAGGTCGGCCACGCGCTTGACCTGCGTGACGATGTCGTTCATCGATTCACCGGCCTCGCCCACCAACTGGCTGCCGGTTTCGACTTTCTCCACGCTGGCGCCGATCAGGCTCTTGATTTCCTTGGCCGCTTCGGCTGAGCGTCCGGCCAGGCTACGTACTTCGCTGGCCACCACGGCAAAACCGCGTCCCTGCTCACCGGCACGGGCCGCTTCCACCGCCGCGTTGAGCGCCAGGATATTGGTCTGGAATGCGATGCCGTCAATGACGCCGATGATGTCCGATATCTTGCGCGAGGCAATCGTTATTTCCTGCATGGTAGCGACCACCTGGCCCACCACGACGCCACCTTTGACAGCGGCTGAACTCGCCAAACCGGCCAGCTGATTGGCTTGGCGCGCGGTGTCGGCGTTGTTCTTCACGGTGGAGCTGAGTTCTTCCATGGAGGCGGCGGTTTCTTCCAGGTTGCTGGCCTGGGTTTCGGTACGCTGCGACAGGTCGGCATTGCCGGTGGCAATCTCGTTGGCGCCGGTTGAGATATTCTCGGCGCCGCTGCGCACTTCGCTGACCATGCGGGCCAGGCCGTCACGCATCTCCAACAGACCGCCCAGCAAGTGCGCCGCTTCGTCGCGACCGCTGACGGCAATGTCACTCGAGAGATCGCCGCGCGCGACACGGGACGTGGCGTCCATGGCAGTCAACAGCGGCCGGGTGATGCTCAACGTCAGTCGCCAGGCCATCAGACCGGCCAGCAGCAGCACCAGTGCCGCCGCCGCGCTGATCACGCTGACGGTGGCGCGATTGCTCGCATTGGCCTGCTCGGTGGCCTCATCGGTGTGCTGTTTCTGGATCGCGATGAAGGTGCCCAGCTCGCCCATGGCCTTGATCAGCAAGGGATCAATCTTGCCGGTGATGACGGCGCCGGCTTGCTCGGTATTGAACTGCGCGGCCAAGTCCACCGCCTCCTTGAAATGCACGTCCATCTGGCGGTCAATGTCGGCCAGACGGGCGAACAGCTCGCGCTCCTTCGTGCCGAGGCCGGTGACCTCCAGCTTGCCCTTGGCGGCCAGGTAGGCGGCACGCTGTTTCTTGGCTTCGGCCTCGTCTTTTTGCACGCCTTCCACCTTGGTCTGCAGGCCCATGTTGCGCACAGAGACGGCGCTGCTGAGCAGCGTATGGCGCATGTCCACCGCAAGGTCTTGTTGGACGGCCGCCAGGTGCAGCGTGTCTAGCAAAGCGGCGCGGCTGATGCCGTTGCTAATGAGCGCCCCGCCCAGCATCACGCTGGCAGCCAGCAAGATCAAGCCAAACCCCAGCCCGAGGCGGAGCCCGATTTTCATATCGCGCAAATTCATAAGGATGGCCCAGCAGTAAAAAGACAAGATTCAAGTTATGCCAGCGGCGCTTGGCCGCGCAGCGAAATCAACCCTTGTAAATGCCGCAGCCAACAAAGGTGTCGCCCAAGCGTTCCAGGTACATGGCCTTGCCTTCGATCTTCTGCGTCATTGGATTGAGGAACTTGTAGCCCTCCACCCAGCCCTTGCCTTTGGTCTTGGCCAGATCGACGAACATCTGGATCAGCGGCTTGCCGTCCGGATCCTTCAGGCCGATCAGATCCTTGCCCACCAGCTTGGGGTTGGCGCCTTGCGCCAGGTTCTTGCCTTTCAAGTCGTACACAATGATGTAGAGGTCGCGGTCCTTGAAGGATTTGCCGTTCGTGAATTCCTCGTAGGCCTTCTCGGGGCCATTGGCCTTGATATAGGCAACGGCCTTCTTGACCATGGCCTCGGCTTCCGCCGCCGTGCCTTGGTCGGCATGTGCGGTACCCGCCATCGTGAAACTCAACACGGCAGCGCTCAATATAAATTTGAGAAAAGTAAAACGTTTCATGGTGAGGATCCTTGCGTTGTATGGAGAATGGGAAATGAACGATGCCTACTGACTATATCGGACTCTCGACGGCACAGCGTATAGGGGCTTTCCTGTAGGGAGCCGCATTATATTGGCGATTGACGACGCGTGCAGACCGGGCAAGACCCAGGGCCGCCACAAGACCGGCCATTATCGCTTTTCTGTCAAATTGATCGGTGTCAATACCTGCAGTGCCTTTTCGGACCACTCGACCCATGAAGCTTCGAACATGATGCCAGCCGTCAACACCAGATGCTGCAGTTGCGCTTCACGCGACTCGATGGGTGCAGGAAAGTCATGCGCCTCCAGCTTGCGGTAAAGCGCCAGCTTCTGGCGATGGATGACAAGACGGCGTTCGATGTCTTCCTTGAGGGCGGTCGGGCCGACGACGGCCTCGGCCCGCAGTCTCAGCATCAGCTCATCACGCAAGGGTTTGGGATCCTGCGCTTCGGCCGTCCAGCGTTTGAGCTCATTGGCGCCGGCGGGCAGCACTCGGTACACCTTTTTACGCCCCCTGCCCGTCTCGGGCGGCAGCGGCTCCACCCACCCGGCGCTCTCCAGGCGACCGAGTTCCCGGTAGATCTGCTGATGGGTCGCGTGCCAGAAGAAACCGATGGATCGGTCAAAACGGCGCGCCAGCTCAAGCCCGGCGCACGGTTGCTCCAGCAAGGCGGTCAATAACGCATGGGGCAGCGACATCCTGGCAGTCCGGCGTCAGTCCGCTTTGCTGCCTTTGAAGGCGGGCAAATGCTGCCCCAGTCGCCTGCCCATTTCGGCACCCAGCGCCTGTAGTCCGTTCAGTGGACGAATCATGACTTCAAACTCAACAATCTTTCCCTGCTCGTCGAATCGAATCAGATCGATGCCCTTGAGCTGCTTGTCACCCACGTTGGCACTGAACTCCAGCACCACGCTGAGTCCATCACCGCTGGCGAGCTCACGGTGGTAGGCAAAGTTCTCGAACACGCCCATGACGGTGTTGAGAACCAGCGTCACGGCCTGCGCCGACTGGTAGGGCGGGAAGGCCATGGGCGAGCGAAATACGGCGTCGGGGTGCAGGAGGCTCGGCAGGGCTTTGAGATCGCCGGCGGCGATCATGCGGTGCCATGTCGCCAGTGATTCGGCGACGGCCGGGTGCAGTTGTGCAGGGGAGGTACTCATGCAATTTCCTTTCGAATCGATGTGAAGTTTTTCAGATGGTTGCCGCCAGGCGAACGCCCTGGTCGATGGCGCGCTTGGCATCCAGTTCGGCCGCCACATCGGCGCCGCCAATCAGGTGCACGGTGCAGTCGGCGTTTTGCAGCGCGGCGTACAAATCACGCTGCGGCTCCTGCCCGGCGCACAGCACCACGTTGTCTACCGGGATCAGCTTTTCCTGTCCGTCAATGCTGACGTGCAGACCGGCGTCGTCGATTTTTCGGTAGCTCACGTTCGACACCATGTTGACGTGGCGCGCCTTCAGCGAGGTGCGGTGAATCCAGCCTGTGGTCTTGCCCAGGCCATCACCCACCTTGCTTTTCTTGCGCTGCAACAGGTAGACCTGGCGCGGCGACGCTTCGACCTGTGCAGGGCGCAAACCACCGGACGCGCGGTAGCCTGGATCAATGCCCCATTCGGCGTAGAACTTTTCGGGGTTCACGCTGGCACTGTCGCCACTGTGCGTCAGGTACTCGGCGACATCGAAGCCAATACCGCCCGCGCCGATCAGCGCCACGGATTTTCCCACCGCTCGCCCCTCACGCAACACATCGAGATAACCCAGCACCTTGGGATGGTTGATGCCTTCAATGTCGGGCACGCGCGGTTTGACGCCGGTCGCCAGCACGATCGCGTCGAAGCCGCCCTGCACCAGTTCCTGCGCGCCAACGCGCGTGTTCAGGCGCAGCTTGACGCCGCGCAGGTCAATCTGTTTGCGGAAGTAGCGCAAGGTCTCAAAGAACTCTTCCTTGCCCGGCACCTTTTTCGCCACATTGAACTGGCCACCGATCTCGGCATCGGCATCAAACAGTGTCACGTCATGGCCGCGCTCGGCAGCGGTGACGGCGAAGCTCATGCCGGCCGGGCCGGCACCGACCACGGCGAGACGCTTCGGCTGTTTCGTGGGCAGAAAAACCAGCTCGGTTTCGTGGCAAGCCCGCGGGTTGACCAGACAGGAGGTGATCTTGCCGGCAAACGTATGGTCCAGACAGGCCTGGTTGCAGCCGATGCAGGTATTGATCTCGTCGGCACGGCCCTGGGCTGCTTTGCGCACGAAGAAAGGATCGGCCAGCAGCGGCCGGGCCATCGAGACCATGTCGCAGTAGCCGTCGGCCAGCAATTGCTCGGCCACCTCGGGCGTGTTGATCCGGTTGGTGGCCACCAGCGGCACCGAGACATGGCCCTTGAGGCGCTGCGTGACCCAGGCGTAGGCGGCGCGCGGCACCTTGGTGGCGATGGTCGGAATGCGGGCCTCGTGCCAGCCAATGCCCGTGTTGATAATGGTGGCACCGGCGGCCTCGATAGCCTGGGCTAGCTGAATGACCTCTTCCAGCGATGAACCGCCCGCCACCAGGTCCAGCATCGAGAGGCGATAAATGATGATGAAATTCTTTCCCACCCGCTCGCGTGTGCAGCGAACGATTTCGACGGGCAAGCGGATGCGGTTGGCGTAAGCGCCGCCCCAGGCGTCGTCGCGCTGGTTGGTGCGGCTGGCAATGAATTCGTTGATGAGGTAACCCTCGGAGCCCATGATCTCGACCCCGTCATAACCCGCGAACTGGGCCAGCGCCGCACAGCGTACGAAATCGCTGATGGTCTCTTCCACTTCTTCGGTGGTCAGCGCATGCGGCTCGAACGGGTTGATGGGCGCCTTGAGCGCACTCGGCGCCACCAGCGAAGGCTGATAGGAATAGCGGCCAAAGTGCAGGATCTGCATGGCGATCTTGCCGCCCTCGGCGTGCACCGTCTGGGTCACGACCTTGTGATGCTCGGCCTGGGCCTCCGTCATCAGGGTGGCGCCACCGGTCATGGGACGGCCACGCTCATTGGGCGCAATGCCGCCGGTCACGATCAGGCCAACGCCACCGCGCGCGCGCTCGGCATAGAAAGCGGCCATGCGCTCGAAGCCGTTCTTGACCTCCTCCAGACCGACGTGCATGGAGCCCATCAGCACACGGTTCGCCAGGGAAGTAAAGCCCAGCTCAAGGGGCTGCAGCAGATGGGGATAAGGATTCATGGCAAATTTTCCTATTTATGCAATCAGTTGCATAAATGTAATCCAGATTTCATCACATTGCAACTGGTTGCACTAAAGGAGGTGCCCGAAAAGACGGGCCCGGTTGCCGCCGCTTTCCTTGGCCAGGTACATGGCGGCATCGGCACTCTTCGAGAGAGTCAGCTCGTCGCTGCCATGTTCGGGATAAATGGCCACACCGATGCTGGAAGAAATAATCACATCACGACCGTCCAGGTCAAAGGGTTGGTTGAGGGCATGGCAGATTTTTTCTGCCACCAGCAGGGCATCCTGGTACGCCTCGACATAGGGCAGCAGCACGACAAATTCATCACCCCCGAGGCGACCCACCGTATCGACGTTGCGCACACAAGCCTCCATCCGACTCGCTGCGGCATGCAGCAACAAATCGCCGACATGATGGCCACGGGAATCGTTAATGAGCTTGAACTCGTCCAGATCGACAAACAGCACTGCCATGCGCGTGTGATCGCGCCGGGCCTGCGAGACCGCCTGGCGCAGCCGGTCGTCAAACAGGGCGCGGTTAGGCAGGCCTGTCAACGAATCATGTTGTGCGAGGTGCTTGAGCGTTTGCCGGCTCTCATTCAACTCCTGCATGTTCGCCACAAGGGTGGTCTGCATGTCGTTCAGGCTGCTGGCAAGCAGCCCGATTTCATCTTTGCGAACAGCGGGCAGCTCACTGACCACCTGTTCTTTTGAAAACCGCTTCATCGCATCCACCATGCTCCTCAAGGAGCCGGTCACGGCACGCGAAACCAGCGCCGCCAGAACCACGGCCAGCACGCCCAGCGCAAGAATCATCTGAACGGTGTTCCAACCCAGCCGTCTGGTTTCGCGCACCACGTTCTCCAGTGGCTGCGACAGGCCCAGAATCACAAAATTCTTCTCGACGGATCCACCGTAAGGCAGCCGGACAAAAGCGGCCACGAGACCGTTAGCAGGCTGTTGTGCACCTTCGATACTTGTCACCACGCTGGCGCTCTTGCCACTGATCAGGGCGGCAACCGGTTCGAAAAACTCCTGAATCAAAATTCGGCGCCCCTGATCAAAACCAAAGGCCTCGGCCGGATTGGGGTGTATCAGATAATCGCCCCAATGGTTGCTGAGGTAGAGCTGGTAGGCATTCGGCAGATCGGATTTCAGACGGGCAAACAGGCCGTTCAAATCAAGGTTGATCACGATCAGCCCCAGCACTTTGCCGTCATCGGCGACCACCGGCGTGGCGACCCGCACGGTTGGCTTGTTCAGTCCGGAATGCGCCCCTTCTTCGTGGTTGATCGTGATGTCCGACAAATACACCTGCCCCCGGCGCAGCGGCAAGGTGTTGAAGACGTAGGCGTAATGCGCTTTTTCCTGCAAATCGGCCGCCGGGACGCGTGTCAGCTTGTCGCCATCACGATCAACGCGAACCAGCTCCAGGCCATGGTCGTCCGCACCAATCAGGCGAATCTGAAAATAGTGAGGATGCACCGCCATCAAGGCCGTGAAGGTATCGGCCAGCCGTTGTTTGTCGCGGTCCGCGGCTGCTTTGTCATGGGCACCCGCAATCACAGGGCTTGTCTGCAGGCTTGCCAGCAACAGTGCGTCGCCGGAAATTTCGTCAATACTGGCCTGGAAATTGCGGCCCAGCACCTGGGTTGCCGTTAGCAAATCGCGTTGCGCCGCCAGCAACAAGGTGGCACGGCCGCTGGCGTAGGCGTAGTAACCCACGATGCCCATCGCCACCAGACTGAAGCTGGCCAGCAAAAGCCCCAACTTGAATCCGATGCCGTATCGCATGGCTTAGAACCGCCCCGGCAAATCGCCGGAAATGATATGGCCCCACAGCGCGGCCCGGCGTTTGTCATCCTCCACCGGTTCAAGCCAGATGATCTTGTCGGTGTCCCGGGTGGCGCTGTCGGCTTCTATCGTGTTCGACAGGCCCTGACGCCGGGTCAACTCACTGCTTACTTTCTTGTCCAGCATGTAGTTAATCCAGCGCTCCGCGAGGTTCTTGTTTTTGACCCCGCGGGTTATCGCCCAGCAGTCCAGCCAAGCCAGCGCGCCCTCCGTCGGAATGACATAGCCGACATCGGCGCCGGCGTCACGCAAGAGCTTGAGCTGCTGCGTGCCGTAATTGGCAAACATGAGTGCCACCGAGTGATTGAGGAACAGTTCCACCGATTCTTCCGGCAAGGCGTAGAAAGTCAGCACATTGCGGCGCAAGGCAATGAGGTGATTGACCACGTTTTTGAATTTTTTGTCTTCAATCTGGAACGGCTTGCCATCCAGCAGCAAGGAGGCGATGGAAAAGTTGTGGCTGCTGGTGTCAAAAGCCAGAACCCGTCCCTTGTACTTCGGGTCCCACATGGCGGCCAGCGAAGTCGGCGCTTGCGCGAACTGCTTGCGATCAAAAATCAAACCCATTTCCGAATAGGTGTAGGGCACGGCATAGACCTCGCCCAACTGCGTGATGCCGGGAATGCTGCTGGCATGGCGGAATCGGGGCAACTGGTTCGCCGTATTGGGAATGTTGGCGAGCCGCAGCGGCAGCACCAGTTTTTGCGCCATGTAGTGCTGCATTTCTGCCGTGTTGGCGGCAAAGACGTCGAAGTCGCCACCCTGGTTGGCGCTGATCTTTTGCCGAAGGACATCGTCCGAGCTGACAAAGCTGACCTCGACCCGCACCTCGTATTTTTTCTCGAACGCTTTGACCAGATCGCTGTCCGCGTAGCCCGGCCAGGTCAGCACGCGCAAGGTTTCCACCGCCTGGCTTGGCAAACTCAAGGTCAGACCGACGATGAGCAGCAGCAATAGACGGTGGGTCATGGCAAGCTACATGTCGATGTCATTCATGGTCGTGCTGCCCAACACTTTCTGGCCGCCAACATAGGGGCGCAAGACCTGCGGCACGGTGACCGAACCATCGGCGTTCTGATAATTCTCCAGCACCGCCACCAGCGTGCGCCCGACCGCCAGGCCCGAGCCATTGAGGGTGTGCAGCAGCTCGTTCTTGCCTTGCGCATTCTTGAAGCGGGCCTGCAGTCGGCGCGCCTGAAACGCCTCGCAGTTCGAAATGGAACTGATCTCGCGGAAGGTGTTTTGCGCCGGCAGCCAGACCTCCAGGTCATAGGTCTTGCTGGCGCCAAAACCCATGTCGCCGGTGCACAGGGACACCACGCGGTAGGGCAGGCCCAGTTTTTGCAGAATGGCTTCGGCGTGACCGGTCATCTCTTCCAGCGCCGCATAGCTCTTGTCGGGATGCACGATTTGCACCATCTCGACCTTGTCGAACTGATGCTGGCGAATCAGGCCGCGCGTGTCGCGCCC
>NZ_DHXT01000069.1:0-425 GCF_002413825.1 Rhodoferax sp. UBA5149
TGGCACCCAGTGGCGTGCGCCGCAGGTGTTGGTGGTGCTGACCGTTTTCGCGGCGGGAGTGGTCGTGGGCGTTCTGGGGATGGTGCCGCGCTGGTGGAAACATCGCCGCGCCGCCACCCGCGCACGTCAGGCAACGTTGACTGTCGATACCGACAAATCACAAATGACGTCGGCGCCCGCCCCGCATGGACTTTGACCTGAGCTGGATACTGCTGGGCCTGCCCCTGGCCTTTGTGCTGGGCTGGCTCGCCTCGCGCCTTGATCTGCGCCAGCTGCGCATTGAAAACCATCAGGCCCCCAAAGCCTATTTCAAGGGCTTGAACTTTTTGCTCAATGAGCAGCAGGACCAGGCGATTGACGCCTTCATTGAAGCGGTGCAAAACGACCCGGACACCTCGGAGTTGCACTTCGCGCTGGGCAACCTG
>NZ_DHXT01000069.1:585-2563 GCF_002413825.1 Rhodoferax sp. UBA5149
CACTTCGCGCTGGGCAACCTGTTTCGCCGTCGCGGTGAATACGAGCGTGCGGTGCGGGTCCACGAGCACCTGCTGTCGCGTGGTGACTTGAGTCTGGCGGACCGCCAGCGCGCGCAGCATGCACTGGCGCTGGACTACCTTAAAGCGGGCCTGCTCGACCACGCCGAAGCGGCTTTGCTCAAACTCGAAGACACGCCTTTTGAAGGTCAGGCGCGCTTGGCACTGTTGGCCAACTATGAGCGCAGCCGTGACTGGACCCATGCCGCCCTCATCGCCCAAAAACTGGAGCACTCCAACCAGGGCAGCTTCCGTGGCCGTCTGGCCCATTACCTGTGCGAGCAGGCCGCCGCATTTATCACCCATCAGGAGCTGGAACAGGCCCGGTTTTTACTCCAAGAGGCGATCAAGACGGCGCCCGCTGCAGCGCGGCCACGTATCGATCTCGCCCGCTTGTTGGCCAGCCAGGGCAAAACGGAAGATGCCTACCACGAACTTGAGGAAGCGCTTGCGTCTTCGCCCGCGGCCATCCCGCTGATGGCAGGACCTCTGGCCGAGTTCGCGGTGGCGTGCGGGCGCTCGCACGACGCACTGGAGCTGCTCAAAACCAATTACGAACTCTTTCCCTCGCTGGATGTGCTGGATGCCATCGTGGCACTCGAAGCGACCGTGGAAGGCCCCTCCCCCACGGCGCGCGATTGGTATGTGCGACATCTGGAACGCGAGCCCTCGCTGGTCGCCGCCGCCAAATGGATTGCCGGCGAAAAACTCGAACACGAGCAATTTCATCCGCAAGTGCAGCGGGCGCTGGACCATGCCGTCAAGCCGCTGACACGCTACCGCTGCGCGGCTTGCGGCTTTGAAGCCAAACAACACTTCTGGCAATGCCCCGGCTGCCAGGCGTGGGACAGTTACCCGGCCCGGCGGGTGGAAGAGCTATGACCGACACATTGCATGCCATGATCATTTCCAAAAAAAAATTAGCAAAAGCCCGCGTCTTGGTGGTCGGCGACGTGATGCTGGACCGCTACTGGTACGGCGCCGTGGACCGTATCTCACCTGAAGCGCCGGTGCCGATTGTGCGCATCACGCGCGAGGAAGAGCGCAACGGCGGGGCCGCCAACGTCGCCTACAACGTGGTGACACTGGGGGCGCAATCCTCGCTGCTGACCGTGGTGGGCGATGATGAGGCCAGCCACAAACTGGAGGCCCTGGTCGCCGGTACCGGCATCCGCACGCACTTTGGCCGAGACGCGGATCTGAAGACAACCGTCAAATTGCGGGTGATTGGCCGTCAGCAACAATTGCTGCGCCTTGATTTCGAAAACACACCCAAGACCGAAGTGCTGGCCTCGCAAAGTGCCGCCTTTATCCATCTGCTGCCCGAGCATGACGCGGTGCTGTTTTCAGACTACGGCAAAGGCGGACTGGCCCACGTGAGCGACATGATTGCGCGCGCGCGCGCAGCCGGCAAGCCGATCCTGATCGACCCCAAAGGGAGCGACTTTTCGCGCTACAAAAACGCCAGCGTCATCACGCCCAACCGGGTCGAGCTGCAGCAGGTCATTGGCCCCTGGCTGGACGAATCTGACCTGCAAGCCAAATGCCACAACCTGCGCGAACAGCTCGGGCTGGACGCCGTTCTGCTGACCCGCAGCGAAGAGGGTATGACGCTGTTTGATGCCCAGGGCCAGCTGCACGTCAGTGCCCAGGCCCGTGAGGTGTTTGACGTGACGGGCGCGGGCGACACCGTGATTGCCACCATGGCCGCGATGGTGGCCGCCGGCATGAGCCTGCGGAATGCGCTGCCCCTGGCGAACCGGGCCGGCGGCCTGGTGGTGGGCAAATTTGGCACGGCCACGGTTTCTTATGAGGAGTTGTTTGCATGACCCGCATCGTTGTCACCGGTGCCGCCGGCTTTATTGGCAGCAACATCGTCAAGGGCCTGAATGCGCGCGGCTTCGACGACATCATCGCCGTC
>NZ_DHXT01000069.1:2730-6307 GCF_002413825.1 Rhodoferax sp. UBA5149
GGCAGCAACATCGTCAAGGGCCTGAATGCGCGCGGCTTCGACGACATCATCGCCGTCGACGACCTGACGCAAGGCGACAAGTTTCGCAACCTCGTCGATCTGAAGATTTCGGACTACGTGGATGCCGCCACGTTCTATGACTTGTTCGCGCATGGCGCCTTCGGCCAGATCGAGGCCGTGTTTCATGAAGGCGCTTGCAGCGACACCATGGAAGCCAATGGCAAGTACATGATGGACAACAACTACGCGACCTCCGTCAGCCTGTTCCAGGCTTGCCAGAAACGCGGGGCGCGGCTTTTGTACGCGTCCAGCGCCGCCACCTACGGCGGCTCGGACACGTTCCGGGAAGACCCCGCCTGCGAGCGGCCGCTGAACGTGTACGGTTACTCCAAACTGCTGTTTGACCAGCGCATGCGACGCGAGTGTGGCATCGACTTTCAGCGTTCGGTGGCTGGCAAGACCGGCCAGGTGGTCGGCTTTCGATATTTCAATGTGTATGGGCCGCACGAGCAGCACAAGGGCCGCATGGCCAGCGTCGCTTTCCACCAGTTCAACCAGTATGTGGCCGAGGGCAAAGTCAAACTATTTGGTGACTACGGCGGCTACGGACCGGGTGCGCAAATGCGCGATTTCGTTTTTATTGACGACGTGGTGGCGGTCAACCTCTGGTTCTTTGACCACCCCGGCGTGTCCGGCATTTTCAACCTAGGCAGCGGCCGGGCCCAGCCTTTCAACGACGTGGCCAGCTCGGTGGTGAACACGATGCGCACGATCCAGGGAGCGGCCGCACTGCCGCTTGAGGCCATCGCCTCAGCCGGCTTGATCGAGTACATCCCCTTCCCGGACGCCCTGCGCGGCAAGTACCAGTGCTATACCCAGGCCGACTTATCCGCCCTGCGGGCCATCGGCTGCGAACACCCGTTTGTCGATGTGCAGACCGGCGTCTCGAAATACGTCCAGTGGCTGGCGAGCCAGACCTGAGTGCCGCCATTGACCGAGGGGATTCACGCAATTTCGCGCCCTGCAGGTCAACGCCCTGCGCCTTGATCTCGTTGTGTTGCGGGCCTCGTCGAAGATGTGCGCCCGTGTTTTGTTTTTACTTTTTTAACCTCAGGAGTTGATTCATGTTGAAGAAAATTCTGGCCCTCGTGGCCATGTTGTACGCCGCAGCCTGCTTTGCCGCGGTGGACGTGAACAAGGCCAACGCGGCCGAACTGGACAGCATCAAAGGTATCGGCCCAGCCATCTCGACCAAGATTCTTGACGAACGCAAGAAGGGCAATTTCAAGGACTGGAACGACTTCATCGAACGCGTCAAGGGCGTGGGCAAAGGCAATGCCGTCAAGTTTTCCGCCGGTGGGCTGACCGTGAACGACGCGGCGTACCAAAACGCAGCAACGGTGCCGCCGACCAAGAAGGAAGAGAAACCCGTCGCCAAGGCCGACAAGGCTGAAGCTGCCAAACCAGCTGCCAGCGCGGCCAAGAAGTAATTCAGGGCTGCACTTTAAAAAACCCGCTTCGGCGGGTTTTTTTATAGGAAATTCGGCTCCAGCCCCCGTGTTTCATGCATGGACAGCTATTATATTTATAGCATACCAAGATTCACCAAGCTAGTAAAATCGGTCACACGCCCCTCCATGGCGCCCTTCCCTAATGCAGGCTCATCAGCCCGCTTGACTTGCACTCGTACATGGCATGGTCGGCAACAAACAGCAAGTCGTTCATGTCGGCCCCATGATCCGGGTACAAAGCCATACCGACGCTGGCACCGACCTTCACAATGGCGCCGCTGTCCAGTGTGATCGAGTTGGACAGCGTCTCGATCAGTTTTTGCCCCAAAGAAACGAGCTCTTGCGGATCTTCGAAGGATTCAATAATGAGTACAAACTCGTCGCCGCCGAGCCGGGCCACCGTATCGCAAGCCCGCACCGCACCGACCAGGCGCTTGGCCATGGTGATCAAAACGGCGTCTCCGACGGCATGGCCGTAGTTATCGTTGATGATCTTGAAATCGTTCAGGTCAACCATCAAAAGCGCAAAAGACACGCTACTGCGTTTGGCCCGCTCCACCGCAAAACGAAAACGGTCCGTCAACAGGATCCGGTTGGCCAGACCGGTCAGGCCATCGTGATGCGCCTGAACCTTCAGCAAGGACTCTCTGTCGTAAAGTTCAGAAATCTCGCTTTGCAACTCCTGCACTTGTCGTTCCACACTCTGTTTCAGACGAATATCCTGGTTTTGCAGCAGGGCAATGATTTGCCGCCGCGTCGCGTTGGCTCGCACCCGCGCCCGGTCTCGTTGCGCCCGCACCCGCTTTAATTTTTGACTCAACACGAGGGCAATTGCGGCCAGCAACAGCGTGCCGATCATCAGCAGGGCAGCCATGGCTGGCACGGCCAGCACCTGAATCATCAACGCGTACGCGCCCAAGCCCAGCGCCAGCGCAACACTGAACACCAGCCAGTAGCGGGGAGATCGTTTCATATACTTTGGGTAATCGCCGAGGCCCGGCATGGTCTGCTCCAAAATCCAGAAAAAGTGACAACTCAAAATTCTGATGCGCCCGACTGTACACGGAGCCACCGATTCGATATATCAGTATTTTCCCAAGCGCTCCTGTCAATGTCTATCCCCCAAATGGGGGATACGCATGGCCCGCCACCGCGAGCCAAGGCTATCGGTGAGGACTTTGTCCGCCGAACCCCCCACCGCCCGGCGTGCAAATCTCAAATACATCACCGACCTGCATCTCGGCCTGGCCGATGTGGCCCAGTTCTTCAATCCGGCCGTCCGCCCGCAGCACGCGGTTGCGGCCGACCTGACCGGGCTGCCCACCGGCCATGCCGAAGGCGCCATGTTGGCGGCCATTCGACAAAATGCTGGCGGTCATGGGCTCCAGAAACTTGACGCGGCGCACACCGCCGTTGCCACCGTGCCATTGGCCCGCCCCGCCCGAGCCCTGGCGAATTTCGTAGCTTTCCAGCCGGACCGGAAACCGGAACTCGAAGACCTCCGGGTCGGTCAGGCGTGAATTGGTCATATGGGTTTGCACGACGTCGGTGCCGTTGAAGCCGCCCACGACGACACCGTCGGCGTTCGTCAGGGCTCCGGCACCCGAACCGCCCGAGATCGTCTCGTAGTACTGGTAGCGCGCATTGCCAAAGGTGAAGTTGTTCATGGTGCACTGGCTGGCCGCCATGACACCCAATGCACCATACAAGGCATTGGTGATGCAAGTCGAGGTTTCGACATTGCCCGCCACCACCGACGCCGGCGGATTCGGATTCAGCATGGAGCCCGCAGGAATGATGACCTGAAGCGGCTTGAGGCAACCCGCGTTGAGCGGAATATCGTCATCCACCAGGGTGCGGAACACATACAAAACGGCGGCCATGCAGACGGCCGTCGGCGCGTTGAAGTTGTTGGTCTGCTGCTCGGAGGTACCCGTGAAGTCAATCACCGCGCTGCGCTCCAACGCATCGACGCGGATCGCCACCTGGATCTGTGCCCCATTGTCCAACGGCAAAGTGAACGTACCATCCTTGAGACGCGTGATGACCCGACGCACCGATTCTTC
>NZ_DHXT01000069.1:6480-18230 GCF_002413825.1 Rhodoferax sp. UBA5149
TGCTCGACCATTTTGCGCAGTTCCTGCACGCCTTTTTCGTTGGCGGCAATCTGCGCCTTGAGATCGGCCATGTTTTGCTGCGGGTTTCGACTCGGGTATTCACCGCTCTGGAGCAGCGCGATCATTTCGGCCTCGCGCAGCACGTCGCGGTCCACCAGTTTGACGTTGTTGATCTGCACGCCCTCTTCCTCGATGCGCGTGGAGAACGGCGGCATGGAGCCCGGCGTGATGCCGCCGACATCGGCATGATGGCCGCGGGAACCGACGTAAAACGTCGGCCGGTCATTCAGGTACACCGGCGTGATGACCGTGATGTCGGGCAGATGCGTGCCGCCGTGGTAGGGGTCGTTCAGCACATACACATCACCCGGCTGCATGGTGGCGGCATTCTCGCGCACCACGGTCTTGATGCTCTCGCCCATGGAGCCCAGGTGCACCGGCATATGCGGCGCGTTGGCAATCAGGTTGCCGGCGGCGTCGAACAGCGCACAGCTGAAATCGAGCCGTTCCTTGATGTTGACCGAGTAGGCCGTGTTTTGCAGCTGCAGGCCCATCTGCTCGGCAATGTTCATGAAGAGGTTGTTGAAGACCTCCAGCAGCACCGGGTCCACGGTCGTTCCTGCTGCATATTTGATAGCGCGTGGCGCCCGTCTGACGAGGGCCAGATGGTCAAACTCTGTCAAGCTTGCTTCCCAGCCGGGCTCCACGACGGTGGTCGCATTCTTCTCGGCGATGATGGCCGGTCCCGGGATGATGTCACCCGGCTGCAGGTCTTCGCGCACCACCAGCGCGGCATCCACCCATTGGCCGCTGCAGTACATGCGCACGGCCTCAATCACGGCACCACTGGCCTGCAGATCACGCGGCGCATGCAAGGTGTGGCGGGGTTCGGCGGGGGCGTCGCCCGCAATGACAGCCTCCACCGACACCGCCTCCACGATCAAGCCCTTGCCTTGCATCAAAAAAGCAAATCGCTGCTTGTAGGCCGCCTCGAAACCCGATGCGATCTGTGCCACGATGCCCTCCGGCGCGGACGCACTGCTTTGCGGATACTTGACCACCAGCGCCGCATCGCTGCCCTCGTAGCGCACATGCACGCGCCGGTGGGTGGTGACGGCGCCGACGCTGACCTGCTGGCGCGTCAACTCACCCTCGGCCACGGCGGCCAATGCATCGAGCTGGGCGGCGATCCCGGAAACAGCATCGGCCGCGAGTTTGACTTCGACCGCCTGCTCCCGAATCACGGTCTGGTCGGCCAGCCCCATGCCATAAGCGCTCAGCACGCCGGCCAGCGGGTGCACAAAGACGCGCGTCATGGCCAGCGCATCGGCCACCAGACAGGCATGCTGTCCACCGGCGCCGCCAAAGCATTGCAGGGTGTAGCGCGTCACGTCATAGCCACGGGCGACCGAAATTTTCTTGATGGCGTTGGCCATCTGCTGCACTGCGATGTTGATGAAACCTTCCGCCACTTCCTCGGCCGGGCGATGGGTTTGGCCCGCGAGTTCAGCAAATTTTTCTTGCACCACCTCCAGGCTCAGGGCCTCGTCCGCGCCGGGGCCGAACACCTTGGGAAAATAGCGCGGCTGGATCTTGCCCAGCATCACATTCGCATCGGTCACCGCCAGCGGACCACCGCGGCGGTAACTGGCCGGTCCGGGATTTGCCCCCGCACTCTGCGGGCCGACCCGAAAACGGGACCCGTCAAATGCCAGGATCGAGCCACCGCCCGCCGCCACCGTGTGAATGCTCATCATGGGCGCCCGCATGCGCACGCCGGCCACCTGGGTCTCGAACTCGCGTTCGAACTCGCCCGCGTAGTGCGACACATCGGTCGAGGTGCCGCCCATGTCAAAGCCGATGACCTTCTCGATGCCCGCAATCTCCGCCGTGCGGGCCATGCCCACAATGCCGCCCGCCGGGCCGCTCAAAATCGCGTCCTTACCCTGAAACACGTGGGCTTCGGTCAGGCCACCGGAGGACTGCATGAAGAACAGGTTCACACCCGGCATCTCGGCCGCCACCTGCTCCACATAACGCCGCAAGATGGGCGACAGATAGGCATCCACCACCGTGGTGTCGCCGCGGCTGACGAACTTCATCATCGGGCTGGTTTCATGCGAGGTGCTGATCTGGGTAAAGCCGACGTCGGTAGCGATGCGTTTGGCCGTCAGCTCGTGCGCGGTGTAGCGGTAACCATGCATGAATACAATAGAAACACTTCGTAGCCCCCGTTGGTATTGCGTCAGTAGCTCCTCTTTTAATAGCAACTCGTCGAGCGGCTGAATCACGTCGCCATGCGCGCCGACGCGCTCATGGGCCTCCACCACGGCGCTGTACAAAAGCTCGGGCAACTGGATGTGGCGGTCAAAGATGCGCGGACGGTTCTGGTAGGCGATGCGCAAGGCATCCCTGAACCCGCGGGTGGTGACCAGCAGTGTCGGCTCGCCTTTGCGCTCCAGCAGTGCGTTGGTGGCCACGGTGGTGCCCATCTTGACGCAGGCCACCTGCTCCGGCGTCACCGGCTCACCGGCTTTTAGTCCCAACAGATGCCGGATGCCGGCCACCGCGGCATCCTTGTATTGCTCCGGGTTCTCACTCAACAGCTTGTGCGTGACCAGGGTGAACGAGCCATCCCCGTTGGGGCGCCGACCCACCACGTCGGTGAACGTGCCGCCCCGGTCGATCCAGAATTGCCAACGGCGAGGATGCAATGCAGTCATGCAGATAGCTCCAATGTGCAAGGAATGCGATGCCTCAAGCCAGGGGCACCACAGAACCGGCTTTGCCGGGCTGTCGGTGTCGCCCCCTTGAGGGGGAGGCGGCGCCAGCCGCTTCGGGGGTGTTTCATAAAGACGCGGCCGAGCGGGCCGCCTGGTCATAGATGCCGGACAACAGCCGCAGCAAACGGGCCAGCTCGCCAATGTCGCGGTTCAGCGCGTCATCGGCATTCAGGGCGTTGATCAGGCAGCTTTCGCGAATTTCACGGTAACGCTCCACATACTGGCGCCCGATGTCGGTGGCGGCATAAGTCACCTCCTTGCCACTCTTGTGCGACGCGACCACACCCAGATTCTGCAATTTCTTGAGCGAATAGTTGATCAAGTGGGTGTCTTCCACGTTCATGATGAAGCAGATGTCCGCCAGCCGCTTGTTGCGGGCGCGATGCGTCACGTGGTGCAGCACCAGCACGTCGAGCGGCGTCAGGTCTTTCAGGCCGGCGGCACTCATGCAATGCGCGATCCAGCGGTGAAAGGCGTTGCCCGCCACGATCAGCCCGAACTCGAACTCACTCATCTCCGCGCTGCGGGGCGACACCAAGTGCGCGGACGACACGATGGACGGCGCTTCAGCGAGCGGCGTAGCGGCTGGTGGCTTGGGCTGAGATTTTTTGGTCATGAACCGACTCCGGTCTGGTATCTGTGTTGCATGGTGCGGATTGTAGGTATTTCAATCACAATTTATCAACAATTCGTTGACATTTAGGGAAAACACCAATGAATCGCCGGCCAATCCGTCTTACATTCAGCTACCCACTTTGCCCATCACCCCAACCGGAGTTTCTATGAAATGTCGCCTGTTCGCACTGACCACCCCCCTGGCCGCACTCGCTCTGGCATTGGCCGCCGGCACAGCCGCCGCCCAAACCAAATGGGACCTGCCCGCGGCCTACCCGGCCAGCAACTTCCACACCGAAAACATCATCCAATTCGCCAAGGACGTGGACACGGCGACCGGCGGCAAGCTCAAGATCACGGTGCACACCAATGCGTCCCTGTTCAAAGCGCCCGAGATCAAACGCGCCGTGCAAGGCGGGCAAGCCCAGATCGGTGAAATCTTGCTGGTGAATTTCGAGAACGAAAACCCCATTTTTGGCGTCGACGGCATTCCGTTTCTGGCCTCCAGTTTTGCCGACAGCAAAAAACTCTACGCGACCCAGAAGCCGGTGCTCGACAAGGTACTGGGCGCGCAAGGCATGAAACTGCTGTACGCGGTAGCTTGGCCGCCGCAGGGTCTGTATGTGAAGAAAGAGCTGACCTCGGTGGCCGACATGCGGGGCGTGAAGTGGCGCGCCTACAGCCCGGCCACCGCCAAGATGGCGGAGCTGATTGGCGCCCAACCGGTCACGATTCAAGCAGCCGAAGTGAGCCAGGCTTTTGCCACCGGCGTGGTGGACAGCATGATGAGTTCCGGCGCCACCGGTTTTGACACCAAGATTTATGAATCGGTGAAGTACTGGTACGACACCCAGGCCTGGCTGCCCAAGAACGCCGTCATCGTCAACCTCAAGGCCTTCAATGCGCTGGATGCCGCCACCCAGGCCGCGCTGACCAAAGCCGCGGCCGACGCTGAAACTCGCGGCTGGGCGTCAAGCGCCGAAAAGAACGAGTGGTACAAGGTCGAACTCACCAAGAAAGGCATGAAGATTTTGCAGCCCCCGCCCAAGCTGGCCGCCGACCTGAAACAGGTGGGCACCATCATGCTGGCCGATTGGGAGAAAAAAGCCGGTGCCGACGGCCAGGCCCTGATCAGCGCCTATCGCAAAAAGTAAGCAGCAAACAATGTCTGCCTCTTCCATTCGCAACGGCCTGGACAGGCTCTATGACGTTTCAAGCTGGGCCGCTGCGCTGATGATGGTCGGCACGCTGCTGATGGTGGTGCTGGGCATGCTGGACCGCTACGTCTCCCTTAGCTTTCGGGGCACCGACATGTATGCCGGCTACTGCATGGCAGCGGCGGGCTTTCTGGCGCTGGCGCACACGCTCAAGAAAAACGAACACATCCGGGTCACGCTGCTGCTCAATGCGGTGGCACCCAAGGCCAAGAAAGCGCTGGAGCTGTGGAGCCTGAGCGCCGCCGTGCTGCTGTCGGGTTTGTTCTGCTTTTACAGCATCAAGCTGGCCTACCAGTCCTGGGATTTCAACGATATCTCCACCGGCAACGACGCCACGCCGCTGTGGATTCCGCAAATCGGCATGGCGGCGGGCACCCTGGTTTTGCTGATTGCTTTTGTCGACGAGCTGGTGCTGGAGTTTCTCGGTCAACGCGTCACCAGCAGCAGCGACGAAGCCCTGCATAACGAATAACAAGACAAGAGATTTTCATGAGTGAACTCGGAATTACCGCGCTGCTGATCGCCTCGCTGTTCCTGATCCTGGGTAGCGGTGTCTGGATTGGACTCACGCTCACCGGCGTCGCCTGGATCGCCATGGAGCTGTTCTCCAGCCACCCGGCCGGCGACGCCATGGCGGTCACGATCTGGGGTTCGTCTTCCAGCTGGACGCTGACCGCCCTGCCGCTGTTCATCTGGATGGGCGAGATCCTGTTTCGCACCCGCCTAAGCGAGAGCATGTTCAAAGGCCTGGCGCCCTGGGTCAACTGGCTGCCCGGGCGCCTGCTGCACACCAACGTGATTGGCTGCGCCATTTTTGCCGCCGTCTCGGGCTCCAGCGCGGCCACCTGCGCCACCATCGGCAAGATGACGCTACCCGAGCTGACCAAGCGTGGTTATCCGCAAGACCAGATCATCGGATCGCTGGCCGGGGCCGGCACGCTGGGCCTCTTGATCCCGCCCTCGATCATCATGATTGTGTACGGTGTCAGCGCCGAGGTATCGATCTCGCAGCTGTTTGTGGCCGGTGTGCTGCCGGGCCTGCTGCTGGCGTCGCTGTTCAGCGGCTATATCGTCATCTGGTCACTGCTTAATCCGGGCAAAATCCCGCCCCGCACCGAGCAGTTCACGCTCAGCCAAAAACTCTACGAATCGCGCCACCTGATCCCGGTGATGGGCCTGATCGGCGCGGTGCTGGGCAGCATCTACGCCGGCCTCGCCACGGCCACCGAGGCGGCCGCCGTGGGCGTGATCGGCTCGTTTGTGATGTCCACCCTGCAAGGTTCACTGAATTGGGTCACGTTCAAGGAGTCCCTGATGGGCGCCACGCGGCTGTACTGCATGATCGCGCTGATTCTGGCCGGGGCCTCGTTCCTGACGCTCAGCATGGGCTACATCGGCCTGCCGCGCCACCTGGCTGAATATGTGTCGTCGCTGGGCCTGAGCCCCTTTCTGCTGGTGCTGGCACTGACCGTGTTCTATGTCATCCTGGGCTGCTTTCTGGATGGCATCTCGATGGTGGTGCTGACCATGGGCGTGCTCCTGCCCACGGTGCAGGCCGCGCACATTGACCTCATCTGGTTTGGCATCTTTGTCGTGGTGGTGGTCGAGATGGCACAAATCACGCCGCCCGTGGGCTTCAACCTGTTTGTGCTGCAAGGCATGACCAGAAAAGAAATCACCTACATCGCCCGCGTCACCCTGCCGTTTTTCTTTTTGATGTGCGGCATGGTGCTGGCGCTCTGGTTCTTTCCGCAGATCGCCACCTGGCTGCCGGGCAAGATGTAGCGGGCAGCGCTCGCCTTTATGATGGCGGTACCATGATTTCAGTACTTGCAATTTGTATCGGCGCCTGCATCGGCGCACTCGCCCGCTGGGGCTTAGGGCTGTGGCTTAACCCGGGCGCGGTCATCCCCCTGGGCACTCTTGCAGCCAACCTCATTGGCGGCTACCTGGTCGGCGTCTGCGTGGCCACCTTTCAGGCCCTGCCCAATCTCGACCCGGTCTGGCGCCTGGCGCTGGTAACGGGTTTTCTGGGCGCCCTCACCACGTTTTCGAGCTTCTCGGCGGAAGTGGTCGGCATGCTGGGGCAACAGCGCTACACCATGGCGTTTGGCACCGCCGCACTGCACCTGTTCGGCTCGCTGCTGCTGACGATGGCGGGCATCCGTTCTGCTATGTTTTTTATAGCTGCTCGCGCATGATTGACGAGGGCTAGACCTCGAATTTTATCCCTTGAGCGAGCGGCAGCGTGCGGCCGTAGTTGATGGTGTTGGTGGCACGGCGCATGTAGGCTTTCCAGGCGTCGGAGCCTGATTCACGGCCGCCACCGGTTTCCTTCTCGCCGCCAAACGCACCACCGATCTCGGCCCCACTGGTGCCGATGTTGACGTTGGCGATGCCGCAGTCCGAGCCGCGTGCCGACGTGAACAGCTCGGCTTCACGCAAGTCCTGCGTGAAGACGGCAGACGACAAACCGTGGGCGACCGCGTTGTTGAGCGCAATCGCCTTCTCGAAGCTGTCATAAGGCACCACGTACAAAATCGGCGCAAAGGTCTCCCGCAGCATCGGCCCGCTCTGCGTTGCCAGCTCGACGATGGCCGGACGCACGTAGAACGCGGACATCTCACCCACCGCCTCGCGGCCGCCAAAGTGAACCTGAGCACCGCCCTCCTTCGCCTGCGCCAGCGCCTGCTGCATGGCGTCAAACGCGCGCTGGTCGATCAAAGGCCCGACCAGCGTGCCGGTGGCCAGCGGATCGCCCACCGACAGGCGTTCGAACACGCGCGCCAGCGAGGCCAGCAGGCTGGCATAGATCGAGCGATGCACGATCAGCCGGCGCAAACTGGTGCAGCGCTGGCCGGCCGTGCCCGCCGCCGAAAACACCGCGCCGCGAACCACCAGCTCCAGATTGGCCGAAGGGCAGACGATGGCCGCGTTATTGCCACCGAGCTCCAGCAAGGAACGCTTGAATAGCGAAGCACAGGCCACGCCCACGGCCCGGCCCATGCCGGTGGAGCCGGTCGCGCTGACCAGCCTGACATCGGGGTGCGACACCAGGGCTTCGCCGACCAGCCGGTCGCCGATCAAGAGCTCACTCAAGCCCGCCACGTCCAGCCCCTGCGTCTGGGCCGTCTGCAAGAGCAACCCGTTCAAGGCGAGCGCCGACAAGGGCGTCTTCTCGGACGGCTTCCACATCAGCGTGTTGCCGCACACCAGGGCCAAGGCGGCGTTCCAGGCAAACACGGCCATGGGAAAGTTGAAGGCAGAAATGATCCCGACCACGCCCAGCGGATGCCAGGTCTCCAGCAACTTGTGGTCCGGGCGCTCGCTGGCGATGCTCAGACCGTAGAGCTGGCGCGACAGGCCGACGGCGAATTCGCAAATATCCACCACCTCCTGAACCTCACCCAGACCTTCCTGCACGATCTTGCCGGTCTCCAGCGTGATCAGGCGCCCCAGCGGCTCCTTGTGGCGGCGCACCGCCTCGCCCAACGCGCGCACCAGCTCACCGCGCTTGGGGGCCGGCACGTCACGCCAGCTCAAATAACGGGTGTGGGCACGCGCGATGGCGGCGCTGGCCTGCGCCGCCGTGCTGACGGCGACGCGCGCCAGCAGGCTGCCGTCGATCGGCGTGTGGACCGCCAGCCCGGTGGGGCTGTCGCTCGGCAGCACCAGGCCAAGCGCCTTGAAAATGGTTTGGACGTCCGTGGTGTAGCTCATGGTCTGCTTTCTATCGTTCAATGCCCCGGTGGCATCATCGCCGGCATCGTGGCCCTAAATCATCGCGAAGCCGCCTGATGTGACCATGGCGCGTGCCAACTGGCCGTGCAAATCAGAGGCCACCACGCCCAAACGGATGCCTGCATCGGTGAGCAGTTTGTGCCGCCTGTTCCTCGTTTTATCGCCGCTTCTGCTCACACGAATGAAAATGCCGTTTATCAAGAAAATGCAACTACATCCTTGACTTGTCGGGAAGTCCCTGTAGAAAGTTAGTGGCATGAGCCACTAAAACAATGGGCGCGCCCAGCGCGGTTGTTTGTCAATGGCGCACGAAAATGCTACATTATTTATAGCTACATACGCTTTATGGACGGGGGCTGGAGGCCTATTTTATTCATAACCCCGACGCCACCACCACCGCCCACCCAGCACCAGCAGGCGTCAGCTGAACACGCCCCCGTACTGCTTGCGAAGATCCGCTTTCTGCACCTTGCCGGTTCCCCCCACCGGCAGGGCGTCCAGGAAAATGACATCGTCCGGCACCCACCATTTGGCGACGCGCTCGGTGAGAAACGCCAGGATTTCCTCACGCTCCACGGTTTGCCCCGGCTTGCGCACAATGAACAGCAGGGGACGCTCATCCCACTTCGGGTGCTTGACGCCGATGACCGCCGCCATGGCCACCGCCGGGTGACCGACGGCGACGTTTTCCAGGTCGATTGAGCTGATCCATTCGCCGCCGGTCTTGATGACGTCCTTGGCACGGTCCCGGATCTGCATGACACCCGAGGCATCGATGGTGGCAATGTCACCGGTCGGGAACCAGCCATCCACCAGGGGTGAAGTCTCGCCCTTGTAGTAGCCCGTCAGTATCCATTGCCCGCGCACCATCAACTCGCCCTGCGACACGCCGTCGCGCGGCAAGGTGGTGCCGTTTTCATCCATCACCTTGATCTCCACGCCAAAAACCGACTTGCCCTGTTTCGCGATGACCGCATGCTGCTCAGCCGGCGTCAAATTCATGTGCTTCGTCGCCAGGCAGCCGATGGTGGCGGTCGCTGTGGTTTCCGTCATGCCCCAGCCATGGCGAACCTCGACGTCATATTCGTCGGCAAACTTGGCGATCAAGGCGGCGGGCATGGCCGAGCCACCCACGCCGGTACGCCGCATGGTCGAAAAGCGCAGGCCGTGTTGCTCCACGTGATGCAGCAATGCCAGCCAGATGGTGGGCACGCCCGCACTGACGGTCACTTTCTCCGTCTCTATCAGTTCATACAGGCTGGCGCCGTCCAGGCGCGGTCCGGGCAACACCAGCTTGGCGCCGCCCATGGGGGCCGCGTAGGGAATGCACCAGGCATTGATGTGGAACATGGGGACCACGGGCAGCACCGTGTCTTTGGGCGACAACGAGATCGAGCCCGGCATGCAGCCTGCCATGGCGCTGAGCACGATGGCCCGGTGCGAATACAGCACCCCCTTGGGGTTGCCGGTGGTGCCCGAGGTGTAGCACAGGGCGGCGCCGGTGCGCTCGTCGAACTGGGGCCAGTTAAATTGTTCGCTCTGCGGCGCAATCAGGTCCTCGTAGCACAGGACGTTGTCCACGCCCTGCGTAGCAGAAATCACAGCGGGCATGTTCGCCGCGTCGCTCATGCAAACCCAAGCCTTGACCTTGGGGCAGTGTGGGGCCACGCCCTTGACCAGCGCGGCAAAGGTGCTGTCGAACAGTATCACGCTGTCTTCGGCGTGGTTGATGATGTAGATCAGTTGCTGTGGGTGCAACCGCGGGTTGCAGGTGTGCATGACCATGCCGCTACCCGACACCGCGTAGTAGGCCTCCAGATGGCGATGGTTGTTCCAGGCGATGGAGCCGACGGCGCTGCCCGCCTCCAGGCCCAGGTGTTTGAGCGCGTTGGCGAGCTTGCGCGCGCGTGCGGCGCACTGGGCATAGGTGTAGCGAAACAGCGGGCCATGCGTCTCGCGCGAGACGACTTCGACGTCGCCGAACTGGGCGGCACCATGTTCGATGACATCAGAGATCAAAAGAGGGCGGTCCATCATGAGGCCGGGTTGAAGCATTGCGAGGGTCTCCAGGTTAAGTATTCAGTCGGCGCGCAGTGTAGGCCATAACATTGGCGGGGTGAAGCAAATGCGAGTCAGCCGCCGCGCCGGGCCGCCCCAAGCAAGGTGCGACCCCCTCGGGGGGCAGCGCAGTACACGCAGTGGCAAGCGTGGGGGCCATATCAGCCACCACCGCGCTGCATGTATAAATCAAAGCGTTTCATGAACGCGTGGCGCTGGGCCTCATCCAGCCCGGCAAAGCGAAAGCGCACCAGCAGGCGGGGCATGCGCATCAGCGCGATCACACGCGGCTCACCGGTGCGCCAGGTCAAACCGAGTGCGCCGTCGCCAATTCGCACACCGGCAGCGTTTTCCTGCAACTTCCAGAAATGATCACCAATCGCGTCGGGCAGCCACCTCAGCCAGTCGGCCTCGGTGCAGCCCATCTCACGCTCGAAGCGCTCCTCGTAGAAGGACTGCATCAGCCCCCTGCAATCGGGGGCCAGATGGCCAGCACATCACCTGCCAGCAAAGTCTGGCTCAGGCGTTTCTCCGGCTCAATATATTTGCCGTTGATCAGCACCAGATGCACCAGCTTGGGCGGCAGGCCGTAGGGCTCGATGATCTGGCTGATGGTGGCGTCCGGCGCAACGTCAAGCTCCAGCACGTTGGTGTAGCGCGCTTGCATCGGCAGGTAATCCGTGAGCGAGGCAAACAGCTTGAAGGTGATCTTCATGGTCCGAAAATTCTATCGCCTCCGTGCGTCCTGCGCGCCTGACCAGCCGCTCTGCGCCTGGGCACTGGCCAGGTAGGCCTCCATCAGCTTGGTGGGGTCGTTCTTGAGGGTTTCTTTCCAGTCACCGAGCCGCACCTGGCCTTCCACCAGCCCGCGCATCACGCCCACGTGCTCGGTCCAGCCCACGCTGTTGCAGCCCACCAGCACGTCGTCCTTGAACTGCAGGCTGAGGTGGCGGCCCGCCACCGGGTCGGTCAGCTCCACATGCTCGCCACCGGGCACGCCCTGCCAGTCGCCAAAGCTGGTGGAAATCAGCCCCAGCGTATCCAGCACGTTGATTTGCGTCACGCCTTTGAGCTCGACGGCGGGCGCGCTGCCACGGCCAAAGGCCACCATGTTCATCGCGGCCACGCGCGCCTGCTCGGCGGCATTGGGCTGGATGGCACTGACGATGGTCTTGCCGCTGACCTTGTCAAAGGCTTCGCAGCAATCGCCCGCAGCGTAGATGCCGGGCACGTTGGTTTGCAAATGCTCATCGGTGAGCACGCCCAGCAGGCAGGTGATGCCGGATTTTTCCAGAAAGCCGATGGCGGGCCGGACGCCGGCGGCGCTGATGACCAG
>NZ_DHXT01000069.1:18350-18759 GCF_002413825.1 Rhodoferax sp. UBA5149
GGGCCCATCATGCGCGGCACCATGCGGTCGCCCATCTCGACCACGCTCAAATGCACACCGCGCGCCGCCAGCGCTTCCATGATGATGCAGCCAATGAAACCGGCGCCCAGCTGCAGCACGCGCGCGCCCTGGGTGGCCAGCGCCATGATCGCTCTGGCATCCTCCAGCGTCCAGCAGGTATGAACCCCGGCCGCGTCAATACCGGGAATCGGGGGGTGCACGGGATGGGAGCCGGTGGCGATCAACAGGGTGTCAAACGCGATTGATTGGCCATTGTCGAGCGCTATAGTTTTTGTAGCGGAATCAACATGCTTGACGAGGGCTTGCACCACGTTTACCTTCAAGTCAGAGAAGTGTGACGGACTCTTGCGCAGGTAGGTGCCGCGCTCGTCCACATTGCCCATCAGCA
>NZ_DHXT01000200.1:0-13643 GCF_002413825.1 Rhodoferax sp. UBA5149
GATTGCAACACTACACTAGCTCGGTCCGCCTTCGGCGTCCGCTGAACGCCCATTCGGAGGACCTGCTGGTCACACAATTGAATGTCCAGATTGGGCGCCGACCTGACCGGCGCTTCACGACCGGGAGCGGGTCTTCACCAGCGGCTGCTTTGAGGGATCAAGTTGGGCCCATTCCTATTTGAGGTCGCCGTGAATTGAAGGCGCCCTTGATTTTGTGTCAACAGGGCGTGAGTTTTAACGCTGGAACCAGTGCCGCTTTAACAAGGGCACACCGGGTGTGGATAGACAGGACTTTGAGGACGGCGAGAAGTACTGCGTGCTGAGGTGGCTTCCCGAGTTCGAACGCCTGGTTGATCGTGGAAAATTTGAATCAGACTGCTTCGCAGCATCAAGGAAAAATATCAGGGAAATCTTTGACCGGATGTTTTTTTAGCAGCATTCACATCATGATCATGCATGCCGCCACATTTCGGGAAAACTTAATTTTCGCCTAAGTTTGAGTCACTAGAATTTGTTGAACCCAGTGGCATTGGGTTCGTTCGCTCTGCGTGTCGTGACCCTGATGTCTTGACATTGGAAATTCATCCATTGAATTTTTGAATTCGCTTTCTCGATGCAATCAAGGTGTCGTTCAATCATTAACAGGAGTCCTGACATGGATACCGCAACACGCCATTCAACGCTATCTGGCGGGATCGCTCTTTCCGCCTTCAAAAGCCTGCGCGACTATCTCGGCACCCAGATTTTGGGACAGGAGAAACTGGTTGAAAGCCTGCTGGTTGCCCTGCTGGCCGATGGCCACCTGCTGGTCGAAGGACCGCCCGGCCTGGCCAAGACGCGCGCCATCAAGGCGCTGGCGCATGGGCTGGAGTGCGAGTTCCAGCGCGTGCAGTTCACCCCCGACATGCTGCCCGCCGATTTGACAGGCTCGGACATCTACCGCCCCGAAGAGGGCAACTTCCAGTTCCAGCGCGGTCCGCTGTTTCATAATCTGGTGCTGGCTGACGAAATCAACCGGGCACCAGCCAAGGTGCAGTCTGCACTGCTGGAGGCCATGGGCGAACACCAGATCAGCGTTGGCATGACCACGTACGCGCTACCGCAGTTGTTTCTGGTCATGGCCACGCAAAACCCGATCGAGCACGAAGGCACCTACCCGCTGCCCGAGGCCCAGTTGGACCGTTTCATGCTGCACACCCTGGTGGACTACCCCGATCGGGCCACCACCCGCCGTATCATGGACCTGACCCGGCAAGAGGCACTGGACGGGCGTCAGATGACAGCACCCGCGGGTCACGTGACACAAGACGCAGTGTTTGTCGCGCGCCGCGAAGCCCTGGGTCTTACGCTGGCCGACTCGGTGGCTGACTACATTGCCGCGCTGGTGGATGCCACGCGGCGCCCCGCCACCTATAGCGAACAGCTCGCGCAGTGGCTGCGCTGGGGGGCCAGCCCGCGTGCCGCCATGGCCATCGAGCGCGGCGCCCGTGCGCTGGCCTGGCTGGACGGGCGCGACTATGTCAGCCCCGAAGACGTGCAGGCCATTGCCCCCGACGCGTTGCGTCACCGCCTGCTGCTGGACTACACAGCGCAGGCGCGCGGCATCACCTCGCAAGCCTGCATTGACGAACTGTTGCGCCTCGTTCCGGCCCCATGAAACTTCCCGAGCTGATCGACCTGGTGGTGCTGCGCGGGGCCGCGCGGGGCTTGAGCCTGCACGCGCACCGCCCGGCGCTGGCACAGTTGTACGGCGGGCATCGCAGCGCCCAGCGCGGGCGTGGTCTGGAATTTGAAGAGGTGCGGCCCTATGCCGCCGGTGATGACGCGCGCACCATCGACTGGCGCGTCACCGCACGGCGCGGCAAGCCGCACACCAAGCTGTTTCGGGAGGAGCGCGAACGTCCGGTCTGGCTCGTGGCCGACCTGCACCCGGGCCTGTTCTTTGGCAGCCGCCGCCAGTTCAAGTCGGCGGTGTTGCTGCAAGCTGCGGCGCTGCTCGGCTGGGTGGCAGTCCTGGGCGGTGACCGCGTCGGTGCGGTGATCGCCGACGGCAGCGCTGCGCCACGCATACTGCCACCGCGCAACCGTGAGGCCGGTGTGTTGCCGATTCTGCAAACGCTGGCTGAATGCCAGCCGCGTGCGCCCGGCGTGCCTAATCCGGATGGCTTGCCGGCCGGTTTGCCGACCGCCCTGACGACACTGCGCCCGCTGTTGCAGCCGGGCAGCCTGGTGCTGGTGCTGAGCGATTTTTCGGCGTTGGACACCGAGGTTCAGAACCTGCTGGCCGGCGTCAGCACGCATAACGACTGCCGCCTGCTGTGGATCACCGACCCGCTGGAGCGCTCGGGTTTGCCCTCAGGCACGCACCGCGTCGGTTTGCCCGAGCGCCTGTGGTGGCTGGACGGGCAAGGCAGCCGACCGGCCTGGCAGACCGCCTGGCGCCAACGCGAACAGACCTTGACCGATCTCTCCACCCGTCTGAGCCTGCCTCTGGTGCGGCTGGACACGGCAGACACTATGCCTGACGCCTTGGCCGCCTTGCTGAAGGAGCCACGATGGGCGGCGTGAAACCCGACTGGCTGGCGCAGCTGGCCCCGTCCCACGCCCCACCGCCACCGGGCTGGTGGCCACTGGCACCGGGTTGGTGGGCGCTGGTGGCTCTGCTGGTTCTGGGTCTCATGGCCGTGTGGCTGTGGCAGCGCCGCCCGCAGGTGCGTCTGCGCCGCGCCGCCCTGCGTGAACTGGCGCAACTGGAAAAAACCACCGCAGGCGATGCCGACCTGGCACGCGAATTGACGCATCTGGTGCGACGCTACGCCGTGGCGCGTTTTGGCCGTGACACAGTGGCGAGCCTGAGTGGCACCCGCTGGATTGATTTTGTGGTCGCCCATGGCGGCACGCCCTGGGGCGGTGATGTGGGCCTGGCCTTGCTGCGCGCAGCGTATGGCGGCCAGTGTCAGCCTGCGCGTGAGCGTTGGCTGGCTGGCGCCCAGGCATTTTTCAGGGCCAAAGCATGATCCACTTCGCCTGGCCCTGGATGTTGCTGTGCCTGCCTTTGCCGTGGCTGGCGGGGCGTTTGCTGCCGCCTGCCAAACCACAAGGTGGTGCGCTGTACCTGCCGTTTGCCGCCACCGTGTCAAGCGACTGGGTACCCAGCCTGCGCACCAACCCACGCTGGCGCGTGCTGTTGTTTACGCTGGTCTGGATGCTGCTGGTGGGCGCTGCCACGCGTCCGCAGTGGCTGGGCGAGCCGCAACCCGTGCCGACCACCGGGCGGCGTTTGATGATGGTGGTGGACACCTCCGGCTCGATGGCAGCCCAGGACATGGCGGGCGGTGCTTCGCGGCTGCAAGTGGTGCAGGCGGTGGCCGGTGATTTCATTCGCCACCGCACGGGTGACCAGGTGGGCTTGATTCTGTTTGGCACGCGGCCCTACCTGCAGGCGCCGTTGACGGCTGACCTGAGTACTGTGGGCCAGTTTTTGAACGAATCGGTGATTGGTATGGCCGGCCCGCAAACCGCCATTGGCGACGCCATTGGTCTGGGCATCAAGCGGCTGGAGGCACATCGTGCCCAGGCAGGCCCCAAGAGTGAGATGGTGCTGATCCTGCTGACCGATGGCGCCAATGACGCCGGTCTGATGGACCCGATCCAGGCCGCCAAAATGGCCGCCACGGCGGGCCTGAAAATCTACACCATTGGCGTCGGCGCGGCGGAGCAGCAAGGCATTTTTGGCAGCGGCGGCAATATGGACCTGGACGAAGCCACGCTCAAATCCATCGCGCAGATCACGGGCGGTGCGTATTTCCGCGCCGCCGATGTCAATGACTTGCGTGACGTGTACGCGCAGATCGACAAGATCGAGCCGGCCAGCGGGCAGGCCCAGTGGTACCGCCCCAGTAGCGAATGGTTTGCCTGGCCGCTGGGTCTGGCGCTGCTGCTGAGTGTGCTGGTGGTCCTCATGCGGGAGCGTACATGAAGCTCAACGCCTTCCTGCAGGACTTTCACTTCATTCGCCCGCTGTGGCTGGTGGCTTTGCCGGTCTTGTGGGCCATCGTGGTCTGGCTGGCGCGCCAGCGTGCGCGTGGCGAAGACTGGTCTGATGTCATCGACGCGGAGCTGCTGCCTGCCCTGCAACTGGACGGCGGAGACAGCGCAGGCGGACCAAGCGCGCGCCCCTGGCCCTGGCTGGCGCTGGCCTGGACGCTGGCCGTGCTGGCCTTGGCTGGCCCGAGCTGGCAGCAAGACAGCGCCCCGGCCTATCGGGCTCCGGCGGCCTGGGTGCTGGTGCTGGACCTGTCGCCGTCGATGGACGCGGCGGACCTGTCGCCCAACCGCGTCACGCGGGCACGCTATGCGCTGGACGATATCCTGAGCGCTGCGCGCGATGCCCGCGTCGGTATGGTCGCCTTTAGCGATGAGCCCTACACAGTGACACCGCTCACGCAGGATGTGGCCACGGTGCGCGCCCTCATGCCCTCGCTGGCGCCCGAGATGATGCCCAGCGCCGGTGACCACCTGGCCCCGGCACTGACGCAGGCCCAACGGCTGCTCAATGCCTCCGGCGCCCGCGACAAACGCATCGTGGTGGTGACAGATGGATTTGACGACCCGGCCGCCGCCCTGCGCACGGCTGCCGCGCTCAAGGCGCAAGGAATCGCCATCAGCGTGGTCGGTGTCGGAACACCCGGCGGCGCGCCGCTACGCGGTGCCAATGGCAGTTTTATCCAGGGCGCCAATGGCCAGACCCAACTGACCAGGCTCAACGTTGATCAGCTGCAACAACTGGGCAGCGTCGGTGGCGGACAGTATGTGAACATCGCCAACATCACCAGTCTGGTGTCGGACCTGCAGAGCACGTCCGACCGGCCCGGCGAGGCGATCGCCGCGCAAGGAGTCGAGGTGGCCCACTGGCGTGATGCAGGTGCCTATCTGTTGCCGGCCTTGCTGCTGCTGGTGGCCTTGCTGACACGCCGGAGGTGGCTATGAAACGCCAGTTTCTGGCGGTGGCCCTGCTGGCCCTGGCAGCACACGCGCAGGCTCAGGTACAGGTACCGACCGAGTCCAGTTCATCAACCCTGTGGTCCCGTCTCTGGCGCAACGCTGACCAGCGCGCCGAGGCGCTGTTGCAACAAGGTCATGCCAGCGACGCGGCCAAGCTCTATACCGACCCAAGGCGTAAAGCCTACGCACAGATCCAGGCAGGCGATTACGCGGCGGCGGCCAGTGGACTGAAAACCTTGAACGATACCGAGGCCAACTACAACCGTGGCAACGCCCTGGCCCAGGCGGGCGACCTTCAAGGCGCCCTCGATGCATATGACGCGGCCCTCAAGGCCGACCCGGCGCATCAGGACGCCCGCCACAACCGTGATCTGGTGGCCAAGGCGCTGCAAAAGCAGAAGGAATCGGAAAAGAACAAACCTCAGGACGGCAAGTCAAAAGACAAATCCCAGGACAGCAAGCCGCAGGACAAGAAAGATGGCGGGCAAGGCGGCCAGCAGAGCAGCAAGCCAGACAGTCAGCAAGGCGACCAACAGGGCAAGCCGGGCGATAAGGGTCAGCCCGCTACGGCTGCGCAAAACCAACCGGGCGCCGCTGGCAAGCCAGATGCAGTCCAGCCCCAACAAGCCGTCAATGACGCGGAGCAGGCTCGCCGCGATGTCAACGCCACCCTGCAGCCGAACGCCAAAAAAAGCACGGCGGGCGACGCTGGCACCGCACAGGGCAACGCAACGCCTCCCCGGACCGAGAAACAGATTGCCCAGGAACAATGGCTGCGCAGCATCCCCGACGACCCCGGTGGCCTGTTGCGCCGCAAATTCCTGATCCAGCACCTGATGAGACAGCGAGACGCCAAACCATGAAGAAGACGATCAATCGCTTGGCCGTGGCCCTTCTGGCGGGCGTGTTGAGCCTGCCCGCGCTGGCCACCATGACGGCATCACTCGACAGAACCCGTGTGGCTCTGGGTGACACCGTGCGCCTGCTGGTGCAAACCGACGCCAGCACCGACAAGCAGCCCGACACCGCACCACTGCAGCAGGACTTTGTCGTGCTGGGCAGCAGCCATGGCTCCAGCACGCAGATTGTCAACGGGCACATGTCGTCGCAAACGCAGGTCACATTGTTCCTGTCGCCCAAACACGAAGGCACGATCCGCATTCCGCCACTGAGCTGGGGTGCCGAGCAGTCCGCAGCGCTGGAGCTGACCGTGGGCGGCAGTGGCAATGCGCCTGCGCAGGGGGACGCGGGGCAAACCGGTGCCGCACCCGTGTCGATGACTGCCACGCTCGACCAGAAGCGCCCCTATGTGCAATCGTCCGCGGTGCTGACGCTGCGGCTGTATGTGGGCGTTCCCCTCACCCAGGCCAGCCTGGACCTGCCCGGCAGTGCCGAGGTGCTGGTCAGGCAACTGGGCGACGACACACAGACCACAGAATCACGCAATGGCCGCAGCTACCAGGTGATCGAGCGTAAATACCTGCTGATCCCGCAGCGCAGTGGTCAGATCAGTCTCAAAGGCCCCACGCTCGATGCCCAGGTGCAGGAGGCCAATGGCCCGGATATCAATTCATTCTTTGGCAATGCGTTTGGTTCGATGCCGCTGGGCCGCCTGATGGGCACCACCCGGCCGTTGCGCCTGTCGGCCAGCGCCATTGCGCTGAACGTCCAGCCAAGGCCCGCAGCCGCCACCGGGGCCGACTGGCTGCCCGCGCAAAAGGTCGCGCTGGAGGAAACCTGGCGGCCAGACGACTCCAGCGTGCACGTTGGCGAGCCGCTCACGCGGCACCTGCACCTCTCAGCCTTGGGTCTCACCGGCACGCAATTGCCCGACCTCAGCAAGCTGATGACTGTGCCCGACGGCATCAAGCCCTACCCCGACCAAGCCAAGACCGATGACAGTGTGCGTAGCGGCACCATGCTGGGCAACCGCGACCAGGACATCGCCCTGATTGCCAGCCAGCCCGGCCACTACGAGCTGCCCGCCTTGAAAGTGGCCTGGTGGGACACCGTGGCCAACGTTCAGCGCGAAGCCACTCTGCCAGCGCGCAGCATGGATGTGCTGCCAGCCACTGGCGCATACGTTGCTGCCAAGCCGCTGCCAGAAGGCAACCCGTCAACAATTCTCACGACAAAACCAGCGCAACCTGACCCATCGCACTTGGGCGGAGTGACGCCAGCGCCGGTATCGACCTGGCAGTGGATCAGCGCAGCCTTGGCGCTTCTTTGGCTGGGCACTGGTTTGGCCTGGTGGCGCTCGCGCCGAGTTGGATATCTTGCTGTCATATCCGCCAGGCCCATCACCACACCATCACCGGCGGTCAGTCGTCAACCGAGCAAGACCTTGAGAGAACTGCAACAAGCCTGTCTTGACAATGACCCGCAGGCCGCACGACGGCATCTATTGAACTGGGCCGCCGACTACTGGCCGGAGTCGCCGCCACGTGGACTACAAGCCATCGCTTTTCGGCTTTCCAATGCTCAATTCACAGAACCTCTACAGCAACTTGATCGCGCCTGCTATACCGAGGCTGCATGGCAGGGGCAATCACTGATGCGGGCATTTGCAACACCGCCCAGACAGATGCATTCGAAGAAAACCAAACCGGTGATACCTGATCTTTATGTTTAGAGGGGCTTTTGGAGTTGCTGTAGTGCTAGAGAGAATACGAGGCACTCATCGAACAAAACGTAGAAAAATTACTTTTGGCTGAATTACCTCTGCCTCAACCATTGGAGGTACAAGGTCCAAAGCCAACATTAGCGAGGTGAATGTCGGGTATCAGGTTGGCATTTCAGGAGCCTGAACGTCGGGTATGGGCACGAACCCGCCAGTCACTCGCTGCCACCGTCCGATCGCTTCTGCCCGTCGCTCAGGAACTGGTCTATGGGTTGAGGGCCAGCACACTGTTGGGCGCAAAGTCAGCTACGTTCCGGGTGACGACCTGTTTACAGCGCTTTCTGCACCACCGCACCTTTGAACAGATAGGGCAGTCTGGGGCCCTTGCCTTGCGCTACGCCGCCCTTGTTTTCTACACTGATGGCCAGCTGGGGCACATCCGCCAGGGTCTTGTCATTCGCCCCCAGGCGCAAGGTCTTGCCCGAACTTTCCAGAACACCCAAGGAGCGCGGGTCGCCGCTGGCGGGCAGGGCCCACAGCTGCATGCTGTCTTCGCGGCCTTCGGTCACGCTGTTCAGGCGCTGAAGCTGCAGCGCGCCGTCTTGCGGGTCCAGCGTGACCAGCAGGGCCGGGGCCTGGCTGTCGTCCAGCAGCACGGCGATGTACTTGATCTGCGCGGTGCTTTGCAGCTTGGTTTGCAGGTGTTGAATCTGGGCCTTGAACTGTTCATACATGCTGACGCCGGTGGCGGTGGCGGTGGCCATCAGCAGCAGGCACACGATGGTGGCGGCGCGCCACCACGACGCAGGGGAGATTGGCGGCCGGGCTGGGCTGGTTTCATTCATTGGCATGGGTTCGCTGGCTGCAAAGCGTTTCATCCTAACGCAAGAAGATCCGGGTCAATCTCTCAGTTCGATGGTCGCCGCCAGCGGCACATCGCCTGGCGCCTCGTAGTGGGCTAGTAGCCAGGCACGCGCCGGGTGCTTGGCCGCGTCTGCCAGAAGTTCCATCACAAAGCCAATCGACGCCTTGTCGAGCGCGGCAAAGGGCTGGTCCAGCAGCGTGACGGCGGCCACCGACGCGAAGGCGGCCGCCAGCCAGACTTTGCGCTTCGATCCGGTGGACAACATGTAAAGCGGCTTGTCCAGGTGCGGCGCCAGGAACAAGCCCTTGATCAAGCCGCCCAAGAGCGCCTCGTCAAATCGGGGATGCCGCTGGTGCAGGGACAGGAAGTAGTCGACCGGCGTCACTTGATCCAAGGCACTGGCGTGCGGGTCGGCCCAAAACACCTGCTGGCGATAGGCGACTGGCTGTTCACGCAAACGAATGTTGTTGACCTGCAGCTCCCCCGCATGCGCTGCCAGCTCACCCGCCAACAAGCGCAGCAGCGTGGTCTTGCCGCTGCCGTCGCCGCCACGCACCAAGGTGACGCCGGGCGGGATGCGGGCCGACAGTTGGGTGAACAGCACGCGTTGCGGGTAGGAGAAGCACAGGCCCTCGACCTGCAGGACGGCGGCTCGGGCAATGGCGGGATGTTCGATGGCTCGGCCCTCATGTTATTTAGGATCAGGCTATTCTCCATGCCAAGACCCGCCACATAAAATTGACAGCGCAGGAGCGGCAAGAGCAAGTGGGGGGCAAGTGGGGGGCAAGCGGCGTGCGGCGGCGTCATCGCGCAGCCGTTCAAGCCCTGCTTAATTCCTTCGATAGCGCTTGATGAAAGACCGGTCAATCCAGTCCTTCAGCAACCACACCCAGCGCCCCTGCGCCGAATAGTTGCCCCAGCTGGCGATCGCCTCTTGCTGGCCGCAGGACAATAAATTCAAGGTGTTTTTGGCGGGCTCGTGGGGACTGGGCTCTGCGCCCGCGACGGCGGCCGCGAGGTTTTTGCGCAGCGCGGGCCCGGTCCGCACGGCATACATGCCGCTGCGCGCCAGGGGTCGGTCCACCCGCGTGCTGACGTCGCCGGCGGCGAACACCTGGGTGTGGCTGGTGGAGCGCTGGCAGGCGTCCACCGCGATGAAACCGTCCTCGGTCAAGACCAGGCCGCTGCTGCCAAGCCAGGCCGGGGCTTGCGTCACGGTGGCAATCACCGGGACATCACAAGCCAGCCGGGCGCCGCACCCCAGAAAAACCTCTCCCGCCTGAATGCCCACCGCCAGATCGGGCAACACCGTGATGTTGCGGCGCCTCAGTGCCTGGACTATCCGGCGCTGAACGGCTGGCGGGTCATTGGCGCCCGCGGCGGCCCCACCGGTGATGAGGGTGACGGAGGCACCCGGCAGCCGGTACTGGATGGCCATGGCCAGCTCGATGCCGGCCGCGCCGCCGCCGATGACGGCCACGCGCAGCGCGCGGTTTTGTGCCAGCTCGACGACCTGGGGCCACAGGGCAGCAAAGGCCTCCATCGGACGTAAAAATAATCCATGTTCACGGGCACCGGGCAGGGCCTGTTCAACTTGCTTGCGGTCTTGCACCGGTTCGGTGTTGACCGACAGCCAGTGGTAGGCGAGCTCGCTGCCGTCGTCCAGGGTGACGGTGCGGGCCTTGGCATCCAGGGCCATGACGCTGCGGGTCAGCCAGCGCACGCCGGTGTTTTTCAGCAGCGGCGCCAACGCAATCACGCAGTCCTCCAGCGCATGGTGCCCGGCCACGAAACCCGGCACCATGTCCGAATAGAGCTGGCGCGGGTAGGGCGCAATCAGGGTCACCTGCACGCCGGGCAAGGGCTGCGCTGCCAGGGTGGACAGCACGTGCACATGGGCGTGACCGGCTCCCAGCAGGACCAGGTGCTTCTGAGGGTGAGCCGTCGCCGTCATGGGTCGAGCGTCAGGACCAGCTCGCTGGCATCGGCCAGGCTGGAGATTTTTGGGGAGTCAGGGAATGGCAACATGTGCCCTCTACTTTAGCCTCTGCGCCAGTCGCGGTAGCGGCGCAGCCACTGCAGCAGCGCGGTGGGCCGCCCAACGCCCGTCGCCATCACCACCGATGACCGGCTTGGCTGGCATGGCAAGGTGATAATGAGCGCACGGCCACTGGTCATTGTTGGCCAATCGGGTTGGATTTATTTTCCGGGAGAATTCATGATGAAGAAATTGTTGTTCGTGGCGCTGCTGGCGCTGGCCAGTGGTGTGCAAGCCGAGTCCACAGCGGCCAAGAAGGAACTGGTCGCCAAGCTGTTGCATTTGCAGCAGCCTGGCATCGAAATGGCCGCGCAAGCCCTGGCGGAGCGGCCGGCCGCGCAGGTGATGCAACAAGCCGGCTTGGCCTTGCAGACCAGGGTGGCCGCTGACAAACGCGAGGCCATTGGCAAAGAGATTCAGGGCGACGTGAAAAAATACCTGGATGAGGCCGTGCCGCTGGTGCGTGAACGCGCGGTCAAGCTGGCGCCCTCGACCGTCGGCGCCCTGCTGGACGAAAAGTTCAGTGAGGATGAACTGAAACAACTCATTGCGATCTTCGAGTCGCCGGTCAACCGCAAATTTGCGCAGATGGGCGGCGAGATGCAAAAAGCGCTGCTGGACAAAGTGGTGGCCGACACGCAGGGCGCGATAGAGCCCAAAATGAAGACGCTGCAGCAGGCCGTTTCCAAGCGACTGGGCCTGGCGGGCGCAAGCGCACCGGCGGCCAGCGCTGCGCGTCCTCCGGCCAAGGCCGCCAGCAAGTAGGGCGGTATCAGGGTTCCATCGGATCTATTTAAGCGCGGTCTCGCGGATGTAGTTCGCGAACGCCTGCGCCGGCACGGGTCGGCTGAAGTAGTAGCCCTGTGCCTCGGTGCAGCCCCTGGCGCGCAAGAATGCCAGCTGACCTTCGGTCTCTACCCCTTCGGCAATGGTTTTTAGCCCCAGGCTGCTGGCCATGCTGATGATGGCGCCGACGATGGCTTTGTCGTCGGGGTCTTGCTCGATGTCGCGCACAAACGACTGGTCAATTTTGAGTTTGTAGACCTGAAACCGCTTGAGGTAGCTGAGTGACGAGTAGCCAGTACCAAAATCATCAATCGACATGCGCACACCACGCTGGCGCAGATCAGTCATCACGGCGATCGCTTCCAGCGGTTGGGTCATGGCCACGCCTTCGGTCAACTCCAGTTCCAGCAGATGGGCGGGCAAGGCGGCATCTTCCAGGATGCGGGTGACGAGTTGGGGCAGCTCGGCATGGCGAAACTGGACCGACGACAAGTTGACGGCCATGGTGATGGGCGCCATGCCCTGCTGGATCCAGGCGGCCAGCTGGGTGACGGCGGTGCGGATGACCCATTCCCCAATCGGCAGGATCAAGCCGCTGCTTTCGGCAATCGGGATGAATTCGACCGGTGATACGGCGCCCAGTTCCGGGTGATGCCAGCGCAGCAAGGCCTCGGCGCCCACGGTTTGGCCGGTCGCCATCGAAATTTGTGGCTGGTAATGCAGTTCCAGCTGGCCACGCTCCAGGGCCCGGCGCAAGGCGTTGTCCAACAGCAGGGTCCGGTCGGAAGCGGCCTGTATTTCAGGCGTAAAAAAACGGTAGTTGTTGCGCCCATCTCCTTTGGCCCGGTACATGGCGGCATCCGCGCATTTGGACAGGGTGTCCAGATCAACGCCGTCTTTGGGGTAGAGCGCAATGCCGATCGACGGCGTGACGGTGAGCTCATGCTGCCCGATCTGAAAAGGGATCAGCGCCGCCTGCAGCAACTTCTTCGCCACCTGGGCCGCACCGGCGGCATCGGTCTCTGGCAGCAGCAGGATGAATTCATCGCCACCCAGGCGCGAGACCGTGTCTTGCTCCCGCACCGCGGCCTTCAGACGGACGGCCAACTCAAGCAGCACCTCGTCACCGACGCGGTGTCCTAAGGAGTCGTTGACGTTTTTGAAGTGGTCCAGATCAATAAACATCAGGGCCACGGTTTGATGCCGACGTTGCGCAGCGCCGAGGGCATGCCGGCAACGGTCGTTCAGCAGCAAGCGGTTGGGCAGCCCGGTGAGTGCATCGAAGTGGGCCAGGCGCTGGATATGGGCTTCGGCCTCTTTTTGTTCAATTGCTTTTTTCTCCAGTGCCAGCACCGTACGGCTGAGCTCCTGGGTTCGCTGTTCGACCAGTTTTTCGAGGTCCACGCGCGCCTGTCGCAATTCATTCTCGGCTTTTTTTCGCGCCGTGATGTCCATGCAAATCCAGATCGCCCCCAGCTCCGGATCGCTGGCGTCAATGGCTTTGGCGCGAACTTCACAATGGATCGCCGAGCCATCCTTCTTGCGCAACACCAATTCATCCTCAAACGCCTGGCCGACCGCGAAAGGGACCTGCCAACGGTCAATGGATTCCTTCCAGTCCTGCTCGGTCAAGTGCCACTGGCGTGAAGAGCAGCCGTGCAGTTCACCGGCTTCATAGCCTAAAAGATTCTCGAAGCTCTGGTTGCAGCGGGTCACTTTGCGGTCGCGCAGGAACACGATGCCAACCATGGCGTTGTCCAGAATCAGGCTCTGCTCCGTCAAGACCGACTGGAGCTGCGCTTGCGCCGCCTTTTGCTCATTGATATCGTCAATGATCCAGATCGAGCCCTCTTCTGTGGCTGCCGGGTTGACCAGTTTTCCGGTCAGATGGGCCCAGAACAATTGCCCATCGCGGCGCTTCATCCGTATCTCTGACTTGAAAGTCAAGCCTTGGGCCAAGACGGGGTAGGCGGTTGTGGCGAGTGCGTGAGAGGACGCGGCATCGGGGTACAGCGAGAGGCTGGTGTGGCCCACGATAGCGGCCGGGTCGGCATGGCCAAAGATCTGCGCAAAACGCTGGTTGCAGCGGATCAGAAAGCGGCGCTTGATAAACACAATGCCAACGCCTGCACTGTCCAGAATCACTTGCTGCTCGCGCAGCGCCAGCTGCAACTGCGCCAATGCGTCGGATTGCACGGGGTGAACTTCGGAGTCCCTGTTTGTTTCGGGCATGGGGCCTGTGTCTGTACGAAAAATTCGGTTCGAAAGATAGGGCATTGTTACGCAAATGCCGTGCTGACACTATAGGGATTCACCATAAGGCGGCACCT
>NZ_DHXT01000200.1:13882-15022 GCF_002413825.1 Rhodoferax sp. UBA5149
AGCTATCAATTCAAGAGCGTTTGAGGGCGCCGGCATAAGCCAGTCCGGCCGCCACGCCGCCAAAGCGCTCGCCCTGCACCAAGGCGGCGCCCGGCAGGGCGGCCTGCAGCGCGTCCATCAGTGGCGTGAGCGCGGACGAGCCGCCGGTCAGGTACACCACGTCCACGGCTGCCAGACCCGAGGCCTGCACACACTGCAAGGCGCATTGCACGACCTGGGCCAGCGGCTGGGCCAGCGCCTCGCCCATGCTGTGCGGCGTGATGACCGGTGCCGACGCCGCGTCCAGGAATTCCAGCGTCACCGCCGCGCTGTCGTGGGAGATGGAGCAGGCGATCTTGGCCGCTTCGACCCCCGCCAGGATGCGGTGCCCGTGGTGGCCTTGCAGCACCTGCATCAGGCGCGCATGCAGCGCCAGGTCGGTGTAGGAGGTCCACAGCTCGCGGGCAAAGTGCATGCTCTTGCGCGAATAGGCGTGGTGAATCAAATGCCAGGTCGAGAGGTCAAAAAACACGCTGTTGGGTAGCGGGCGCCCGCCCGGTCCGAGGTGGCGGTATCCCAGCAAGGGCATGACGTGGCCGAGGTCGAGCAGGCGATCGAAGTCGGTGCCGCCCAGGTGCACGCCGGTGGTGGCCAGGATATCGCGGGCGCGGTCGGTGTTCTGGCGCCGCGTTGGGTCCAGGCGGATCACGGTGAAGTCGGAGGTGCCGCCACCAATGTCGACCACCAGCGCCGTGGTCTCGCGGCTGATGCGCTGCTCGAAGTCAAACGCGGCGGCAATCGGCTCCAACTGAAAGTCGATGTGGGCAAAGCCCGCTTCTCGTGCCGCGCGCCCCAGCGTGGCGTGGGCCAGCGCATCGCGTTCGGCGTCGTCATCGACAAAATGCACCGGGCGGCCCAGCATGGCGCTGTCAATGGTGTGGCCGACATGGGCCTCGCAGCGGGCCTTGAGCTCCTTGAAAAACAGCACCACGATGTCAAAAAAGCGCACCGACTGGCCGCCCACCACCGTGTGTTCGTCCATCAGCTTACTGCCCAGCAGGCTTTTGATGGAGCGCATCAGCCGCCCCTCGGTGCCGCCGAGGTAGGCTTGCATGGCCTGGCTGCCGAACAGGGTGCTGTGCGTTTCGTTGGAGAAAAACA
>NZ_DHXT01000200.1:15320-16245 GCF_002413825.1 Rhodoferax sp. UBA5149
GCAACAGTGCCCGGGCCCAGTACGCGGGTCAGAAAGACCGAGATGTCGGCCACCTCGCGCGGATGCACGCTGTGCTGCATCGGGTAGCTGTGCCATTGCACCGGGTAGCCCAGCCCGGCGAGAAAATCGCGCGAGGCTTCGCCCCGGGCCGGTGCCACCACCGGGTCCATGCTGCCGTGGGCCATGAAGATGGGGGTGTGGGCGTTGGCGGGTGCACGCTCGGCCACCAAGGTGTCGGCCAGCGGCAGGTAACCCGACAAGGCCATGATGCCGGCGAGCCGCTTGGGGAAGCGCAAGCCGGCGTGCAGGGCCATGGCGCAGCCTTGCGAGAAGCCCGCCAGCACGATGTTCTGGTAGGGGACGCCACGCGCGGCCTCGTTTTCGATCAGCTGGCAAATAGCGCGCGCAGACAGCTGGATGCCGGCCGTGTCCTGGCGGTTCAGCAGGTCGCTGCCCATGATGTCGTACCACGCGGGCATGACGTAGCCGCCGTTCAGGGTGACCGGGATGCTGGGCGCGTGCGGAAAGACGAAGCGAATGGGCGGGCAGGCGTCCAGGTCCAGCTCGGGTACCAGGGCGGCGAAGTCGTTGCCATCGGCCCCGAGGCCGTGTAGCCAGATGACGGCGGCGGTGGCGGGCGCGCTGGATTGAGGAGCGCTTTCAATTTCAATACGGGGGAGCAGGGTATTCATGGCGCGCAAGTGTACCCAGTGTTGCGGCGCCTGACAGCGCCAGGCGCTTAAAACAGTTCCATGTCGCCCACATTGGCGGCCTGCTCGACCAGTGCGCCGCTGGCAATCAAGGCGGCGTGGCTGCAAACCTGGTTTCGTCCATGTTCCTTGGCGTAATAAACCGCCTTGTCGGCGCGCTCGAAGGCACCGCTGGGGGTGTCGCCGGTTTTGATTTCAGAAAAACCGATGCTGAT
>NZ_DHXT01000134.1:0-2836 GCF_002413825.1 Rhodoferax sp. UBA5149
CTCACACCTCATTGGACAAGGCTGTGATTTGGACCTTCAGCCGAATTGAGTTAACCTCCCATCCTTTGACTCGCAAATGAGATTCGAGCGCTGGCAAAATTTGGCGAATTTTTGCTGCCGCCGCGTTGTTGTCCAGAATCAGGCACCAAACCGGGCCTTCTATGGGCCCCGCTTTGACGGCGGGACGCAGTGACCCGGGAATGAGCGACTCGATGGCCTTGAGTCGCGCGACAGAATCACGGGTGAGCTCTGTCAGTCTGGCCAGCGTTGGCGAATCCTGACTGGCCTGGAGCAGCGTGACTGAATGTTTGCGGCGGGTCATGAGTGCGTTGAAGAGGGAATATCCGAATGCAATTGATTATCACTGATGCCTGGCTCGCGAAAACACGAGCGATTCATCTCAGTGGCACCAAGCTGGTTCTCGCGGCATTGCTGGCCTCATTGACTTTGATGCTGGTGGCCGCTGGTTTGTACCACTGGGTGTTCCTGAAGGGCGCCAGAGAAGGTTGGCCCGTGGTGGGCACGCTGCTCAGGCTGGTCGTCAAGGACGAGTTCGAGCAGCGTGACCGCTTTATGCGCGAGAACTTGGACGTGTTGGCCCGCAAGTTGGGTGAAATGCAGGCAAAAATGACGCAGCTTGAATCCTTGGGTGAGCGCGTTTCGGGCTTGGCCGGCGTCAATCCGAACGAGATCAGGATGAAGCCTGGTCAAGGCGGCGCGCTGATATCGGGTCATCCTTTGTCGATGGAAGAATTGCAAGCGACGCTGGCAGACCTCGATCATCTGACCGATCAACGTACCGACTTGATGACCGTCATGGAGTCGCGCCTGTTTGATCAAAAAATTCGGAGCTTGATGGTGCCCACGCAGCAACCCGTGTCGGCGGGTAACCTGGGCTCTCTGTTTGGCTGGCGAATCGATCCTTTTACGGGACGCTCGGCGCTTCACACCGGATTGGACTTTCAGGCGAACTATGGAACCCCCATATTGGCCGCCGCTGGCGGTGTCGTTGTGACACAGGAGTTTCATCCGGAATATGGGAACATGATCGAAATCGATCACGGCAATGACCTGATTACACGCTACGCGCACGCGTCGAAAACACTGGTCAAGAAAGGGGATCTGATCAAGCGCGGGCAAAAAATAGCCGAGGTCGGAACCACCGGGCGTTCCACCGGCGCGCATTTGCACTTTGAGGTGTTGGTTCAGGGCATTCCGCAAGATCCACAGAAGTTTTTGGCGGCAGGCCGCAACCTGTCGTCGCATCCGTTGGCCAAGCTGCTTACCCCGACCCATGCCCTTCAGACCGCCCAGACGGGTCCCTTTGAAAGACGCTTGCCCGGGCAAAGGTAAAATCAGGCGCTCGGGTTTTCTCGGCGCTACGTTTTCCGTTTCAACGGTTGCATTTCGCTGTAACAACCCCATTTCATCCAGATTAGAAAAAGGATTGCGCTGCTCTGTTGGTCCACGTGGGCTGGCGGGTCCGTCTTGCATTCATGGCCACCAATATTCTCACCAAAATTTTCGGCAGTCGCAATGACCGCCTGCTCAAACAATACCGCACCGGTGTGGTTCGCATCAATGCGATGGAAGCCGAGCTGGAGACGCTGTCCGATGACGCGTTACGCGGCAAGACACAGGAGTTCAAGGATCGTATCGCTGGCGGCGAACCCTTGGACGCGCTGTTGCCGGAGGCCTTCGCCGTGGTGCGCGAGGGCTCCAAGCGCGTCATGAAAATGCGCCATTTCGACGTGCAGTTGCTGGGCGGCATGTCGCTGCACAACGGCAAGATTTCTGAAATGGGAACAGGTGAGGGCAAAACGCTGACGGCGACGTTGCCGGTATACCTCAATGCATTGACGGGCAAGGGTGTCCACGTGGTGACGGTGAATGACTATCTGGCCAATCGGGATGCGCGGTGGATGGGCAAGCTCTACAATTTCTTGGGCTTGACGGTCGGCATCAATTTGCCGAATATGGCGCGCGAGGAAAAGCAGGCGGCTTACCGTGCCGACATCACTTACGGCACCAATAACGAGTATGGTTTTGATTACCTGCGTGACAACATGGTCTATGAGTCAGCGGACCGTGTTCAGCGTGGCCTGAATTACGCCATCGTCGATGAAGTGGATTCCATCCTGATCGACGAAGCACGCACGCCGCTCATCATCAGCGGTCAGGCGGAAGACCACACTGACCTTTACATTGCAATCAACAGAGTGGTTCCCTTGCTGCACCTGCAGGAAGGCGAGGAAGACCCGCGTACCGGCGAAGGGATCATCAAGCCAGGTGACTTTACGTTGGATGAAAAAAGTCGTCAGGTGTTTCTGACTGAACAGGGTCATGAGAGCGCCGAGCGTATTCTTTTCGACCTTGGTCTGATTCCGGAAGGCGCCACGCTTTACGACCCGGCCAACATCACGCTGATGCATCACCTGTATGCGGCTTTGCGCGCCAACCATCTCTATCACCGCGACCAGCACTATGTGGTGCAGGAAGGCGAGATCGTGATCGTGGATGAGTTCACCGGTCGCCTGATGTCGGGCCGCCGCTGGAGCGAAGGTCTACATCAGGCCGTGGAAGCCAAAGAGGGCGTGAGCATCCAGCCTGAAAATCAGACGATGGCGTCGATTACCTTCCAGAACTATTTCCGTCTTTACGGCAAGCTGGCGGGCATGACCGGTACGGCGGACACCGAAGCCTATGAGTTCCAGGAAATTTACGGACTGGAAACCGTGGTGATGCCACCCAACCGCCCCAGCAAGCGTGAAGACCAGCTGGATCGGGTCTACAAGACAACGCGGGAAAAATACGAAGCGGCGATCAAGGATATCCG
>NZ_DHXT01000134.1:3073-7676 GCF_002413825.1 Rhodoferax sp. UBA5149
CAGCTTTTGGAAAAAGAAAAGTTGCCACACCAGGTGCTGAACGCCAAGCAGCATGCGCGTGAGGCCGATATCGTGGCCCAGGCCGGACGCGCCAAAATGATCACCATTGCCACCAACATGGCGGGTCGCGGGACCGACATTGTGTTGGGCGGCAACATGAGCCAGGCGGTGGAAGCGGTGGAGGCTGACGAGTCGCTGGATGCCGCGCAGAAACAAAAACAGCTGGAGGCGATACGGGCGCAGTGGGAGCAAGACCACGAGAAGGTCAATGCACTGGGTGGTTTGCGCATCATCGCCACCGAGCGGCACGAGTCACGCCGCATCGACAACCAGTTGCGGGGTCGCTCCGGCCGTCAAGGCGATCCGGGTTCGTCGCGCTTCTACTTGAGTCTGGATGACTCGCTGATGCGCATTTTTGCCGGTGACCGGGTCAAGGCCATCATGGACCGGCTCAAGATGCCGGATGGTGAGGCGATTGAAGCGGGCATCGTGACACGCAGCATCGAGAGCGCCCAGCGCAAGGTGGAAGCTCGCAATTTCGACATGCGCAAGCAGCTGCTGGAGTATGACGATGTGTCGAATGACCAGCGCAAGGTGATTTACCAGCAGCGCAACGAGATTCTGGATGCGGCCGATTTGTCGGCCCAGATCACGTCCTTGCGTGAAGGCTGTTTCAATGATCTGGTGCGCCAATATGTGCCGGTCGAGTCGGTCGAGGAGCAATGGGACATCGCAACGCTGGAAAGAGTTTTGTCCGATGAATGGGAGGTCATGCTCCAGCTGCAGAGCCAAGTGAGTGCGGCCAGTGCCATCACCGACGAAGATCTGCTGGCGAGTGTGCGAAGCGAAGCCAATAAGGTGTTTGCAGCCAAGGTGGAGCAGGTCGGCGGCGAAAACTTCATCCAGTTCGAGCGCATGGTGTTGCTGCAGAGCATTGACACGCATTGGCGTGAGCACCTCAGTTCGCTGGATTACCTGCGCCAGGGCATTCATTTGCGTGGCTATGCCCAGAAGCAGCCTAAACAGGAATACAAACGCGAGGCCTTCGAACTCTTTGGTCAGTTGCTGGACTCGGTTAAAAATGACGTCACCAAGGTGCTCATGACGGTCAAGGTTCAATCCAGCGAGCAACTGGAACAGGCGGCCGACGATATGGAGAGCCGCGGTGAGAGCATTGCGAATGTGACCTACAGTGCACCGACCGAAACCGGCGAGGTGGAGACCACGGTCGATGAGGAAACGATTAACAAAAAATTGCGCGCCTTCGGGGGCGCCGTTCCCCGCGTCGGTCGCAATGAAGCATGCCCTTGTGGCAGTGGCAAAAAATACAAGCACTGCCACGGCAAGCTGGTTTAAGGCAAACACTCGCCTAAACATCGGGCCCTGGATTATTTCCACGGCCCGATTGGTTTTTATGGACTGAATTTTTGGATAATCCGCTAGTTCCCTGAAGGAAAAAAATGGCCGTTAACTTGCCCGCCCCCAATCCAGCTGAATTGCATCCCGTCGCAGGGGTACGCATCGGTGTTACTGAAGCCGGTGTGCGCAAGGCCAATCGCAAAGACCTGACCGTCGTCTTGATCGACCACGGGGCTTCGGTGTCAGGCGTCTTCACCCAGAACCGGTTTTGCGCGGCACCGGTGCAGATCTGCCGCGAACATCTCGCCAGCGGCGCGGGGGTCCGGGCCATGCTCATCAATACCGGCAACGCCAATGCCGGTACCGGTGAAGATGGACGGGTTCGCGCCTTCAGCACCTGTGTGGCGCTCGCCCGAAAACTCGATATCGCACCCGAGCAAGTTTTGCCATTTTCAACCGGCGTCATCATGGAGTCCTTGCCCATTGATCGTATTGAAGCCGGGCTTGAGGGTGCCTTGGCGGATGTGCGTGAAGACAACTGGCTGCGCGCGGCCGAAGGCATCATGACCACCGACACCGTGGCCAAGGCTTTTGGCACGCAGGTGATGATTGACGGCGCCCTGGTGAGCATCACCGGCATCAGCAAGGGTGCCGGCATGATTCGCCCCAATATGGCGACCATGCTGGGTTTCATGGCCACCGACGCCTGTGTCAGCCAGGCGCTGATGCATCAACTGGCGGCCGAGTTGGCCGAAGGTTCATTCAATCGCGTGACGGTGGACGGCGACACCTCCACCAACGACTCGTTTGTCGTCATTGCCACCAATAAGGCGACGCATGCGACGATCGATTCGCTGGACAGCGCACCGGGAAGAGTCCTCAAGGCCGCCATGCTGGAGGTCGCGCAAAAGCTGGCGCAAGCCATCGTGCGTGATGGTGAAGGCGCTACAAAATTCATAGCGATCAAGGTGGAAGGCGGAAAAACGCAGGCGGAGTGCCGCCAGGTGGCCTACGCCATTGCCCATTCACCTTTGGTGAAGACGGCCTTTTTTGCCAGCGACCCGAACCTGGGGCGCATTCTGGCGGCGGTCGGCTACGCGGGCATTGACGATCTGGAGCAGACCGGCATTGATTTGTATCTGGACGAGGTTCATGTGGCGGTTCAAGGCGGGCGCAATCCCTTGTATCGCGAAGAAGATGGCCAGCGCGTCATGCAACAGCGCGAGATCACCGTGCGGGTGGTTCTGGGCCGCGGTGATGCGGTGGACACGGTCTGGACCTGTGACCTCAGCCATGACTACGTCACGATCAACGCAGACTACCGCTCATGAACGAGAAGTTTGAGCACTTGCTGATGCGGGCCGAGCAACTCATCAGCCGGATTGAGTCGGTATTGCCACAGGCACTCTCGTCGCCTGACTGGACGGCATCGGTTGCCTACCGATACCGGAAGCGGAGCTCGGGCCATGGCGCGCTGGAGGCGGTGCGCCATGTGGGCGCCATGCGTTTGTCGGATTTGAAAGAGATCGAGCCGCAAAAGGAAAAGATCCAGCTCAACACCCTGCAGTTTGTCAGCGGCAAATTGGCCAACAACGTGCTGCTGACAGGTGCCCGTGGTACCGGCAAGTCGTCGCTGATCAAGGCCTGCCTGAACGAATACGCGGGGCGTGGGTTGCGGTTGATTGAGGTGGACAAAGCCGATTTGGTTGACCTTCCCGATATTGTGGACGTGGTATCCGAGCGACCTGAAAAATTCATTGTGTTTTGCGATGACCTGAGCTTTGAAGACGGCGAGCCGGGCTACAAAGCGCTCAAGTCGATCCTGGATGGCTCGGTGGCCGCCACCACACCCAATGTGCTGATTTACGCCACCAGCAACCGCCGCCATCTGTTGCCGGAGTATATGAAGGAAAACCTCAGCTACACGCATACCGAAGACGGAGAGGTTCATCCTGGTGAAGTGGTGGAGGAAAAAATTTCCCTGTCCGAACGTTTTGGTTTGTGGGTCAGTTTTTACCCTTTCACCCAGAATGAATACCTCGTCATCGTGGCGCAATGGTTGTCCTCCTTCGGTGTGGCATCAGCGGCCATTGAAGCCGCACGACCGGAAGCACTGGTGTGGGCCCTGGAGCGGGGTTCCCGCAGCGGCCGGGTGGCCTACCAGTTTGCGCGCGACTATGCGGGCAAACACGCCGCAAGCACATGAGCGTCCCGACACTGGTTGCCGATGCCGGGCTGCCCCGCGAAGGTGGCGTTGACCGTGCGGTGGTCGATGTCGCCGTGGGTGTCCTGATTCGACCGGATGGCGACTTCCTGCTCACCTCCAGACCCGCCGGAAAGGTCTACGAAGGGTACTGGGAGTTTCCCGGTGGCAAGCTGGAGCCGGGCGAAACGGTGGCGCAGGCCTTGCAGCGCGAGCTGCATGAAGAGCTCGGCATCACCATCGGTCCCGCCGCACCATGGAAAGTTGAAATGGTGGACTATCCCCATGCGCTGGTGCGTCTGAACTTCTGCAAGGTTTTTCACTGGACAGGTGACTTGCAGATGCGGGAGGCCCAGTCGTTTGCCTGGCAGCGACTTCCGGTGCAGGTGGTACCGGTGTTGCCCGGCACGGTGCCGGTGCTTCAGTGGCTTGCAGAGGAGCAGAATTTCAAGAATGCTACTTATTTTGTAGCGGCTTAAGTATATAAATAGAGGGCTGTGGCCCAAATTTATATAAATCTCAGGGTTACTGTTCGTCGTCAGTCAGCTGATCTTCTGGCAGTCCGGTGACGGGCATGCGGAAGTTTTCGCTGGCCCAGGCGCCCAGATCGATATTCTTGCAACGCTCGCTGCAGAACGGGCGGAATGGGTTGGAGGGCGCGTACACACTGTCGCCGCCGCAGGTGGGGCAGGCGACCAGTTTGGGCGATCCTGGCGGGGGCGTGTCTACGGGCTTCATGAGCACAGCGCCAGCTCAAAAGCGGCGTCTTCAGGGCAGGCGTGGAGTCGGTCATCGTCTCCCTGGCGCATGAGTCGTATGGACACCATGAGTCGATTGCCGCTGATCTCCGGGATCAACTCCAGCGACGAGTCCAACGCCAGGCGCAGCAGTTGAAACGTCCTGCCTTGGGGCAGGTTTTGCTGATATTGCCCGGCGTTGGCAATCACCTTTTGCGGCGCGCCGGAGTCCCGCAGCAACTTGAGCAAGACATGAATCGAGTCGGCAAGCGGCGTCAGCTTGGAGACCCAAAGTCCCAGATCA
>NZ_DHXT01000134.1:7946-14058 GCF_002413825.1 Rhodoferax sp. UBA5149
CGGATACTCATGAGCCAGTCGTTTTCGGTCAGTGATTGACCCGCTTTGCCGGGCAGACTGCTCAACGCCAGAAAGCAACTGTCTAGCTGCTTGATGACGTCATCAAGCACGCTTTCCGCGATCGCCGGATTGCCCCGGTAACTGTCAAGAACGTGTTTTTGTTTGTCCAGGTCTTTGAGTACATCTGACTTGAGGTCGGCACGTGCGCCCACATCCATGATTTCGAAGATGGTGGTGAGCGCGAAGTGATGATCCAGGGCCTGCTCGCGCGAGACAAGTTCTGTCAGGCGAAGAAACAGATGCTCCAGTCGCAAGTAGGTTCGGATGCGCTCGTTAAAGGGGTATTCGTAAAGGATCACGCTGATTATTTTCGGTAAGCCGCAGGCTGCTTGGATGATAGCCCGAAGCGGTGTGAAATTTGACGGACCTCATCAGCCAGTTCCTCAAGTGACAGATTCACATTGAAAATGACGGTGTCAGCGGCGCCGAGACGGCGTTCGCGCCGAGCCTGGGACGAGATGATTTTCTCGATGTCATCGCGCTTCAAATGGCTGCGTGCCATCACCCGGCTGATTTGAACTTCTGGCGTGCAATCCACCACCAGTACGTGATCCACCTTTTGGCGCCAATGGGGGGATTCAACCAGCAGGGGAATGTCAAAGACGATGCAAGCTCGCCCTTGGTTGGTGGCGATGGTGGCCTGGCTTTGTGTTTCCAGTCCCACCAGGGGGTGAATGATGGATTCCAGCCGTTTGCGTGCTGTGGGATCGGCGTAGGCCAGGACGCGCATCTTTTCCCGATCCAGCGCGCCATCCGGGGTCACGAAATCAGGGCCAAACGTGGCGGTCACCAAAGGCATGGCCTGACCACCAGGTGCGGTCAGCTCGCGGGCAATGGCGTCGGCATCCACGACCGCGGCACCGGCGTCCGCCAGGAGCCGGGCAACGGTACTCTTGCCGCTGCCAATGCCACCGGTCAAACCCAGCCGGACGACGGGCATCACGGTCTAGAGCCCGACGAAGTGAAGAATTGAGCTGGGGCCGAAAATCATCGCCGTCAGCCCTGCCCCCGCCAGAAAAGGTCCGAACGGCACGTAGCCGCCTTCGCGCAGGCCGCTGGAGAACTTCATGGCAATCCCTACGATGGCGCCAATGACCGACGCCATCAAAATGATGGGTACCAGCGCCTGCCAGCCGAACCAGGCACCTAATGCTGCAAATAATTTGAAATCCCCGAAGCCCATGCCTTCCTTGCCAGTGATCAGCTTGAAGGCCCAATAGACCAGCCACAAGGACACGTAGCCGGCCACCGCGCCCCAGACTGCCGCTGACAGCGCAACGGTTGTCCATTGCAGTGCGGCCGCGATCAGGCCCGCCCACAGCAGGGGCAGGGTGATGTCATCGGGTAAGAGTGTGGTGTCCCAGTCGATCAAGCCCAGTGCCAGCACAGAGGCGGCAAAGCCACTCCAGACCAGCGCGCCAAGGCTGGCACCCGATGTCCAGGCGCAATAAAAAAACAAAGCGCCGGTTGCCAGCTCCACCAAGGGATAGCGCAGGCTGATGGGCGTGGCGCAGACCGAGCACTTTCCTCGTAAAAAAAAATAGCTTACGACCGGAATATTTTCATGCCACCGGATCTGATGGTTGCACTTGGAGCAACGGGAGCGCGGCACCATCAAGTTGAATTTCTCTGTGGCAGGGGACTCTGTTCCGGACAGTTCGGCACACTCGGCTTTCCACTGCGCTTCCAGCATGAGGGGTAGCCGGTAAATGACAACATTGAGAAAGCTGCCGATCAGCAAACCCAGAACGCCGAAAACGGTCGCGTCAAACCATTGCGATACCTGCATCAAACGACCTGACCCAGTTTGAAGATGGGCAGGTACATGGCCACCACGATACCGCCAATCACGGTGCCCAGAATCACAATGATGATCGGCTCCATCAGGCTGGAGATGCCTGCCACCATGTCGTCGACCTCGGCTTCGTAAAAATCAGCGGCCTTGCCAAGCATGTGATCGATCGAGCCGGACTCTTCGCCGATGGCGCACATCTGCAAGACCATGGAGGGAAAGAGATTGGCATTGGTCATGGCTACGGTCAATGCCGTACCGGTTGACACCTCTTGCTGAATCTTCTTGGTGGCAATCTCATACACCGAATTACCGGCGGCGCCACCCACGGAATCAAGCGCTTCCACCAAAGGAACGCCCGCCGCAAACATGGTGGACAGGGTCCGCGTCCAGCGTGCAATACATGATTTGTCGACCAGTGTGCCAAAAATCGGCATCTTCAGCATGATGCGGTCCATCACACGCTGCATTTTTTCGTTGCGTCTCCAAGCCTGCATGAAAAAGTAAAAACCGCCGCCAATACCACCAAAAATCAGCCACCAGTACTTGACAAAAATTTCACTGATGGCAATCACGACCAGTGTGGGTCCTGGCAGGTCGGCGCCAAAGTTGGAGAACACCTCCTTGAAGGCCGGCACCACAAAAATCATGATGACGGCCGTGACGACAAATGCCACGATCAAGACCGAGATCGGATACATCAGCGCGGACTTGATTTTCGACTTGATGGCCTCTGTTTTTTCCATGTAAACCGCAAGCCGGTCCAACAACTGGTCCAAAATACCGGCGGATTCACCGGCTTCAATCAGGTTGCAATAGAGATTGTCGAAATACAGCGGAAACTTGCGAAATGCAACGCTCAGTGAGGTTCCGGTCTCCACGTCGGTGCGGATATCGTTGAGCAGTTTGGTGACGCTGGGGTTGGGGTTGCCTCGTCCCACGATGTCAAAGGCCTGCAGCAGGGGCACGCCGGCTTTCATCATGGTGGCGAGTTGGCGTGTGAAGATGGCGAGATCTTTCGGCTTGATGGATTTGCCAAGGCGCATCCGGCGCTTCCTGATCTTGGTCGGCATGACCCCCTGGCGACGCAGGGCCGCCTGGACCTGATTTTCTCCGACTGCTCTTGTTTCTCCGCGTACCTGTTTGCCGTTGCGGTCTTTGCCTTGCCATTCAAAGACAAATTCTTTGGCGCCTTTTGACTTTGCAGTTGCCATGTGGTCCCCTGGATTATTGGTTTATTCGTTGGTCACGGCGAGCACTTCTTCCAGCGAAGTCAAACCCAATTTGGCTTTGCTCAGGCCGGCCTGTCTGAGTGTGCGCACGCCTTCGCGTCTGGCTTGTTCTGCGATGTCCATGGCACTGCCATCGCGCAGGATGATGCGCTGGATTTCTTCGCTGATCGGCATGACCTGGTAGAGACCAATGCGCCCTTTGTAGCCGTTGTTGCACATGGAGCAACCGACCGCACGATACGAGACCCAGGGCACATTGAGTTCATCGCTGGTATAGCCGGCATCGAGCAGCGCCTTTTTGGGAATGTCGATCGGGGTTTTGCAGTTCGGGCACAGACGCCGCGCCAGGCGCTGCGCCGTGATGAGGATCACACTGGACGCGATGTTGAAGGGCGCAATGCCCATGTTTCGCATACGGGTCAGCGTGGTGGGCGCATCGTTGGTGTGCAGCGTGGAGAGCACCAGGTGACCGGTCTGGGCGGCCTTGATGGAAATGTCAGCAGTCTCAAGATCGCGAATCTCACCCACCATGATGATGTCGGGGTCTTGGCGCAGGAATGATTTCAGCGCCACGGCAAAAGTCAGTCCGGCCTTGTCATTGACATTGACCTGATTCACGCCTGGCAAATTGATCTCGCACGGATCTTCGGCCGTGGCGATGTTGACGCCCGGCTTGTTCAGCATGTTCAGGCAGGTGTACAAAGAGACCGTCTTGCCCGAGCCGGTCGGTCCTGTGACCAGGATCATCCCGTAAGGCCTGCCAATCGCTTGCAGCAATCGTTCCTTTTCTTCGGGTTCGTAACCGAGCGCATCGATACCCAACTTGGCGCTGTTCGGGTCGAGTATGCGGATCACGATTTTCTCGCCAAACAGCGTGGGTAGCGTGCTGACCCGGAAGTCGATGACCCGGTCGGGTCCGACCTTCAGCTTCATCTTTCCATCCTGCGGAACCCGTTTTTCCGAGATGTCCATTCTCGAAATCACCTTGATGCGCGAAGCCAGCTTGTCTTTGATGGCAATGGGGGGAGACGCGATTTCCCTGAGCTCTCCGTCAATCCGGAAGCGGACACGGTAATTGTGCTCATAGGGTTCGAAGTGCAGATCGGAGGCGCGCATGCTGAAAGCATCCAGCAGCATTTTCTGCAAAAATTTGACGACCGGCGCGTCTTCAACTTCGGAGACCGTGGTGTCCGAGCTTTCCGTGACTGCTTCTGCCAAACTCTCATCGAACTCGAAGTCACTGCCGATGATGCTGTCCATCGTTTCCGACGCGGTCGTTGCGTTGGCTGTGACCAGTTTAAGCAGCTTGTCGTATTCGGCAATAACCCAGTCAACGCCCAACTGGGTGGAAAACTTGATTTTTTCGACCGCTTTTTGATCGGAAGGGTCGGCGGTCGCAACGATCAACCGGTTATTTCGTTTGCTCAAGACCACAACTCGGTAGTCGTGGCAAATTTTGACGTCCAGCAGGCCTTTCGGAAGGCGCTGGGGGTCAATCGCATCCAGATTCACCAGCGGTGCCGCGAATGCGGTAGACATGGTGTGAGCCAGGTCAGACGCCGACACCACCCCCGAACCCGTGAGCTCGGCGATAAAACTGGTGCGACTACTTTGGGCTTTGCGGTAGATTTCTTCCGCTGACTTTTGTCCCAGTTTCCCCGCCAGAATAAGCGCACGGCCCAGCCCCGGAAGGCCGGTGGTGGGGGATTCAGGATGAGTGGTATCGACTGCGGCCATAACCCCAAAATGTACTACGTCAGGAAAGGGACTCGTTCGATCATCGTCGATTGCCGACACGATGTAAATCGAAAGGCCGCGAGACTAGGCCGCAAGGATGTTGTTTGACAACAAGTAATAGTTGGTCGGAATGAGAGGATTCGAACCTCCGACCCCTTCGTCCCGAACGAAGTGCGCTACCAGGCTGCGCCACATTCCGATATTTCTTATTTCAGTTATCGCCGTCATGCAGTGTCAATACTGACGCTCCAGCAACTGAGCGGCCAATTGTATCAAACACTCGGTATGGGGGCCGGGTGGCAGTTGCCGGGCGGCGACGATCGCTCGTTGCGCCTCCTGTGTCGCCGCCAGTCGGGCGACATCCAGTGCACCCGTTGTTTTCACGATATCGACCACTTGATCCAGCATCGACAGGCCGCCGGTCTCGATGGCTTCTCTGATGAGGTCTTTCTGGCTTGACGTGCCTCGTTGCATGGCGGCAATCAGCGGTAGTGTGGTTTTGCCTTCGCGCAGGTCGTCCCCCAGATTTTTTCCCATGACATCGGCTGCGCCGGTGTAGTCAAGCACGTCATCAATGACCTGAAAGGCGGTGCCCAGCGCCTGGCCGTAGTCGGCGCAAGCCTCTTCCATTTCGGGCGAGCTGCCAGCGAGAATCGCGCCGACTCGGGCGCTGGCTTCAAACAACTTGGCGGTTTTGGAACGGATGACCTCGAGATAGCCGGCCTCATCCAGGGCGGCATTGTGCATGTTCATCAGTTGCAGCACCTCGCCCTCCGCAATGACGTTGGTGGCATCGGCCAGCACCTGCATCACGCGCATATCCCGGGCGTCGACCATCATCTGGAAAGCGCGCGAGTAGAGGAAGTCGCCGACCAGCACGCTGGCCGGATTGCCGAACATTTCATTGGCGGTGGCATTGCCCCGGCGCAGCGCGGAGTCGTCAACCACGTCGTCGTGCAGCAGAGTTGCGGTATGTATGAATTCCACCACAGCGGCCAGGTTAAACCGCTGTTCGCCACGATAGCCCAAGGCCCCGCAGGTTAGCAGCAGGAGGGCCGGCCTCAATCGTTTGCCGCCCGCGGCGATGATGTAGCGTGATACCTTGCCGATCAGTGGCACTCTGGAGTCCAGACGGCGGGCGATGACCTGATCAACTTCACGCATGTCTTGCGCAATGATCGACATTGAAGGAGCGGGGCTGGATGGATTAACTTGCAAGACAAATAACCGGTTGTGTGCGGCGATTATAGGAACCCGACGGTTCTGAAATCTGGGCTGAGCTACGCCGCTA
>NZ_DHXT01000129.1:0-1988 GCF_002413825.1 Rhodoferax sp. UBA5149
CGGCCGTGTGCGCAAGGTCATCTGCAGCTTTCCGCGCCAGGCTGATAGCTACGTTTTTGACGGGCTGTACCGTTCGGGCAAGCTGGAGCTGGAACTGGTGCCGCAAGGCAATCTGTCCGAGCGCATCCGCGCGGCCGGCGCCGGCATCGGCGCCTTCTTCACGCCCACCGGCTATGGCACGGACCTGGCCCGAGGCAAGGAGACGCGCGAGATCAATGGCCGGCACCATGTGCTGGAGTACCCCATACACGGCGATGTGGCCTTGATCAAGGCCGAGCGTGGTGACCGCTGGGGCAACCTGACCTACCGCATGACGGCGCGCAATTTCGGCCCTTCCATGGCCATGGCCTGCAAGCAGACCATTGCCAGCGTGCACGAGATCATGGAACTCGGCGGACTCGACCCCGAGGCCATCATCACGCCGGCCATCTTCGTCAGCAAGATCGTGAAGATTGAGCGCCAGGCCACGCAGGCTGGCGGTTTCAAGAAGGCGGCCTGAAGTGTCCTACCAGAAACGCAGCAAAGACCAGCTCGCCGCCCGCGTGGCGCAGGATATCCCCGAGGGCGCGATAGTGAACCTGGGCATTGGCCAGCCGACGCTAGTGGCCAACCATATCCCGGCCAACCGCGAAGTGCTGCTGCACAGCGAGAACGGCCTGCTCGGCATGGGCCCGGCGCCAGCACCGGGGCAGGAAGACTACGACCTCGTCAACGCCGGCAAACAGCCGGTGACGCTGCTGCCGGGTGGCTCCTACTTCCACCACACCGACAGCTTTGCCATGATGCGCGGCGGCCATCTGGACATCTGCGTGCTCGGTGCCTTTCAGGTCTCCGCCACAGGTGACCTGGCCAACTGGCACACCGGCGAGAAAGATGCCATTCCGGCGGTCGGTGGCGCCATGGACCTGGCGGTCGGCGCCAAGCAGACTTGGGTCATGATGGACCTGCTGACCAAGCAGGGCCAGAGCAAGGTGGTGTCGGCCTGCACTTATCCGCTGACCGGCATCGCTTGCGTCAAACGCATCTATTCCGACCTGGCGACTTTGGAATGCACGCCCAATGGACTGAAACTGATTGATAAAGTGGATGGGCTGGACCATGCCGAGCTGGAGAAGCTGGTGGGCCTGCCGATCCGTCACTGAAGAAAGAGCAAAGGACCCAACCATGAACCAACAAGCCTATATCTGCGACGCCATTCGCACCCCCTTCGGCCGCTACGGCGGCGCTCTCAGCAGCGTGCGCACCGATGACCTCGGTGCCCTCCCGCTCAAAGCCCTCATAGTGCGCAACCCGAAGGTCGACTGGCAAGCCGTCACCGACGTGATCTACGGTTGCGCCAACCAGGCCGGTGAAGACAACCGCAACGTCGCCCACATGGCCAGCTTGCTGGCCGGTCTGCCGTTTGAAGTGCCGGGCGCCACCATCAACCGCCTGTGCGGCTCGGGCCTGGATGCTTTAGGCACGGCAGCCCGCGCCATCAAAGCGGGAGAAGCTACATTAATGATAGCGGGCGGGGTCGAAAGCATGAGCCGCGCGCCGTTCGTCAGCCCGAAGGCCGAGAGTGCCTTCAGCCGCACCCAGGCGGTCTATGACACCACCATCGGCTGGCGCTTCATCAACAAGCTGATGAAAGAGAAATACGGTGTCGACAGCATGCCCGAGACGGCAGAAAACGTCGCCACCGAGTACAAGATCGAGCGCGAGGCGCAAGACAAAATGGCGCTGGCCAGTCAGATGAAAGCGGTGGCGGCCCAGAAGGCCGGCCACCTGGCGCGCGAAATCACGCCGGTGACGATTGCCCAGAAGAAGGGCGATGCCCTCGTCATAGACAAAGACGAGCACCCGCGTGAAACCAGTCTCGAAGCGTTGGCCAAGCTCAAACCGATCGTGCGTCCCGACGGCACGGTCACCGCCGGCAACGCCAGCGGCGTCAACGACGGTGCCTGCGCGCTGCTGCTGGCCGACGAAGCCACGGCCGCCAAGAACGG
>NZ_DHXT01000129.1:2222-5240 GCF_002413825.1 Rhodoferax sp. UBA5149
GGCCTGCAGGATGACGACGCGCGCGTCAACGCCTGGGGCGGCGCGATTGCACTCGGTCATCCGCTGGGCGCCTCCGGTGCGCGTCTCGCCACCACCGCCATCAACCGGCTGCATGCGACGGGCGGGCGCTACGCGTTGTGCACCATGTGCATTGGCGTGGGGCAGGGCATCGCGGTCATTCTGGAGCGGGTTTAATCACCCGATGACGTTCCCCCTCATCACCGATCCCTACTTCTACGCCGTCACCATCCCCGCCGTGCTGCTGCTGGGCGTCAGCAAAAGCGGGTTTGGCGCGGGCTTTGGCTCGCTGGCCGTGCCCATGATGGCGCTGGCGGTCAGCGTGCCGCAGGCGGCCGCCATTCTGATGCCGGTGTTGCTGCTGATGGACATTCTGGGCATGGCGGCGTTTCGCAAGGACTTCGACATGACGCTGCTGAAGTTCCTGATTCCGTATGGGCTGGTCGGCATCGTGATCGGCGCCTTGCTCTTCAAGGTGCTGGACTCCCACACCGTGGCCGGCATGGTGGGCGTGTTCACGCTGCTGTTTCTGGCGCAGCGCCTGCTGTTTCCGCCGCAGGTGGACAGCGCGCCGCCGCGCAGATGGCTGGGTGCCCTCCTGACCGCTACCTCGGGCTTCACCAGTTTCATTGCCCACGCCGGCGGCCCGCCGATCAACGCCTACATGATCCCCTTGCGCCTGTCGCCGGTGAAGTTCACCGCCACCATGGCCTTCTTCTTCTTCGTCATCAACCTGTCCAAATGGATCCCCTACGCCTGGCTGGGCTTGCTGGACACGCGCAACATGGCCACCTCGCTGGTGCTGCTGCCGATCGCGCCGATTGGCGTCTGGGTCGGCGTGAAGCTGGCCCGGCGTATCAAGCAGCAGCTGTTTTACCGCCTGCTGTACCTCGGCATGTTCCTCACTGGCACCAAGCTGGTGTGGGATGCGTTGCGTTAGTTGCTATTGAATTGGTAGCCGCTTGCGCAATGATGGCGGGGGCTAGAGGCTATTTATTTATAAACATCACGCTTCATCTCTCACATAATCCACCACCCGCAGGTACTGCCGCCACAGCAGCCAGGCACCCCAACCCAGCGCCAGCAGCAGCACCAGCGCGCCCAGCTTGTGCGTCAGGCCGCCGATCAGTTGCGCCTTGGGCAGCAGGCCCAGGCTGGAGAAGAGATAAATCCAGTCGTGCCCGCCAGCCTCGCCAACCTGGCCCGACAGCAGCATCAGCTGCGGCTGCAGCGCGTCATACATGTAGGGCGCGATGTCGAGCAGTGACACGCCGAAAAACCACAGGCCCACGGCCGCGCCAAAGGGGTCGCGGTTCTTGATCAGCAGCGCTCCGGCCAGGATGGCGGGCATGACCAGCTGACCGAGCGTGCCGCCCAGCACCATCACCCAGTGACCCAGCGGCATGAAGATGACGTGTCCTGCCTCGTGAAACACCAGAATCGGCCGATGGATGAAGGACTCGCCCAGTTCGCCGGTGCGGTAATTCATCCCGATCAGCTGCCAGCCCCAGATGGCCAAGCCCGCCAGGATGGCCACACGCAGCCAGAAGCGCAGCGCGTCCACCCGGTCCGGGATGTGGGTGAGCAGCGCCGTCCAGCCGGGTTCGCCGCTTCTGTCCCGGCTCATTGGTCCCAGCCCTGCGGCCGCTGCTGGGCCCGCTGCTCGCGCTCCTGCGCCATTTGCTCTTCCAGTTGGCGTCGTCCCTGCTTCACCACGGCAATCAGTTTGGCGTGGTCCTGGGAATGGGGGTACATTTTTTCAAACAGTGCCAGGTTGTGCTGGCGAAAACGCTGGGCGGTCTGGCGCGCCTCGTGGGCGCCGTGGCCCAGCAGCTCCAGCACGCTGCGCGCACTGCGCAGGCTGGACTCGAACATCTCGCGCTCGACCCGCAGCACACCGCGGTCGCGCAGCTGGTTCCAGTGGGTCACGCCATGCGCTCGCGCCACGATCGCCAGGTGCGAGAAGTGTTCGCGCGCCAGATCGACGATCTCCAGCGACTGCGCCATATCGTCCACCGCCACCACCAGAATCTTGGCGTTGGCCGCACCGGCGGTGCGCAGCAAATCCAGCCGTGACGCATCGCCGTAAAACACCCGGTAGCCGAAATTGCGCGCCACTTCGATCATCTCGGCGTCGTGGTCCAGCACGGTGCAAGGGATGCCTTCGGCCAGCATCATGCGGGCCACGATTTGTCCATAGCGGCCAAACCCGGCAATCACCACCGGTGCTTCCTGTAGCACGGAAATCTCCTCCATGTTGACCTTGCCCAGGTGGGCATAGCGCGGCAGCAGCAGCCGGTCGATGGCCACCAACAACAGCGGGCTCACCAGCATCGAAACCGCCACCGCGCCGATCAGCAGCGAGGCCGTTTGCGCCGGGAAAATGTGGGCGCCGGCGGCGGCCTGAAACACCACGAAGGCGAACTCTCCCCCTTGCGCCAGCAGCAGCGTGAACACCGGCCGCTCCTGAAACGGCAGCTTCATGAGCCGCGCCACCGCATAGATCACGGCCCCCTTGACGCCCAGAAAACCGATGACGATCAAGCCCATCAGGCCCGGCGACTGGCGCAGCACGCCAAAGTCGATGCTCATGCCGACGGCGATGAAAAACAGGCCCAGCAACAAGCCCTTGAACGGTTCGATATCGGTTTCCAGCTCGCGCCGGTACTCGCTCTCGGCCAGCAGCACGCCGGCCAGAAACGCACCCAGCGCCATCGACAGGCCCACCCGCTGCATCAAACCGGCAATGCCCACGACCAGCAAGAGTGAGGCGGCGGTGAAGATCTCGGGCGTCTTGGAGCGCGCAATCCAGCGAAACAGCGGGTGCATCAGCAGTCGGCCGCCGACAATGATGGCGGCCACAACTGCTATTATTTTGAGAGCATCAAAGGCATGATTTACGGGGGCTAGAGCCTCATTTGATCCTGAATCCAGGGCCAGCAGCGGCAGCAAGGCCAGGATCGGGATGGCCGCCACGTCCTGAAACAGCAGGATAGCGAA
>NZ_DHXT01000189.1:0-3894 GCF_002413825.1 Rhodoferax sp. UBA5149
CGTGCCCAGATCGACGAGACGCTCGCCGAGTTGCGCGTCATCAACGCCAGCTGCCGCAGGCACCTGGCATCACGTCGGCGCGTCGCAAAAGCGGCCACCTGACATCACCGCTGCAGATCGCCACTCATCATGCAACTTTGCGAGGTTTGCGACATTCAAGAGACAATTATTCACGTTGCCAGCCTGATCGCCTCCGGTGAACGCGCAGCAATGCGCAGCAACGTCTTGGCAGCACCCGATGGTTCGCGTCGGCCTTGCTCCCAGTCTTGCAAAGTGCGTACCGATACGCCCAGCAAGGTTGCAAATTCGGACTGCGAAACGCCTACCTTTGTCCGTGCCTCAGCGGCAGGCGTAAGCGCCACCACAGAAGTGCGTGCCGCCTTGCCCGCCTTCATTTGTCGCACGGATTGCAGCAGATCGTTCTGGAATTGCTCCATTTCTTTGTCCACCGCCTTGTCGATTGATTTAGCCATTTTCCACCTCGTCTCTAAGTTTTGCCACCACGACTCCAGCGCACCTTGCGGCAACCATTGGAGCCAGGCACCACATCACCCGCCAGCGGGTTGGCCGCAATCCAGTTGATGAACTCGGTGCGCTCAGCTTCCGACCACACACCTGCTGCGTACCTTTGGAAAATCTCGGTTTCAGAAACTGTGTGCATGGCAATAATTATACGGCAATGCCGTATTAAATTAATGAACTCGTGATTTCGTCATCAAAGTTGAATGTTAAGTGGCGCGCAATTGAATGTTGAGTGGCGTTCCGCAACCGCTTCATTCCAGTGTGTACTGGGCCCCTGTAAGGAACATTCACCCTTTCAGGCCGCCATCAGCAACACATTGGCCCGCAGCTCGTCCCATGGCGCGGTCAGTTTGCGGCCGTCGCGCATCAATAGTCCGGCTGCCTCAAGAGTAGCCACGTCCTGGTACACGTTCTTGTAATCTCGGCTTAGTGCCTGGGCCAGCGCCCGAACATTGCCAGCACCGTGTTGGCGGACATGGCGCAGCAACTCAAGGCGGCGCGGGGACAAGGTGTCGAGCATGGTTTGCACGTCGAGAAACATCACGTGGGTCTCGTTCACCTGTTCGCCCGCTGCGGTCCGATTCCATGCGCCAGCAAACCGCTTGCCCATGTCGGCCAGCGTGCCCACATTCGCTTGAACTTTACTTGTCGTCATTGTGTTCACCTCTTACTTTTTCAACATCTGCCAAAAAGTCGGTCACCATCTTCTCCACGCTCACGAACTTGTAACGGGTTTCCACGTCACGAAGGTGTTTGTGGTCACTCTTGCCCCGCTCGTTGTCATAGCCCACAACCCGCTGACCATCGCGGCCATAAAACAGACTGTACTTTAAGCCGTGCGGACGCTCGGTCGTGGCGTGTGGCAACTCCGCCATTCAAGAGCTGGAACAAAAACGTGCCCAGATCGACGAGACGCTCGCCGAGTTGCGCGTCATCAACGCCAGCTGCCGCAGGCACCTGGCATCACGTCGTCGCAGCGCAAAACCAGCGACCTGACATCGCTGGCGTGCATGCCAGCGTGTACTTGGTTCCGAGTAAGTGCGCCCATGCTGGGCGCACAAAAAAAGCCCCGCTGTCCTTAGACAGCGGGGCTTTTTCGCTTTAATTCAGCTACTGGCCAGGCCAGCGACCAAATTAGAACAGGTGACGCATACCGAGAGCGGTCGTTTGGGTCTTGCTACCGGAGCTAAGAGCCGTGTTGTCAAGCTTGTTGTAGACACCGGTCTTGACGTACAGAGCGGTACGCTTGCTCAGGTCATAGGTCACGCCAACAACGTAGTCATTACCGGATTGGCCGTCCACAACACCAGCAGCAACGACGGTGTCTTGCGTATTGCGGCCATAGGCAGCCAAGATGGTGACTGCGCCCATAGGCACGGACACACCCAAGTTGGCCTCAGTTTTCTCATTGAAAGCAGGGAAGGTGGTGAAGCCGGGGTTTGACTGGTTTTTGTCACGAATGTAATTGGCAAACAGCTTGGCAACGCCAAAGTCGTAAGTTCCACCGATGGTAGCACCAGTATTCTCGAGATCCACGCCAGCAGCGGTGGACTCAGTCTTGCTGTAGGCAGCTGTCACCATCAAAGGACCTGCAGCGTAGTTAACCTTCAGGCCAGTGACACCGCTGGTAGCGTTAGCAGCTGTGGTGCCAGTGTCATTGCGACCCAGCATCAGCATAGCGCTAAAGCCGCCCATCGCGGGGGTGCTGTACCAAACTGCATTGCTGGCGCGAACGCCGTCCGTGAACAAGTTCACGGTGTAAGCGCCGCCGGTGCCGAACACGTCGGTAGAGTTGGTGCTCAAGAACATGGGGGTGTAGAAACGACCCACCATCACGCTACCGAAACCACCGGACAGACCAATTGTGGAAATACGGTCAAAGGCAGTGGCTCCAGCACCAGCACTGGTACCGGTAGTACCTGTGTCAATCTGAACATCTGTTTCAAGGTTGAAGTTGGCGCGCAAACCGCCGCCCAGATCTTCAGAACCGCGCATGCCCCAGTAGCTGGTGGCCAAGCCGTTGTTGTTGATACCGTTGTCGCGTGCTTCAGTAGAAACACCAGCAGCAGTTGTAGTAGTAGTGGTGTTGGCGGAATAGCCAGCATCCAGACGGCCGTACAGGGTGACGGTGGATTGTGCAAAAGCACCGGTGGCAGCCAGGGCAGCCAGGGCAATGAGAGTTTTTTTCATGTCAGGAATTCTCCAAAGGTTAAACATGGGGCGCCGGATGGGAGTTTCGGATCCCCGGGCCAACCTCCTATTTCAGGAAGTTGGACGTATTGAACCAGAGGCGGGGGGGCTTGGCAAAGAAAACGAGGGTAAAAATGGGCAAATTTCACTCTTTCGTTGCAGGAATGCGACAAAGCGGTATTTTGATATTTTGGTGACCTCAAGAGCGAACTGCACAAACAAGACATTCGCCTGGTCTATAGTGGCGAAGGAAATCAAAATGCGTATGAACCAGACCGACGAACTTCTTGCCGCCGCCGATGCCGCCTTGCGCACCCTGTTTGCCACGCCACGCGCCGCCCAGGCCTGCCCGACGCTGCCGATGGAGGCCACGGAGCTGTCGGCCGCCGAAAAAGTGCAGGCGGGGGCTCTGATGCGGGTCAACCATGTGGGCGAGGTGTGTGCCCAGGCGCTTTACACGGCGCAAGCATTTGCTACCAAAAACGAAGCACTCCGTGCCCATTTTATAAGGGCTAGCGCCGAAGAAACCGACCATTTGGCGTGGACACGGCGGCGTCTGGAGGAGCTGGGAGACCGCCCTTCCCTGTTCAACCCGCTGTGGTACGCCGGTGCCTTTGGGCTGGGCCTGCTGGCCGGGCGCTTGGGCGACCGGCTCAGCCTGGGTTTTGTGGTGGAAACTGAAAATCAGGTGGAAGCGCACCTGGAAAGCCACCTGACGCTGCTGCCAGTCAATGACCATGCCTCGCGCGCCATCGTGGCGCAGATGAAAGAGGACGAGGCGCGCCATGCGCTGGATGCCACAAAGGCCGGGGCCATCGAGCTGCCGCAAGCCGTGAAAAGCATGATGCGCGCCGCCGCCAAGGTCATGACGACAGTGGCGCACCGGATTTAACGCACCGGCCTGACTCAGGACTCGATCAGTTCAAAGCTGGTGCTAATGTCGGCGGTTTTGGCCAGCATGATGCTGGCTGAGCAGTATTTCTCATGGCTCATGGCAATGGCACGCTCCACCGCGACGGCCGGGATGCCCTTGCCCGTGACGGTGAAATGCATGTTGATGCGGGTGAACACCTTGGGATCGACCTCGGCCCGCTCAGCGGTGAGCTTGACCGAGCAGCCGCGCACATCGTGGCGACCGCGCTTCAAGATCAGCACCACGTCGTAGGCGGTGCAGCCGCCGGT
>NZ_DHXT01000189.1:4120-6449 GCF_002413825.1 Rhodoferax sp. UBA5149
TTTGGCGGCGTCCGGCGCGCCGTCCATGACCAAGGTGTGGCCACTGCCGGTTTCGGCCACAAAACCCATGCCGGAACGCGTGCCTAGCGCCCCGGTCCAGCTGACTGTGCATTCCATTTTTTTTGCCTTTTAAAAAAGAGCTTGTATTGTCATGCAGGTATGCTGCAAACCAATCATCTTGGGATGGATATGCAGCGCGAATCGGGCGTATCGCCATAGTCACCACTTGCTTTCCTTCAGTAGCTTCGCTGCAATAAATGCTATATTTAATGCTTATTAAGACTTCTTTTTCTCTCAAGGAGATGCCATGGACACCGTTCTCTCCCATTTCGCGGTCAGCGTGACCGAGTTGAAACGAAACTACGCTGGCATTCTCAGGCAAGCCGATGACGCCCCGATTGCCGTGCTCAACCACAATCGCCCGGAAGCCTACCTATTGCCCGCCGGTCATTACGAGAGGCTCATGGTTTACCTTGAAGACCTGGAAGATGCCAAGCTGATGCGCGAGCGTGCCAACGGACCATTTGTCGAAGTCGATCTCGATGCGCTATAAGCTGCGCTTTCATGAACAGGCCCTGCGGGAATGGCATCAGCTCGATGGCAGTGTTCGCGAGCCCCTGAAGAAAAAACTGGCCGAACGACTGGATCATCCGCGCGTCCCCGCAAGCGCACTGCAGGGCATGGCAGACTGCTACAAAATCAAACTGCACAGCTTGGGCTACCGGTTGGTTTACCGCGTGGACGATTCGGAAATCTTCGTGACCGTGATCGCCACCGGCAAACGCAACAAAAACAGGGTCTACCGCACCGCTTTGGAACGCCTGTAAGCAACGCCAAACCACCCTATAACCGACTGAATTCACATGACGACCGACTCCCGGACTAAAACCCTCAAACCCGCCGACTACCTGAAAAAGATCCTGACCGCCCGCGTCTATGACGTGGCGGTGGAGACCACCCTGGAACCGGCCAAAGCCCTGAGCCGGCGCCTGCACAACACCGTGCTGCTCAAGCGCGAAGACCAGCAACCGGTGCACAGTTTCAAGCTGCGCGGCGCCTACAACAAGATGGCGCACCTGACGCCCGAGCAGTTGAAGAAAGGGGTGATTTGCGCCTCGGCCGGCAACCATGCGCAGGGTGTGGCGCTGAGCGCGCAAAAGCTGGGCACGCGGGCCGTGATCGTGATGCCGACCACCACACCGCAGCTCAAAGTGGATGCCGTGCGCGGCTTTGGCGGCGAAGTGGTGTTGCATGGCGACAGCTATTCCGATGCCTACAGCCACGCCACGATGCTGGAAGAAAAGCAGGGGCTGACCTTTGTCCACCCGTTTGACGACCCGGACGTGATTGCCGGCCAGGGCACGATCGCCATGGAAATGCTGCGCCAGTTGCAAGGCCATGGCTCGAATCGGCTGGATGCCGTGTTTGTCGCGATTGGCGGCGGCGGCCTGATTGCGGGCGTGGCCAATTACATCAAGGCGGTGCGCCCGGAGATCAAGGTCATCGGGGTGCAGATGAATGATTCTGATGCCATGACGCAATCCGTCGCGGCCAAGAAACGGCTGACGCTGCCCGACGTCGGACTGTTCTCGGACGGCACGGCGGTGAAACTGGTGGGCGAAGAGACCTTTCGCATCGCCCGCAAACTGGTGGACGAGTTCATCGTCGTCGACACCGATGCCGTGTGTGCGGCCATCAAGGACGTGTTCGTGGACACCCGCAGCATTGTGGAGCCCGCGGGCGCGCTGGCCGTCGCTGCCATCAAGCAGTACGTGGCCTGCCACAAGACCAAAGGCGAAACCTACGCCGCCATTCTGTGCGGCGCCAACATGAACTTTGACCGGCTGCGTTTTGTGGCCGAGCGCGCCGAGGTGGGCGAAGAGCGTGAAGCGCTGTTTGCCGTGACGATTCCGGAAGAACGCGGCAGCTTCAAACGCTTTTGTGAGCTGATCGGCAACCTGCCTGGCGGCCCGCGCAACGTGACGGAATTCAACTACCGCATCAGCGACGCGAATCGCGCCCATGTGTTTGTGGGCCTGACCACCCACGGCAAAGGCGAATCCACCAAAATCGCCGCCAACTTCAGCAAGCAGCGCTTTGACGCACTCGATTTGACGCACGACGAACTGGCCAAGGAGCACATCCGCCACATGGTCGGGGGCCACTCCAAACTGGCGCAGGACGAGCGCTTGCTGCGTTTTGTCTTTCCTGAGCGCCCCGGCGCCCTGCTGAAATTCCTGAGCCTGATGCGCCCAGGCTGGAACATCAGCCTGTTTCACTACCGCAACCAGGGCGCCGACTATGGCCGCATTCTGGTCGGGCTGCAGGT
>NZ_DHXT01000189.1:6681-16916 GCF_002413825.1 Rhodoferax sp. UBA5149
TGGAAGGCAAGTTGGTGGTGGCGATCTCAAGCCGCGCCCTGTTTGACTTTGAGCAGGAAAACGAAGTTTTCGAGCAAGGCGACGACCGTGCCTACATGGCGCTGCAACTGGAGCGGCTGGACATCCCGGCCAAACCGGGGGTCGCGTTTTCGCTGGTGAAGAAGTTGCTGGCTTTTAACCAAATTGCAGCCAATTCAAATACCGCAAGTGTGAATAGTCAGCCGGTGGAAGTGGTGATCCTCTCGCGCAATGATCCGGTGTCGGGCATGCGGGTGTTCCGTTCCGCCCAGCATTACGGTTTGCCGATCCAGCGCGGCAGCTTCACGCGCGGGCAGTCGCCGTGGCGCTACCTCAAGCCACTGCATGCCAACCTGTTCTTGAGCACCCATTTGAGCGACGTGCGCGCCGCCCTCGACGCCGGCGTGCCCGCCGCCCAGGTCTATCCGCAATCGGCCCATGCCGGTGATGCGTACCCCCATGAAGTGCGCATCGCGTTTGACGGTGATGCCGTGCTGTTCAGCGACGAGGCCGAGCGCGTGTACCAGGCCGAGGGCCTGAGTGCGTTTCAAAAACACGAGTCTGACAAGGCACAGCAACCGCTGCTGGCCGGCCCCTTCAAGCCCCTGCTGACCGCCCTGCAGCGCCTGCAAAAAGCCGGCACGCCCAGCATGCGCATTCGCACCGCGCTGGTGACGGCGCGCAGCGCCCCGGCACACGAACGCGCCATTCGCACGCTGATGAACTGGAACATCGAGGTCGATGAGGCCATGTTCCTCGGCGGCCTGCCCAAAGGCGAGTTTCTGCGCGAGTTCGAGCCTGATTTCTTCTTCGACGACCAGACCGGGCACGTCGATTCGGCGTCCAGGCATGTGCCCTCGGGCCACGTGGCGAGCGGGGTGTCCAACCCCAACCCAGCGCCTTAAATTTGGATACCCATGAGTCTCACCCCCAAACTCCAAGCCTTCAAAACCTTTGCCACCCAGGCCTGGGCCTTGACGAAACCCTACTTCCAGTCCGAACAAAAGTGGAAAGCGCGCGGCCTGCTGCTGGCCATCGTCGCGCTGAATCTGGGCCTGGTCTACATGGCCGTGCTGTTCAACGACTGGAACAAGCTTTTTTACGACGCGTTGCAGGAAAAAAATGCAACGGTGTTCTGGGCGCAGCTCGGGCGCTTCACCTATCTGGCGTTTGCCTTCATCATCATCGCGGTTTACAAGTTCTACCTGACGCAGTTGCTGGAGCTGCGCTGGCGCGCCTGGATGACCGGCCACTACCTGCAGCGCTGGCTCGCCAACCATGCGTTTTACAAGCTGGAGCTCGCGCGCTTTACGGCCAAGCCCAATACGGACAAGGGCAACCCCGACAACCCGGACCAGCGGATTCAGGAAGACATCAACCAGTTCACGGGCTACACAATTTCCCTGACCATGGGGCTGCTCAATGCGGTGGTGACGCTGGCCAGCTTTGTCGGCATTCTGTGGGGGCTCTCGGGCGGTTTCGCCTTTTCATTCCTGGGCAGTGCCTACAACATTCCCGGTTTCATGGTCTGGATGGCCCTGCTGTACTGCTTGGCTGGCAGCATCCTGACCCACTACATCGGGCGACCGCAGATCAAGCTGAATTTTGAGCAACAACGTTACGAGGCGGACTTTCGCCACCACATGGTGCGGGTGCGGGAATACAGCGAATCGATTGCGCTCGACAAGGGCGAAACCGTGGAGCGGGTGCAGCTGGATCTGCGTTTTTCGCGCTTGCTGGGCAATTACCTCGCGCTCATCAAAGCGCAGAAAAACCTGATCTGGTTCACCAGCTTTTTCGGCCAGGCCGCCGTGGTGTTCCCCTTCGTCGTGGCGGCCCCGCGTTTTTTCAGCGGCGCCATCCAGCTCGGTGAACTGATGCAGATATCGTCGGCTTTTGGCCAGGTGCAAGGCGCGCTGAGCTGGTTTGTGGACAGTTACAGCAGCCTGGCCAGCTGGCGCGCCACGACCGATCGCCTGACCAGTTTTGAAGCCTCTTTTACGGCGCTAGCCCCCGACGGAATTGCGCAACCAGCTACAAATTCTGTAGCACTTGAAGCGCGCGATCTGACGCTCGCTTTGCCGGATGGCGTGGTCTTGCTGGCCGGGGCCGCGCTGCACGCCAAGCCCGGTGACAGCGTGCTGCTGCAAGGGCCCTCGGGCAGTGGCAAGTCAACGCTGTTTCGGGCTTTGGCCGGCATTTGGCCCTTTGCCAGCGGCACCTTGGAGCGCCCGGCGGACGCCATGTTCATCCCGCAGCGGCCATATTTTCCGAACGGACCACTGCGTGATGCGCTGGCCTACCCCGAAACCGCATCCAGCTACACCGATGCACAGCTGCGCCAGGCGCTGACGGACGCGCTGTTGCCGCAACTGACCGAGCAGTTGGACCTGGCCGACGCCTGGAGCCAGAAGCTCTCGGGTGGCGAGCAGCAGCGTCTGGCCATTGCCCGCGTGCTGCTGAAAAAACCAACATGGGTGTTTGCCGATGAGGCCACCAGTGCGCTCGATGAAACGGCTGAGAGTACGGTATATAAAAGGCTTCTAGCCCTCGTGAATACTGCGCAAGGCGCTATTATTTCAATAGCACATCGGCCGACCGTGGCGGCCTTTCATAGCCAGCGCTGGGAATTGGAAAAACTGCCCGATGGGGCGCCCGCGCTTTACAAACTGGTCGAAAAACGCTCATAACCGCGCGCCCGCAGCTCGCAGGCCGGGCAGGCACCGCAACCATAACCCCAGGCATGGCGGTGTACGCGGTCACCCAAATAACAAGTGTGGGTATGCTCAATAATCAGCTTGACCAAGGCGTTGCCGCCGCCCGGCGATCCAGATTTTTCACCCAGCTCGTGGGCCAGTGCCCAGGTCGCGGCCTTGTCGATCCACATCAGCGGGGTTTCAATCAAAAACCGCTTGTCCATGCCCAGCGAGAGCGCCAGTTGCATGGCCTTCATGGTGTCGTCGCGGCAATCGGGGTAGCCCGAGAAGTCGGTTTCACAGACGCCGGTGACCATCACCTGCAAATCGCGCCGGTAGGCCACGGCGGCGGCCAGCGTCAAAAAGAGCAGATTGCGCCCGGGGACAAAGGTATTGGGCAGGCCGCTTTGCTCCATCTTGAACGCCGTGTCACGCGTCAGTGAGGTCTCACTCACCTCCCCCAGCACGGCCAGATCCAGCAGGTGGTCGTCGCCCAGTTTGGCCGCCCATTGGGGAAACTGGCGGCGAATTTCAAGCAGCACCTTGAGCCGCGCATCGAGCTCGACGCGATGGCGCTGGCGGTAATCAAAGGCGATGGTTTCGACCCGCTGGTATTTGCTGAGTGCCTGCGCTAGGCAGGTGGTGGAGTCTTGCCCCCCCGAAAAAAGAACAAGTGCTGTGGTGTGCATGCCCCCAATGGTAGGCGAAGCCCATCGTGGCCCGAGCCGAACAAGACTAAATGTTTTGGGTCTTGTTGATTTTGCTGGGCGAGTAAGTCAGCACTTCGGTTGCCAGCACACCCGGCATGGCATTGGGATTGGGCTTGGGCTGCGACATATCCATCAGATTCTGAGCGTGCTGCACCTGAATGGCGCCGGCACCGGCGGCCCATATTGACTTGATTTGCTCCAACAACACTTTGGAGAGCGGCACCGGCGGTGGGTCTTCAACTTTCTCCGGCGCTGGCCTGTGAATGGTCCAGTCTTTGAGGGCCGTGGCCGCCTCGGAGCCGCGCTGGGCCGGATCGGACACGCTGGTGTAGACCGCCTCCCCAGTACTGGGTTTGTTGGCCTGGTTCACCAGATTGACAACGCCGGGCGTGGACTCCTTCGACACGGCGGACGAACTGACCGGCGGCACGGGGATGGCTCGGTTGGCCGCAACCGAAGCCACATCCGCGCCGGAGGGGCGCAGACTGGGGGTTCGATCGAGGGGTGGCAGTTGCATTTTGTGTGAAGCCGAAAACCAGGTTTGAGGCATTTCTCCGTGTACGTATCTTTCTTAACGGCAGATTTAGAGAGTTATTTAGGCTTATTTTTTAAATAATTCACTTATTTACCTATTTTCGTTCCAATTCCTTGCCCGCCTTCTCAAACTGGCCGCCACACATCGGTGACATCGTGCGTTGTCGCACAGACGGCGCGACGCGGCGCGCGTAGCGTGGAGAGGCAGATAAATCAACAAATCGGTGCGGTTACGCGGTCGAACAAAGAAAATACATGAGCTTCTTCCCGACGGATCGCCATGCGAAAGCTCCTCATGCCACATAGCAAGCCGGTCTTTTCAGGCCCATCACAACAGTCCCAAAGCGCGCCACCGCTTGCCAATGCCGAGTTGGTGCAGTTGCAAGTTCGTGTGATTGCGCTGGAGAACCTGGTGATCACGCTGCTCGCAGAAGCATCTGATCGGCAACTCAACCTTGCCAGCGAGCTGGCAGCCGATATCTCTCCAAGGCCAGGCTTCACCCCTCATCGCCTGACCACCCATGCGGTAGCCCAGATAATTCATCTGGTCGAACGAGCCAGTCTTTTCCGGGCCATTCCGCTTTCATAAGCACGCCAGGCCCAGTGAACGACGCAGGGAAACGACGGCCATCGCGCACGCCTTGCTGCTGCCGGGCTGAGGAGCAAGAAGTATCAACGACCGGTGATCACTGACAATGTTCACGCTGTCGTGGTTGCGGCGCTACCCGGGTGGAAGCGCAGTTCAGCGCGCGATAGCGGTCGACCATCCGCCGCCTGTATGGTGAGCGGCCGAATGGTTTCTTTGCTCTTCGCATCCACAATCCGGAGCGGGCCTTCGCCACCGTATACCCATTGGTCACCCCATTGGATGATCGCGATCAGTATTGGCAGAAGAGCTTCACCTTTTGCGGTCAACCTGTAGTGGTAGCGGTTGACCTCCGGCCTGGTTTTCTCGCGCACCATGATTCCGTTTTCGACCAGCGTGCCAAGACGCTCGGTCAGGATGTTCTTTGCGATACCGGTGCGCTCCTGAAACTCGGTGAAGGTCTTAACGCCGTTAAGGGCATCCCGAATGATCAGCAGTGTCCACCAATCGCCAATTTGCTCCAAAGTTTGGGCAACGGGACAGTTCATTTCAGAAAAGCGTTTTCTCGACAAGGCGTTAACTCCAGATTTCGGTCTCGGCAGTCAATAGAACTGTCCGGTTTGGTAGCAAGCAGATTGTCCGCTTTCTATGGATTGGATGGTGATGGTTGGGCTGGCGCCTCAAGCGGCCAAGCGCTGCGCTTAATTTCGCATTTTGGTTGCACAACGAAACCAATTCGTGTTACGATTATTTGGTTTCACAACGCAACTAATTATAGGCCGTGCGTCGAAACATAGCTTTGTAAATTAACGACAAGGATGCATTTATGCCCATGATTGAGGTGACAACCTCTGAGGGAGTCCTCAACGACAAAAGCCGCGCAGGAGTCGCCGGTCGGATCAATACGCTGGCGGACATGAAGACAGCCTTAAGGCCACCGAAGCCAGCGTCGGCCTGATCGAATCAAACTGGGTGAACTGCCTGAGCGTCTTGGGACCATGGGCAGTTCATCCCCGATTTCGCCCTTGGGGGCTTATTTTTCAAGGAGATTCTTTATGCGCAAGCTTTTCAGCGTGGAAGGGAAAGTTGTAATAGTGACGGGCGGTAGCCGTGGCCTCGGCGCCATGATGGCGCGCAGCTTTGTGGAAAACGGTGCCAAGGTCTACATTTCGTCGCGCAACGCCGAGATGTGTGACGCGCGGGCTGCAGAGCTATCCGAGTATGGAACCTGTGTTTCGCTGCCGTTCAATCTCGGGGGAATGGACGGCATCGAGGGGCTTGCGGCAGCATTCGCCGAACGTGAACCCAAGCTTGACGTGTTGATAAACAACGCGGGTGCCGTTTGGGCGAGTCCCATCGAAGACTACCAAGAAAAGGGATGGGATAAAGTTCTCGACATCAATGTCAAGGCGGTATTCTTCCTGACGCAAAAACTGCTACCGCAACTTCGCGCAGCCGCTACTGCCAGCAATCCGGCCCGTGTGATCAACATTGCGTCTGCAAACGGCGTTGTGCCCCCTCCACTCGACTCTTTTGCCTACTCGACCTCAAAGGCTGGCTGCATCATGCTCACGCGCCACCTGGCCAAGCGACTCGCTCCTGAGAACATCTTGGTCAATGCGATTACGCCAGGGCCCTTTGCAACGCAGATGATGGCGGCCACACTCCAAGAATATGGAGACTTCGTCAGGCGCTCAAACCCGCTACGCCGACTGGGAGAGGCAGAAGATATTGCAGGTGTGGCGATGTTCTTGAGTTCGCGAGCCTCCAACTACACCACGGGTGCCGCTATCCCGTGCGACGGCGGAATGGCCGAGTTCTAGATAACGAGAGGATCGACATGCCTATTCCAGAAGGTTTTGTGCTCCACGACCGGACGTCTCCCGTTACGGCTCCGTGGGCGCCGATCTACGTGCGACATGAGAGTGACCGAGTACGGTTGTGCATCGAGGTTCGCGCTGCGCACACGAACTCGCGCGGCCTCCTGCATGGAGGCGTGATTGCGGCCCTCGTCGACAACGCGATGGGGCTCAGTTTGGGGAAGTTTCTTGCTGCAGAGGGGCGAGAGTGCGAAAAAGGTGCTGTAACGACGTCGCTGTCGATCGACTACCTGAAGATGGCAAAACTTGGTCAGCTGTTGGAAGTGGATACCTCCTTTATTCGGGCGGGCAGAAGCCAGGGAGTCACCCAAGCTTTCGTTCTCGCGGACGCAGAGGTCATTGCCCGAGCAAATGCGACGTTTCGATTTTCGTGAGCCGCCAACGATTGCCTTCTCTTGAGCGTCTTATGGCCTCACAATTTCTTGAAAACTCGATCCTTCCACCACGGGAAAAACTTGGGCATATGCTGGGTCACGCGATCTTTAAAGTTCGCCTTGCGCTTTTCCAGGAACGCACTGATGCCTTCACGCGCATCATCGGATTTTCCCAAGGCGGCAATCGCGGCTGTATCGACCTCGTGTGCATCCATCGGGTGCGGGGCGCTGAGCATGCGCCACATCATGTGCCGGGTCATCGCAATCGACACGGAGGATGAGTTGTCGATGAACTCCTGCGCCAATGCGCGCGCCGCCGGTAGCAGCGCATCCGGCTCGTGCAGGCTGCGCAGCAATCCTGCTTGCAAACCTTCTTCAGACTTGAACACACGCGCCGAGTAACACCATTCCAGCGCCTTGCTGATGCCGACAATGCGCGGCAAGAACCACGACGAACAGGCTTCTGGAATGATGCCGCGCGCGGCAAACACGAAACCGAGCTTGGCGTTCGGCACGGCAATGCGAATATCCATCGCCAGCGTCATCGTGATGCCAACCCCGACCGCTGCACCATTGATGGCGGCAATCACCGGTTTATTGAAATCGTAGATGCGGCGCGTCACCTGCCCGCCACCATCACCGACGTAGCGTTCGGCCGCCGCCTGTTCGGCCAGGTATTCTGAGTGTTTGCCCCAGGTCTCGCCGCCAAGCTCCAGATCAGCGCCGGCACAAAACGCCCGACCCGCACCGGTGACGATCACCACCTTGACGTTGTCATCGGCATCGGCCTGGTCAAACGCCGCGATGAGCTCCTCGCACATCTGACCGGTAAATGCATTCATCCGGTCCGGCCGGTTGAGGGTGATCGTGAGAATGCGGCCGTCAACTTCGTAGCGCAGTTGTTCAAAAGTCATGGGGTCTCCAAAATGAATCGATAAGTTTATACCTAGCAGACTGACCTTGCCCTTGGAATCCGTATCCCATAACCGAGATCATGAGTTGGCTTGCTGGGGCTGGGTATTGTCAATTTTTCTGCTTGACCGTCGCGTGTGCAGCGAGAGCTGTCGTAACACGGGGGGCAAGATTGCCTATGCCAGCCAGACGCTCGAGCGCCTGGCTGTCCGCCCTCTCGTCCAGCAGCTTGATCCCAAAAACTGCGATGCGTTGCTGAAGGATTTGATTAGCCTGAACCCCGACTACACCAACGCCACTTATACGAACCTGGAAGGGGTGGCAGTCTGCTCGGCGGTGCCGCAACCTGATGGGAAACCGGTCAATGTTGGCGCAACGCCGTGGTTTCAGAAGTTACTGAAGGAGAAGCGCTTCATCGTCGGGGATCCTTTTTTGGGCCCGATCACTGGCAAGTGGGTGTCCGTCCTCGGTGCACCCATCTGGAATGAGCGTCACGAAATGATCGGAGGAGTTCAACTTCCTCTCGATCTGGCGGCTTTCGATCCTCATATTCCTGCCCAGTTCTTGCCCGCCGAGAGCCAATTCGGTTTCATCAGCGAAGACAGAACCCTGATCTGGCGCAATCGTGACCCGAACGGTGTGATCGGCGTGCGGCCCGTCTCGGATGCAGCGCGGCGCACTGTCGAGGTGCGGGATGGAGAGTTCGAGAGTCTGTCGGAGGACGGTGTTCGACGTTACTTTTCTGTGGTACCGATGCCGCAGACTGGATGGATCGCCTTCGTGGGCGTTCCGGCGTCGGCGGTTTACGCCGCAGCCAATCAGCGCGCCACAATCGCCACGGCCATCGCGCTGGTCTCCCTTGCCCTGCTGTTTCTATTGGCGATTGCCATTGCACGGCGGATCACCTTACCGGTGGCGAAACTGGAAATAGCCGCGCGCGCCGTCCGCGCTGGCGACCTCGGCGTCAGGGCCGAGGTGGGAGGTCCAAGCGATATCGCCGTGGTGGCACAGGAGTTCAACGTGATGCTCGAAGCGCAGCAGCACAACGTTGCGCAACTGCGCATCGCCGCCACAGCATTCGAGTCGCAGGAAGGCACGCTGATTACCGATGCCAATAATGTGATTGTGCAGGTCAACCGTGCCTTCACCGACATCACGGGCTACCCGGCCGAGGAAGTCGTGGGCCAGACTCCGCGTCTGCTGAGTTCTCGCCGCCACGATACAACCTTCTATGCCCAGATGTGGCAAAGTATCAAAGACACGGGTGGCTGGCAGGGTGAAATCTGGAATCGGCGCAAGAATGGCGAAATCTATCCCAGCTGGCTGGCCATCTCTGCGGTGAAATCGGACGATGGAACCGTCACCCACTACGTTGGCGCACACACCGACATTACTGCGCGCAAGGTTGCGGAAGACCAGATCACGCATCTGGCCTTTTACGATCCGCTGACCCAGTTGCCGAACCGGCGACTGCTGATGGATCGGCTGCAAAAAGCGCTGCCTTACAGCGCGCGAAGCGGTCACTGTGGCGCGTTGCTCTTCATTGACCTGGACAACTTCAAGACGCTGAACGACACGCTCGGGCACGACAAAGGTGACCTGTTGCTGCAGCAGGTGGCGCAAAGCATGGTCACTTGCGTACGCGAGGGTGACACGGTGGCGCGACTGGGCGGCGATGAGTTTGTGGTGATGCTCGAAGGTCTGAGCGAACTTCCCGAGGAAGCGGCGACACAGGCTGAAACCTCGGGCGAGAAGATTCTCGTCACCCTCAGTCAACCCTACCTGCTCGCCGGTCACGAAAACCGCAGCACCCCCAGCATCGGCGTCACCCTGTTTAGCGGCCACCAGACCTCCATCGACGAACTGTTGAAGCAGGCCGATCTGGCCATGTACCAGTCCAAGACGGCCGGGCGCAATACCCTGCGCTTCTTCGATCCGAAAATGCAGGCCCTGATGGCTGATCGCGCTGCACTGGAGTCCGACCTGCGCGAGGCGGTAAGGCAGCAGCAGTTCGTCCTTTACTACCAACCACAGGTGATCGGTGCTGGTCGCCTGACGGGTGCCGAGGCGTTGGTACGCTGACTTTGCCGGGAGGCAGATCGACGCGAATGTTCAGGTCGGGGATCTTGAATCCATGCAAAAAATCAATCGAAGTGAATTCGAGAACGGCGGGTTGTCCTTTCTTCAAGACAATCTCACTCGGTATATATGAGAACCGCCGTGCCACGATTTTGATTACCTGCTTGTCGGCCAAACAGCGGAGAAACACGCTCAGTGGCAGGCAGAGCATGAGTTGCGCAAATACGAGCTTGCCTTGGTGCATGGCGGTTTTGGACGGAAATCCGCAAAAAACCGACAGTCTGACTTTCGACGTTCAAATCGACACAGACTGAAATGCCAAATTCAACAAGTAAATCATTAACTTACGACGCCATGATGTGTAAACGTTGGGACACTACTGATGGGACATGTGTTGGAGATCGCGTCCCCGACATTTAAACAGCGCTAGTGTAGTGTTGCAATCT
>NZ_DHXT01000206.1 GCF_002413825.1 Rhodoferax sp. UBA5149
AGTTTTAGATGCGCCTTTCTTTGGCTAACTCAGCGTGCTAAATGGGACGTTACCCTGATCGCTTCTTAGACATACGCCACAAGGCGTATTCCCCAATCTCCCGTGCTTCCCTAAAGTCTCCCCATCGCCACGCAAAAGCCTGTCTGAAAACTAAAAACAGGCCCAGCGCAGCGAGACGGAAACTTATCACCACCGGAGAAGCAAACATGCAACACCTGAATTCACGACGCTTTACTCTCAAGGCACTCACCGCTGCCGTCGCCCTGACAGGCCTCTCAAGCCTCCCAGCTTTTGCCGCCGACACCATCAAGGTCGGCATCCTGCACAGCCTCTCGGGCACCATGGCCATTTCGGAAACGGTGTTGAAAGACACCGTGCTGATGGCGATTGACGAGATCAACGCCAAGGGTGGCGTGCTGGGCAAGAAGTTGGAGCCCGTGGTGGTGGACCCTGCTTCCAACTGGCCGCTGTTTGCTGAAAAAACCAAGCAGCTGCTGGGGCAAGACAAAGTCGCGGTCATCTTCGGCTGCTGGACTTCGGTGTCGCGCAAATCGGTATTGCCGGTGCTGGAAGAAATGAACGGCCTGCTGTTCTACCCCGTGCAGTACGAGGGTGAAGAGCTGTCCAAAAACGTGTTCTACACCGGCGCCGCGCCGAATCAACAGGCCATTCCGGCCGTTGACTACCTGATGAGCAAGGACGGCGGCGCGGCCAAGCGCTGGGTGCTGCTGGGCACCGACTATGTCTACCCACGCACCACCAACAAAATTCTGCGCGCCTACCTGCACAGCAAGGGCGTGAAAGACACCGACATCGATGAGAAGTACACGCCGTTCGGTCACTCCGATTACCAGACCATCGTGGCCGACATCAAGAAGTTCTCCGCCGGCGGCAAGACCGCCGTGGTGTCCACCATCAATGGCGATTCCAACGTGCCGTTCTACAAGGAACTCGGCAACGCGGGCCTGAAGGCCAAGGACGTGCCGGTGGTCGCCTTCTCTGTCGGTGAAGAAGAGCTGCGCGGTGTCGACACCAAGCCTCTGGTGGGCCACCTGGCCGCCTGGAATTACTTCATGTCGATCAAGAACCCGACCAACACCGAGTTCATCAAGAAGTGGACCACCTACGCCCAAGCCCACAAGCTGCCCGGCGCCGACAAGCCTTTGACCAACGACCCGATGGAAGCCACCTACATCGGCATCAACATGTGGAAGCAGGCGGTTGAAAAAGCCAAGTCCACCGATGTCGACAAGGTCATCGCCGCCATGGCAGGCCAGACCTTCAAGGCACCGGACGGCTTCCTGATCAAGATGGATGAAAAGAACCACCACTTGCACAAACCTGTATTCATTGGCGAGATCAGGGCTGACGGCCAGTTCAACGTGGTCTGGAAGACGCCCGGCCCGATCAAGGCCATGCCGTGGAGCCCGTACATCGAAGGCAATGCTGGCAAGCCTGACGAGCCGGCGAAGAAGTAAGAAGCTACTGCGCGGCCCGATCTGGGGCTCTGCAGTGCTCACCGTACATGCGTACGGCTCCGCGCTTCAAGCCCCACCTCGGACCGCTCGCTACGCTTCTTCCTTTCTTCGCGTTCTGTAGTTGGCCACGGAGTTACGGTTCTACTTATGCTGATTCGATATCTCCTCATAGTCGCTACGCTATTTATAGCTGGTCACGCATATTCCATAACGGCTACAGAGGCAAAAGCCATTGCATCCGGTGAAGCCGATGCGCGCATTGAGGCCTTGAACAAAGCGGTGGTGTCGGCTGACGACAAGACCGTCGCGTTCTTGCAGGCCCTGTCCGATGACGCGGTCAAAGTGGCCGGTGACAAGGTATTTGTCGTCAAAGACGGCAAGGGCTATGACCCGGTGAGCGGTGCCGAGGCTGCCGTGCCCGACGACGCCGAAGACGTGATGAACAACAACCGCATGCGTGGCGAGCTGGATTCAGCGCTGGCCGCGCTCAAGCTTTTCTCCAAAGACGAGAAGACTCGCATTGCTGCCATCAAGCAGCTGCAGAGCGATGCGGATGAAACCAAGCTGCCGCTGATCGAGATGGCTTTTTCTGCAGAGCCAAACGCGCAGATCAAGGAACAGTTGGGCCTGGTGCGGGCGGCGGCGCTGCTCAACAGCACTGACAAAGCCAAGCGACTCGAAGCCGCCAAGTTGCTGAGCAGCAGCACGCAGGCCAACACCAAGACCGTGCTGCTCGCGCGGCTGACCAAGGAGACCGAGCCGGACGTCAAATCCGCATTGCAGAACACACTGCGCCAGGTCGAGGCCGCGTTGGCCTGGGGGGATAGGCTGGGCGCGATCTTCAGCGGTATCAGCCTGGGCTCCATCCTGCTGTTGGTGGCGCTCGGCCTGGCCATCACCTACGGTCTCATGGGCGTGATCAACATGGCGCATGGCGAGCTGATGATGATTGGTGCCTACGCCACCTACGTGGTGCAAGGCCTGTTCCAGAAATACCTGCCCGGTGCTTTTGACTGGTATCTGCTGGCCTCGGTGCCGGTGGCCTTTCTGGCCTCGGCGCTGATGGGCGCGGCGCTGGAGCGTAGCGTGATTCGCTTCTTGTACGGTCGCCCGCTGGAAACCCTGCTGGCCACCTGGGGCATCAGCCTGATGCTGCAGCAGCTGGTGCGCAGCTTTTTTGGCGCGCAAAACGTGGGAGTGGAGAACCCGTCGTGGATGAGTGGTGGCGTGCAGGTGCTGGGCAATTTGTCGCTGCCCTACAACCGGCTGGTGATCATTGGCTTTGCCGTGTTTGTCTTGCTGGGGGTGGGGTGGTTGATCGGCAGAACGCGCCTGGGCCTGTTCGTGCGTGGCGTCACGCAAAACCGGCCGATTGCCGCATGCATGGGGGTGAACACCGCGCGTATCGATACCTATGCTTTTGCCCTGGGTTCCGGCATCGCGGGATTGGCTGGCTGCGCTTTAAGCCAGGTCGGCAATGTCGGACCGGACCTCGGGCAGGGCTACATCGTGGACTCCTTCATGGTGGTGGTGCTCGGCGGCGTTGGTCAGTTGGCGGGCACGGTCTATGCCGCGATGGGCCTGGGCGTGCTGAACAAGTTTCTGGAGGGCTGGACCGGTGCCGTGTTGGCAAAGATTGCCGTGCTGGTGTTCATCATCATCTTCATCCAAAAACGTCCGCAAGGCATTTTTGCCATGAAGGGCCGGAGCGCCGAAGCATGAGCGATATCACACTCCCTTCCAAAAGCCCGGTGCTGACCGGCAAAGGCTGGACGGCCTTCATTGTCGCCCTGGTGGTGGTCTGTGCCGTGGCACCCGCGCTCAATCTGTTGGTGCCCAAAGCGAGCCTGTTTCACATGAGCGACTACGCCGTGGCGCTGGTCGGAAAGATCATGTGCTACGCCATCTGCGCGCTGGCCATGGACTTGATCTGGGGCTATACCGGTATCCTGAGTCTGGGCCACGGTGTGTTCTTTGCGCTGGGCGGCTACGCCATGGGCATGTACCTGATGCGCCAGATTGGCACGGATGGCAACTACAAAAGCAAGCTGCCTGACTTCATGGTGTTTCTGGACTGGAAGACGCTGCCCTGGCACTGGGCCTTCAGCGACAGCTTCGTCGCCACCTTGTTCCTGGTGGTGGCCGTGCCCGGATTGGTGGCCTTTGTGTTCGGCTACTTTGCCTTTCGCTCGCGCATCAAGGGTGTCTACTTTTCCATCATCACCCAGGCCATGACCTTTGCCGCCATGCTGCTGTTCTTCCGCAATGAGACCGGCTTTGGTGGCAACAATGGCTTCACCGATTTCAAGCGCATCCTGAACATCCCGATTGCCACGCCAGCGATGCGCATGACGTTGTTTGTGCTGACGGGTGTCACGCTGCTGGGCTTCTTTCTGCTGGCGCGCTGGCTGGTTGCAGCCAAATTTGGCCGCGTGTTGCAGGCGGTGCGCGATGCCGAAACGCGGGTCATGTTCTCGGGCTACTCGCCCGTTGGCTACAAGCTCACCATCTGGACTATTTCGGCCATGATGTGTGGCGTGGCCGGGGCTCTGTACGTGCCGCAGGTGGGCATCATCAACCCGAGCGAGATGAGCCCGGCCAACTCGATCGAGATCGCCATCTGGGCCGCCGTCGGCGGCCGCGCCACGCTGGTGGGCCCGATCGTCGGCGCCTTCATCGTCAACGGCGCCAAGAGCTGGCTGACGGTGGCCTACCCCGAGTTCTGGTTGTACTTTTTGGGGGCGCTGTTCATTGGCGTGACCCTGTTCTTGCCGGACGGTGTGGTCGGGCTGGTGAAGAAGCTGAGGGCAGACAAATGACCCCCGATCTGCTGGAAGAAGGCGCCCGTCGGGCCGCGGCGCACGCGCTGAGAGCCGAGCCGGGCAAGACCGAGTCTGGTGGCCGCCAGGCGGGCTTCTCGCGCATTGCCAGGCCGGGCGAAGTGGATGTGACGCATGGCCGCATCTTGTACCTGGAAGAGGTGAGCGTGAGTTTTGACGGCTTCAAGGCCATCAACAATTTGTCGCTGGACATTGCGCCCGGCGAGCTGCGTTGCATCATCGGCCCCAATGGCGCGGGCAAGACCACGCTGATGGACATCATCACCGGAAAAACACGGCCGGACGCGGGCCGGGTTTACTTCGGCAGCACGATTGATTTGCTGCGCTACACCGAACCCGAAATTGCGCAGCTCGGCATAGGGCGCAAGTTCCAGAAGCCCACGGTGTTTGAACAACTCACGGTGTTCGAGAACCTGGAGCTGGCGCTCAAGACCAACAAGGCGGTGACCGCGTCGATGTTCTTCCGCCTTGATTCAGCGCAGAGCGACCGCCTGCTTGAGGTGCTGCACACCATTCACCTCGCGGACAGCGTGAGCGCCCAAGCGGGCAATTTGAGCCATGGGCAAAAGCAGTGGCTGGAGATCGGCATGCTGCTGATGCAGGACCCCAAGCTGCTGCTGCTCGATGAACCGGTGGCCGGCATGACCGATGAAGAAACCGAGCGCACCGCCGAGCTGTTCCTGAGCCTCAAGGGCCGGCACTCGCTGATGGTGGTGGAGCATGACATGAGTTTCATCAACACCATCTCGGACATCGTCACCGTGCTGTGCGAGGGTTCGGTGTTGGCGCAAGGCACTTTGGAACAGGTGCAAAACGATGAGCGTGTCATCGAGGTCTACCTGGGAAGGTGAGCATGCTAAAAATTCAAAACATCAACCAATATTACGGCGGCTCGCACATCCTGCGCGATGTGAGTTTGCAGGCCACGCTGGGCAAGGTCACGGTCATTTTGGGGCGCAATGGGGTCGGCAAAACGACGCTGCTCAAAAGCCTGATGGGCTTGGTGCCGATCAAGACCGGCAGCATCGAGTTGGACGGCAAGCCGATTCACAACGCCACGCCTTATGAGCGCGCCCGCGCCGGTATCGGCTTCGTGCCCCAGGGCCGCGAAATCTTCGCGCGGCTCACGGTGCAGGAAAACTTGGCGATGGGTCTGGCCTACAAGCCTGCCAGCACACCGATACCGTCCGAGCTGTTTGAGTTGTTCCCGGTGCTCAAGCAAATGCTGCATCGCCGCGGCGGCGACTTGTCGGGCGGGCAGCAGCAGCAACTCGCGATTGCGCGGGCGCTCGCGGCTGCGCCGAAGTTGCTGATCCTGGACGAACCGACCGAGGGTATTCAACCCAGCATCATCAAGGACATCGGGCGCGTCATCCGCATGCTGGCCGACCGCGGTATGAATGGACAAAAGGTGGCGATTGTGTTGGTGGAGCAGTACTACGACTTTGCGCAGGCGCTGGCCGACGACTATGTGGTGATGGAGCGCGGCTCCGTGCTGGCCCGTGGCCGGGGTACGAACATGGAAATCGACGGCGTGCGGCAGCTGGTCGCGATTTGAGCGCCACGGGCACCCGGTTTTCAGGTCAGCGTGCTGGGAACCTTGGCCGACACGCCACCGGCGCGCAGGGTCAGGCCGCCGGCCTGGCGCTTTTGTTCACCCAGCGCCGGTTTGCTGCTGTTGGTAGCAAAGCGGGCGCGCAAGTCCTGAACGGTCAGGTTCAGGCTGGCTGCGTCTTCAATTTTGTCGGCGTAGCGATGCAGCACCAGGTAAGCGGTTTCGATCAGCTTGCCATTGCGGGTGGCGCCGCCGTGCGCAATGAGCTCCTTGACCGCCGCCTTGGGGTTCCCGCCCATGCTGAGTGACATCGCATGTTCGGCGATTTTCAAAACCTGGGTGTGGGCGGCCCGAACACGGGCGGCATAGGGCTCGTGAACAGAAGCCGCCCCGGCCAGAAGTTCACTCATGGAGCGGCTCGTGCAAAAACGCATGCCCAGCGTGTCCACCACAGCTTCCACTTCGTCCAGCTGAATGGCTTTGTCGGCCAGCAGCGCCATCAGCGCCAGCAGGTTGGAGGCGGCTTCAAAATCAAAGTCCGGCGCGGTCAAGGTTTTGGCCATGGTGCGTACGGCGTCCACGGCCTGCGCAAACTGGTGTAGCTGGATCGAAGACAGGGCATCCACAATGTCCGCCAGTCGCCGATGGCGTTTGCTGTTCGGGTTTCTTTCAATCAGGCGGACGAAGTCGTCACGGCAGCGCTGCAAGCCTTTGCGGTCACCGCTTTCCGCGCGGGTGAAGGCCAGCAGCACGAGTGACTGGCAGTCAAACATTTTGGAGTCGAGCCCGAGCCGGGCGGTGCGGTCGAGTATCTTCTCGGCCTCTTTTCTGTCGCCAGCGTAGTAGGTCATCATCCCCAGATTTTGCAAACGGTTGATGGAGGCTGGCGTCAACTCGCTGGCCATTTTGTAGGTCGCCAGTGCCTTGTCAAAATTGCCGAGTTCAAACTGGGCGCGTCCCATCACGTCGTAGGCGTCGGCGTAGCTGGGGTCTTCGCTGATCAGGTTCTCCAGCGTGCTGGCCGCCACGGTGGTCTGACCGGCGTCCAGCAAGGAGCGTGCGACCCCCAGCTTGGCCCATGGCAAGGTCTTGGCGGCGACGACCGCCTCGTACAGGGTCTGGGCCTGCGCGAATTTGCTGGTACGCAGCAGCAGCTCGGCACCGACGCGGGCCGCGTAGAGCCAGAACAGGCCTTTTGTTTCAAAGCGATGAAGACACAGATCGGCAGCGCGTTCAAAGTCATCGGCTTCGATCGCGGTAAATATGTCGGCCAGGGAAATTTTCCGGATGCGGGCCTGCCGCAGACGATCGGCCAAATGGGTGGCTTTGTGGGGTTTGAGCAAATAGCCGTCCAGTGCCGACTCCGCTGCCTCGGCCACCTTGGCGTAGGTCGCCTCGGCGGTCACCATGATGAAAACGGTCGAGAACGGCAGGAGCTGGTTGCGGCGCAGGTCATCCAGCAAATCCTGGCCCGAGGTGGTGTCGCCGGCAAAATGATGCTCGCACAAAACCACATCAAACGTGCGGTATTCCAGCTGGCGGCGGGCATCCGCCAGCCGCGCGCATTGCACCACGCCGCCCATGCCAAATTCACGCAACTGGGACACCAGAATGGAGCGTGAAGTCGGGTTGCTGTCAACGACCAGCGCTTGCGAAGCAGACAAGTCGTCTTCCGGCAGCGCCATCAGAAATACCCCGGCTGCAAAATAGCACTGGACGTTGGATCGTAAATTTTGTCACCTCGTATCGTTTTAATATCAAAATGATAGCACTACGTTGACCAAATACGCGGACTGGCAGCCGACAGACTCCAGAAGTGCGGGCGCCAGCGGCTCCAGACGAGGCGCAGCAGGTCCATCGCCGGCTCCACCATCGGGGCCAATACCCTGACCACAATGACCCGGTCATTGGGGCTGGTGGCACCGGCCGTGTGGCGCAGCGCGTGCGCCTCGATCACTTCGCGGGCCAGGTCCAAGGCGAGCTGGCGCCGCCCGCGCTCCAGCTTGCTGCCCGCCACAAAAAAAATGGAGGCCAGGCAGCGCTGGCCCGCCAGTCCCAGCGGGCCGTCCATCAAACGAGGGTCATCGGCCTGGATGCGTCCGCGCTCCAGCCATACCCCGGGCACTTCGATGTGCTGCAAGAAACTACCCTGCTCGAAAGCTTGGCTGGCGTGCGGCAGACCGAGCGCCGTCACGTCCCAGCCCATGAACTCGGCCTGCGGCGCCAGATCCAGCGTGAGGTGATTTTCTGCGCGGCAGTGGTTGTAGCAAATGGCTTCCAGGGGCAGCCACTCCAGGCGTGCCTGCTCAGTCAGCGTGATGTGGGTGCGCTGCAGCGCCAGCTCGCCGCTGGAGCGGTAAAAACGCGTGGCACCGGGGGTGGTGATCAGACCGTGGGAAGCGCCGCCTGCCGTGATCTGAAGGTCAAGCGTGTCGCCACCAACCAGACCGCCCGGCGGATGGACCAGCACGTTGTGACAGACCGCATCACCCTCGGGGTACAGGCTTTGCAGAATGCGCAAAGGCCCGTTGTGCGCGTGCCTGAGCACCGTGCGGGCCAGCGCCAGACGGTAGTCAAGTTGAAGTCGGGCGTGCCAAGGCATAAATTATGGGTAGCGGTGCGATTGCACCTAATTTGATAGCTGCTTGCGCTTATTCCGCGAGGGCTGCAGGCCAATTCTTCTAAACCTCTTTGGTCTCCTTGGTCGATGGATTGACAGCCGTGCCATGACCGGCGTTGGCGACGGCCAGCGCCGTCATGTTGACCACGCGTCGCACCGTCGAGGAGGGTGTGAGAACGTGCGCCGAGGCGGCGGCGCCCAGCAGGATGGGCCCGACGGTGATACCGTGTCCACCGGTCACTTTGAGCACATTGAACAGAATGTTGGCGGCGTCCAGGTTCGGGCAGATCAACACATTGGCCTCGCCCTGCAGCTTGCTGTCCATCAGGGCCGCATGGCGCATGTCTTCCGACAGGGCCGCGTCACCGTGCAGTTCGCCATCGCATTCCACATGCGGCGCCAATTGACAAAAAAGCGCATGCGCAAGGCGCATTTTGACGGCCGACTTGCGCTTGGACGACCCGTACATGGAGTGCGAGAGAAAGGCGACCTTGGGCGGCAAGCCGAAGCGCCTGACTTCGTCGGCCGCCATCACGGCAATGCTGGCCAGCTGCGCGGCGTCCGGGTCTTCGTTGACGAAGGTATCGGCGATGAACAGGGTGCGTTTCTCCAGCATCAAGGCGTTCAATGTCGCCAAGCCGAAGGCGCCTGATCTGACGCCGATGATGTCGCGAATATGCTCCAGGTGCACGTCGAAACGGCCCACCAGCCCGCACAACATGGCATCGGCGTCGCCGAGTTTGACCATCAAGGAGGCAATGGTGGTGTTGGAGCGGCGCACGGCGGCCTTGGCGGCGTCGATGGACACGCCATGGCGCCCCATAAGGTGGTGGTAGGTTTCCCAGTATTGACGGAAACGTGGATCGTCTTCGGGGTTGACAAATGCGACATCCACCCCGAGCCGGATGCGCAGGCCCGCTTTGGCCAGGCGCGC
>NZ_DHXT01000031.1:0-1269 GCF_002413825.1 Rhodoferax sp. UBA5149
GGTATGTTTTGTCGAAGAGCCATGGTTTTCGGGAACTAGGTAGTTGCGCACTAGCAATGACATAACCACTCTTTTCGATTTCAGTTTGTTGAGGGCAGCCAAGTCGCTTCAACTGTTCTGCTCGCTGCGCGAGAATGGCATCCGAAGTGAAGCTAGTCGAAAACACAAACTCGCTCCAAAGCACTGCACAGCCATAGATCACCAGGACCAATAGAATCAACGCCACCGTCCAGCGCTTGGAAATCAGGAAGTAGCGCTGCCGAATCTCGTTATCAGGGGTGCTGTTCTGGATGTTCATGCTGCCGCCTCCCAAATTTCATCATTCGCCGCCGTCCTGACTCTTAAGACAAATCGGCCTACAGCCCCCATGTTTTCTGCGTATACAGCTATCATTTCAGGAGCAATTGACAACCAACCAGCCACACTATGACTCATCACCAGCGCCTCATTCATGTCGCCNNCCAGCCGACCTGCTTTTGGTAGCTCTGCTGGTCCCAGTTGAAGGTGACTCCGGCGCCATTGTTTTGCGCCGCATTCTGGGCGATGGTGGTCGTGCTGATATGGCCGTCGCCATCCAGGTCCAGGCCCACGGCCATGAACTGGCCGACTCTTTTGTTCTTGGCGTTGGCATCGTCCGGATGGGCCGCTGCATAAGCCGCATCCAGTGCCGCACTCAAGCCCGCCTTGGCCGCCCGCTCTTCTTCGGTCAGACCGGCATCCGTCGCCCCGGCGTCGGCCTGCAGTTTGGCGGTCTGCACTTCCCACAGAGGGGCAATCGCCTCGCGGTTGAAGGCGGCGGCGACCAGCGCCTCATTCATGTCGCCGTGCTGGTTGGGGTCGGTCGGGTCCACCTGGTAGGCGCCGGGGTTGGCGCTGAAGGGCACGCCGTTGTCGTCAAAGCGGCGGTACGGCAAGCGTTGCGCACCGGTGAGCGGGTCGATGTCGGTGAGCCGAAAACCAGCGTCACCGGCATCATTGGCGCGCCAGGCCAGACCCGGCATGCGCTGGGCGATGAGGCCGATTTGTTGTTCTGCGCTGTGCGTGGCGTTGTAGCTGTCCACGACGTTGGTTTGCAGGTAGTTGACGATGCCCTGCAGGCCTTGTCGGGCGCGGTCGGTGCCGAAGCTGTCGCCATTGGCGTTGACTTGCAGGCCGAGGTTGGTGATGCCAGGGCCGTAGGTGACGTTGGCCACGCCCCAGGCTTTGGGCGGGCCGGGGGCGAACAGGGTTTGCAGAATGCTGACGCCGATCAGCGCCCAGCCCAGCGGG
>NZ_DHXT01000031.1:1533-5101 GCF_002413825.1 Rhodoferax sp. UBA5149
GCCGTTGAGGGCCGAGTTCACGCTGGCGGCGGTAGAGCCCACAGCAAACGCGCCGGTGGCGGAGGCGTTGAGCGCGATGTTGGCGTAGTTCACCGCGCTCAAGGTGGCGTTGACCTGGCTGAAGGTGTCGCCCTTGTTCATGGCGTTGTAGAGGTTGTAAAAGCTCAGAGCACCGGCTGCCACCTGGGAGGCCGCGCCCAGGTCGGGCATGGGCGTGCCGTTGGCGATGTTGAGGTCGTTGACCAGGCGCAGCCCACTGGCAAAGGCGGGCAGGGTCTGGCCGGACTTGAAGGCGCCAAGAAAGCCGTTCACGTCGCTGAAGACCGTGGCGGCGTCGCTGTTTTGCAGGTTGGCCGTGGCGTCCACATTCTCGAAACGGATGGGGTTGCCATCGACGTCCCCGGCAATGGTGTAAACCTTGCGCGCGATCACATCGGTCTCGGTGCCGGTGTAGGCGCCATCCACATCCGTGGTGCGGCTGGCAACCGTGGCCAGCACCTGGCTGCCGTCGGCGTTGACGGTAAAAGTTTTGGTGCTGGATTCGAAGCTGTTGTGAGCGGTGGTCTCGGCCACGCTGATGAGGCGGCGGTCGTCGTTGTAAAAACTGGTCAGCGTGACGCCGTCGCCCAGCTCCAGCGTGCGGGTGAAGCCCTGGGGTAACGGGGTTTCGACCACTTGGGGGGCGGGGGCGCCGGTGGCGGCTTGGGTGGCGGGGTCGAGGCCGACAAGGAGGAATTGACCTGTGGTGTCTACTGCGCCGTTAATCAGTTTGGGAAAGGTGAAGCTGAAGGCTTCGAAGTCTTCGGGGTCGAAGGCATAGGCTGATCCTGTAGGGAGGGCTTGCCCGTTGATGGCCTTGATGCCGACGATGTGAATGTCTGCTGCCAAGTCGCCGTCCACACCGTCGCCACTGATCTCCGCCAGCACCGACACCGATTTGCCAGCTACAGAGGTTTCAATATCGAGGTGCTTGCCGTTCATGTCCGCTTGACCGGCATCGTTGCTTCGGAGGAATGAACCTTCATTGAGGAGGTGATTGTTGCTGTCGTAGGCACGGGCCGTGCCACTGCCGTCGGCGTTGGTGGTGATTTCAAGGACGTTGCCGTCGTCATCGGTTTGGCGGGTGCTCGATGACAGAATGTTGTCCTGAAAATCCTTCGTGGTTACTCTGATAGCGCCATCTTGGCTAGTGACGGCGTCTGGCAGATAGTTAATGACGACCGATGGGGCGTTGATGGGCCGCACCGCAATCACGCCCGTTGCAGACAGCGCGGTGGTCGATTGGAGCGCACCGCCAACATCAAAGACCTCGATCATCCGTTCGGCGCCTGCACCAGAAAACTTGACCGTGCTCTGGAGCACCCCAGCAGAATCCCTGACTTCAAACTCGGTTTGCGAATAACGAGGAATGCTCTGGCCTGTTAATGGGTCAGTCGTTGCACCGATATTTTTGAGGTGCAGCGTGAGCGTACTGGGTGAGGAGGTGTCCGCCTGAGTTCCTGCCAATAATCCCAAAGCTTGGCTGACCTGTAGAGAAGAGTGTTTATTGCCAAACTGGTCTGTTCCCATCGCATAGGCAATACCAGCCACCGGGTTCACCGCACCGATCAGAAACGCGTACAAAGCTTGCTGGCTGCTGAAGGTCACGCTGGGTAGATAACTGGTTTGTCCGATATGCTCGCCCGTTCCGCCCGACACCAGGCTGCCAGCGACCTCGTAATTGGTGAAGGTGGCTGTAGCGCCCAAACCCTCGGCTGGCAATCCTGCTGCTATCGCTGCAGCACCGAATTCCGCCGTCTGCACAATGCGCGATGCGGCACCGGGGTCAATGGTGGAGCCGTCAAGACCGTAGGCTTGGGCCGTGATTTGTGCAATGGTGCCGCCCAGGCTGTGGCCGGTTACGAGGAGCGTGTTTGGGTTTGTGCCGAGCGGGAAAATCGTTCGGTCGCCTTGCACCTGCGCGACGAAATCTATTCCCTGCTGAAACTGAGAATTCCAGGAACCCGCTGCAATCGCTAAATCTGCAGCCGCATCTTTGATCCCGTCGGTGCCTCGGTAGGCAACCACAACTTCACCTGTGGTGGCGTTTTTAAACGCGAAGGCAGTAAAGGGGGGTGACTCTTCGTCAGACAAGGCCAGTTTCCAGCCAGCTGGTAGATTCGTCATATCGCTTAGAAACGCCTTGTCCTTGTATGCCAGCACTGAAAACTGCGAAAGCAAGGCGTCTTTTTGGATGGATGTGGTCACGGTGTTGTTCCTCTGAATTTATTGGTTTGTTGCCGCGGGCGTGTTGTTGCCTGTGCCTTGCGCACCTAACGGCGACGCGAACAAGCTGCGGTAAAAGATGGCGTTCTTGTCGCTTTGGGCTTTTTGCAGGTCTTTGATTCGCTGTACAAAGCCCTCTGGCAGAACTATTCGATTGAATCGGGCAATTGGCTTATCAAATACATCCCTCTTCGCATCCAGACGAAGATTTATTGATTTCCGAGAGAAGGAGCTACAGCCAAACTGCAAATTTACCACCGACAGTTTTCGGTAGAAATCATTGATGTACCCAATAACTCCCATTGCGCCTGAAATGTCTTCCTCGTCACCTTTGGCCCATGTATTGCTCGTAAATATCGCCTCCCGCTTCGAAACAGGATCAGCAAATGGGATCATTTGCCCATGAAGAGTCTCGTTTCTGATAATCCCCGGCGCGGGCTCAACAGCCAGCGTGCCATGTGGGCGCTCCTTAGGGTCAAGTGGACGCAGCCATCGCATCGACGCATAAGCGGGTTGCCATTGAGACTTAATGTCGGTCGCCCATGGCAAGGGGGTTTTGCTTTCATCAAAGTACAGGTCCAAGAGACATTCCTCGACTTTGCGACAGGCATCGGCCCGACCACCAAAACCGCATTGCTGAAACGATGTATCTTCAATCCGAAACGCCGCCGCCGCGATGCCTTGCACACCCTCGATGTATTTCGCAGGCATGCCAAAAAGATCGGCAAATTCCTTGTTGTAGACCCAGACGTTGTTGTCTTTGAAGAAGGCCTGACGGTCAAATGTCTGATTGATTTCGTAGCGCTGCGATGACTGATTGCGTTCGGTACTCAGTCGCTGTTGCGCTGCGGGTGACTGGGTTTGGACCTGGGCCTGGACACTGCCGCTAAAACCCAGTGACAGGAAACACGCCGCCACTGCGCTAACGGTTTGGCTCACCTTAAACACTTTGTTAGTCATGCTTTTACCCTCCGATTTAATAGGTTGTTGGGAAATAACGACTTCATCATGACGCAGCGATGAATAGCCTTGATCAACGGCGGTTGCTGAACGGTGTCCCCGCCATTTTTCGGTTGGAGACGACCCAGCTGCAGCTGGTTGATGGACGGGGTGTTCACGCGGCGACATCCCAAACCCCATCATTTGCCACAGGCGTATTTATCAAATTAAATTGCCCTCTAGTCCCCGTGTTTTCTTCGCATAAAGCTATTATTTCAGGAGCAAATGACGGCATGCTGGCAAACTCATATCCCTGCACCTGCCCATCCTGGTTGAAGTCTTGCCAGACCTTGAGCTGGTTAAA
>NZ_DHXT01000031.1:5219-9142 GCF_002413825.1 Rhodoferax sp. UBA5149
CCAGCCGACCTGCTTTTGGTAGCCGGTGTCAATTTCGTATTTCACAAGCTTCCTTTCACGAAGTTCTCACCCGTCTTGCTGTAGCCCATCTTGCGCACAAACTGGCCCACGCGGTCCATCTCGGTCAGGCTGTTGATGCCCAGGTTGATCTCCACCACTTTGCGGTTCTTGCACCATTGCTCAAAGGCTTTGAGCAAGCGCACGCCGTAGCCGCCCATGCGCTTTTCCGGCAGCACGTCGTAATGCATCACGCTGGCGGTAAGCTGGGCGCTGAAGATGTGCTGTTCCAGCACGGCAATCAGGGCGCCCACCATCTGGCCCGCGGTGTCCTCGGCCACCATGAATACATATTTGCTCTGGCCCCGCTCGATCAGTTGCCGAAAAGTGGCCGCCACGCGCACCGGGTCATAGTCCAGCGCCTTGAAGCGGGTATGCGCATGCATCCGTCGGCCGCCCTCCACCAGGGCGGCAATGTCTTGTACAGTGGCAAATCGAATGGGCATCAGGTGGCGCTTGTCTTTGGCATTCGGCAGCCGTTCAATTCGCGCGCCGCAAGTCTTTCAGGTCTGCCAGGGCCTGTACCTCGGTCTTGGCAGCACTGCCAGACAACAGCCCCCAGCCCAACAGCAGACCTTTGGACGAGTCGTATTCGACGAAATAGCTTTTGCCCGCCTCGGCTTGCACTTCAAAATTCTTGGCTGAGGCAAAACCGCGTTCATCCACGCTGATCACGTGCTTGCCCGCGTCCAGCGGCAGCACGAGGTACGAGGCGTTGAACAGCTCGCCGAGGACTTTTTTGGTGGCGGCGTTGGTCACTGCGTACGATGCCCCGGACGCGTACAGCGCGGACTTGCGGTATAGATAGAGTTGCGCCTTGCCCGCCGGCGGGGCTTCAAGCGCAGTAAACGCCGGGCCAGTGGCCGTGGCGCAGCCCGCCACGATGAGCGCAGGCAGCAGGGCGAGGCCCAAAACGGCGCGGCGCGTGGCAGCGATTGCGGTTGCAGTTGCGGTATGGGACGTGAATGACTTGAACATGTGATTTCCTTGGGGTTAATAAAAGTTGTAAAAAAAATGCGGGTGACTCGTCTTTTGGGGAGCGGGCGGGTCTCTGCCACGCCGTGCCACGTGATTCATTTCGCGGCGCCGTCGCGCACCACCCATTGCGAGTAGTTGCCGCCCGTGTAGTCAAACCCCATGTGCCGCAGGAAGCGGTCGAATCGGTCAATGTCGATGCCCGTCGTCATGTTGATACAGACTTCGTCTGCACCTCGGTTGGTGGCCCATTGCCTGAAGCCGTGGATCAGCCTGACGGCCAGCGGTGTGCCGCGAAGCTCAGGGCGGACGTAGAACATGAAATCCGTGGCAACCAGGGCGTCAGAAAAATAGTATTGCGAGATCTGCCCCCAAAAGAGGCCGACCAGGCCAAACGTTTCTTTCTCTGCCACAAACACGCAGTAGTCACTTCGTGGTGGCGAAAGAATGGACTCAAACTGAGCGGCCAGCCGCTTCGGGTTGAATGGAAACCGGGACAGGCGGGTTTCCCCGTGAATGGCCTTACCGAGCTCAACCAAAGCCGGTATGTCGGCGGCCGTCGCGAATCGAATTTTTGTCATTTGGTTTTCTTCATTTTTTAGATCTTCAAACTGCTGATGCCCAACTCCGGTCACCGCTCCCTCAAACTCTCACTACCCGCCCGTTGCACCGGACTCAGCAAATACTCAATCACCCGTCGCTGCCCGGTCTTGATCTCGGCCGTGATGTTCATGCCCGGGCTCAGGTGCACGCGCTTGCCGTCGATCAGCATGTCGCGTTGCGAGAGGGTCAAAGTGGCCGGGTAGTAAGAACCCTTCTTCTCATCCGTCACCGCATCGGCCGTCACCACATCGACTCGTGCATCGACCGTGCCGTACCTGGTGTAGGGGAAGGTCTCCAGCTTCACCGCCGCCATTTGCCCGGCATTCACAAAGCCGATGTCCTGGTTGGCAATGCTGACCTCGGCCGTCACCGTGGCACTGTCGGGCACCACGATCATCAAGGCCTGGGCACTGGTGACGACGCCGCCGACGGAGTGAATGGCCAGCTGCTGGATGACCCCGGCCACCGGCGCCGTGAGCTGCGTGAGTTTTTCTCTTTGGTTGGCCTTGGTCTGGTCGGATTCAAGCTGGCTGTGTTTGCTGGCCGCCTGGGCCTGGCGGTCGCTCAAAGCGCGCAGGGTTTCCGCCCGGTAGGCGGCTTTGGCTTGTTCCGTTTCTTTGGCGCTGGACAGTGCTTCGGCGAGGCGGGCACGCTGGGTTGCCAGATCGCGCTCCAGCTCGACGCGCTCTCTGGTTTTGTCCTGGGTGGCGTGGCTCGATATATAGCCTTGCGCCACCAGCTGCTTGAAGTCGGCCTCGCGCGTTTGCGCCATCGGCACGGTGGCCTCCAGCTTGGCGATGGTCTCCCGCACGGTGGCGGTTTCTGCCTGGCGGCGCGCGGCTTCGGCGTCGAGCTTGCCCAGCTTGGCGCTGATGTCTTGCCACTCGGACTGCAATTGCGCCTGGGTCGCCGGGTCTTTGATCAAATCGGCCTGCAGCCCCCGTAGCACGGGCGTGAGCAGCTTCATATTTGATAGCGACTGCAGAAGAGCCCCGGTGCGCATCACTTCCGATGCTTGTGTCCTGAGCTGCTCTTGCACATTGGCTTTGTCGGCGCTGGCCATGGTGGGGTCAAGTTCCACCAGCACCTGACCCATCCGCACCCTGTCCCCGTCCTTGACCAGCACTTTGCGCACGACGCTGGCCTCCAAAGGCTGGATCACCTTGGTGCGGTCGCTGGCGATGATGCGCCCCGGCGCCACGGCCACGATGTCGACCTGGCCGAAGAAGGACCAGACCAAGGCCAGTACAAACAGGATCATCAGGCCCCAGGCAAAGCGGCGCGGTGCCGGGTGCACCGGGGTTTCCTGCAGGCTCAGGGCGGCGGGCAGGAAGGCCAGTTCATCGGCAAAGCGGGCCGGGCCGGCCAGTTCGGCGCGGTGCGCCCAGGCGGCATTGAAGATGGCTTGGTAACGGGCCAGCAGGTCACGAATGGGGTGGCGGAGGGGGTGTTTCATATCGGCTGCCCCCGTCCTGCATGCGCCACAGGTAGGCGTACAGGCCGTCCTGCTTTTTCACCAGAATGTCATGCGGCCCGGCTTCCACAATCTGGCCCTTGTCCATCACGATGATGCGGTGCGCGTTTCTGACCGCGGAGAGGCGGTGCGCGATGATGAGCACGCTGCGGCCGCGACAGATGTGGGCCATGTTGCGCTGGATGATGGCCTCGCTCTCGTAGTCCAGCGCGCTGGTGGCTTCATCAAAGATCAGGATGCGCGGGTTGGTGAAGAGGGCTCTGGCAATGGCGACGCGCTGGCGTTGACCACCACTTAAAGATCCGCCCTGCTCGCCGACCAGCGTGTCGTAGCCCTCGGGCAGTTCGCTGATGAACTCATGGGCACCGGCCAGCTGCGCGACCTGGATGACGGCCTCGATCGGAGCGGCCGGGTCGGTGATGGCGATGTTCTCGCGCACGGAGCGGTTGAACAGCAGGTTCTCCTGCAGCACGACGCCCACTTGTCGTCTGAGTTGCGCGGCGTCGATCAGGCTGATGTCGATGCCGTCGACCAAGAGTCGGCCACCCTCCGGGGTGTAGAGGCGCTGCACCAGCTTGGTCAGGGTGCTCTTGCCGGAGCCCGATCTCCCGACGATGCCGATGATCTCGCCGGCCTGGATCTCCAGGCTGATGCTGTTCAGCACCGGAGCCGCTTCCGGGCGATACCTGAAGGTGACTTGGTCAAGCGTGATGCGGCCTTTGAGCGCGGGCAGCTGGGCCGTGCTGCTGGGGGGCACTTCGGTGCGGGTGTTGAGGATGTCGCCCAATCTGGCCACCGAGATGCCGGTTTGCTG
>NZ_DHXT01000034.1:0-5554 GCF_002413825.1 Rhodoferax sp. UBA5149
GCACTCACACCGCTGAGCGTGTCGGCCGCGTTGGTGCCCAGCACCTCCAGTGCTCGGGTGTTGACCTGAGCCTTGCTCCAGCTGGTGCCGTCCGCAAACTTGACTTGCTCGATCTGGTTGTAGGCAAGGCTGTCGGCAAACCAGTTTTTCACCGTGATCTGGTCGACGCCGTTGGCCAGCTGGAACACCAGGTCCACGCCAGAGCGCAGCGGCGTGACGTCAGTTGCCGCAACGCCCGCGCCAAACTGGAGCACGTCGGTGTAGCTGTTGCCGTAAGGGCTGTAGTTATTGACCGTGTCCTGGCCGTCACCGACATTGAAGACGTAGGTGTTGTTCATTCCACCACCCGTGATGGTGTCGTTGCCCGTGCCGCCAATGAAGGTGGTGCCAGCGATGTACTGCGAACCCGTCACGGCCAAGGTGTCGTCACCGGCGCCGCCGTCCAGCGTGTCCGAAGAACCGTAGGCCAGCAAGGTGTCGTTGCCGTCCATGCCGTACAACTGGTCACTTCCACTCCCACCAGTCAGCATATTGCCTCCCGTATTCCCCAACACGATCGAACCAGCCGTACTGGTCGCGGTGTAGTCGGTCCCCGTAGCCCCCAACGGCACAATGCGCTCCGCCGTCATCAGGCTCTGAATGTCAGTGGTGAGCGGCGTGGTTTCCAGCATGCCCCGTAGCGTTTCATACGGCTGCCAACCTATCGCCCGAACAGTATCTCCCGCATATTTCTGCAAATCAATCAGGTCCGCCATTGCGTTGAGCGCAGTCGTTGGGTCCGTAGCGGCCGCCGCAAAACTTGCATTCAGGCGGGTGACGTCAAAGGCGATAGCCGTATCCGAAATATTCAAATCTACCAAGTCGAAATACTTCGACAGCCGCAAGGGGAGCAACAAGTTCGTGGTGGCGTCATCGACCAGCCTATTCCACAAAGTGTCAACGTGCGCCATGCCGCTGGGTGGCGTCGGAATGGTGACGCGGATGTAGCCGCTCTGGCTCGACATGACAGCGTTGCGGTTCTCGCGGATGATCTGTGACAAGGGCACCCATACCTCCACCGGTCTACCGTTGCTGCTCACGGCGGAGCGCATCGTGTAATTGATGGCATCGCCTTGCACCTGCGCCCAGCTCAGGAACGAGTAACCTGTAAAGGCTTCGTACGCAAACACCTTCTCCAGTCCTCCCACCATGCGCTCGCGCATGGCATCAAACTTGGTGCGGTCGGCCTCCGACAAAGTGGCCCGGTAGGCATCGCGATCAACCTCGCTGGCCTTGATGGCGGTGTCCATCCAGCCAGCCTCTTGCGCATCGGCCGGGTCGCTCATGATCAGCCCGTAACCAGCGGCAAGCGCTTGTTTACCGGCATTGTTGTAGACCGAATCATTGCCCCATTCGCGCATCAATGTGGCCACCGCTACTTTGTAGCCCGCACGGGTGGGAGCATCTTTGGCCTGCTCGATCAGCGCAATCAGCTCCGGGCTTTGGGTGGCCGCTTCTTGCAAGTCACGCACCCAGCCAGTGCCTGCAATGTTGGGTAGCGCCCTGGCCGCATCGCTCACCGTGATCGGTGTGAAAGAGTGCACAAAATTGTTTTGCGCCAGGATGAAGCTGCCGGCTTGCCCGGTGCTGGTGTTGCCTTGGCCGTCGACGCGGGTAAAGCTGCCGCTTTGCACCAGCATTGAGTCGGTGTATTGGGTGATGCCGGCGGTGCTGGTGAGGCTGATGCTGGCGATGTGGCTGTCAGCCAGGGTTTGCAGTTCATCCGCTTGGCTGACGCCGTCCTGATTCAGGTCGCGCCAGATGCGCAGGTTGGCGTACTGGGTGTCTGTTGCATCGAACTTGCCGTCCGCGTTGCTGTCGAGTTCAGCCAGGGCGGTAAAGCCGTTGGTGGCTTTCTGGCCATTGGACAGGATGGTCTCGTCGCCAAAGAGTTCGGTGCCTGAATCAATTTGCCCATTGCCATTGCGGTCCCACACCAACAGGCCGTCATCTGCACCTGCCCAGGCGGTGGCGGTTTTAATGCTGTCGCCGTTGGTGTCGAACAGGATGCCGTTGGACAACGGAGTGATCTCCAGGCCGTCGCCGTCGAGGTCCAGGATCAGGGGATCTACGTAGGGGACGTATTTGATGGTTTTGACCAGAGGGTCGGGGGTGGAGCCTAGGATGGGGGAGATGACGGCGGGGAATAAGTTCGGGTAACTCAGCGGTAGTACCTGATTGAGGTAGTCATCAAGCGCTTTGTTTTCAAGGCCCTTCAATCGATCAAGAGTTGCGTTGTGGTCATCCATCCACTTTTGTTCTTGAGCACTGACGGGCCTGTCAGGGCTGGGAATCATATGCCCATTACCATCGTAGAAGTATAAAGTCGGCGCGTTTGCATCGGTTGTATAGGTTAGGCCATATGCCAGTAAATTAAACCTACTGTAGTCAGTCGGTATCCCCGTCAGATACTGGGACGCATTGTCCAAAGCGAATTTTAGAATCTCTTTGGTTATTATTTTTCCATCTATTTCTATCATTTAAATGATCCTTTAAAAATTGAAAATGTCACGAATGGCAAACACGACTAAGGCGAAAATAATAGACATCACAAGCACCTTATTTGCGTCTTCTGCCGTGATCGGTCGTCTGTAAATTAAATACCGGCATAGCCCAAAAAAAATCAAAGATGCAAATACGATCCAGATAGACGTCCTAAGCATTAAGCATCTCCATGAATGAGGGCAATCGCTGAAACTACGCCAGCTATTGTTTGACCAGTAGAAGACAGGAATGAGAAACCATCCCCCGCAGTCGCGAAGTCTTCCGGACCACGCGCGATTGCCAAAACAATATCTTGCTGAGCCATGATTATTTCTCCTCGAAGTTGATGTGTTGAAGTGAAATTGCTTCGCATTGCTGCGGATTGAAATGCATGACCACCACGTGGCGTGGCTTGTCAGGCCCGGCTGCCAGAGACATGACGGCTGCGTTGCCGTCGGGTGTGAGTGAAACGCCAGCTGGTCTACCAGACAGGCCTGGCAGTTTGCAGCTTGTAGCGCCAAACAAAACGTCTACGTCGTAAATGTATGAACCGTGAGGAATTTGATTCAGGTTCGAAATAAACCAGCGCAAGCAACGCTTTGCCATTCGATCGCACAATACGTCATGTGTATTCTTTTCAAGGCGTTCACGCGAAAAAATCGGCGCAACGCCGCCAGGCAATGGATAACTCAACACAAGCGGGTGGGCTTCTTTTTTTTCACCCATTTGATCCTCCGTCCAGAAGAATCCGCTGCCCACAATGTTCGGCGCGGCGTAAGGAAGCACCGGGTCGGGCCCCACCTTCCGCAACTGCTGGTCTTGGCCAACCAAAATCCAGTAGTAGCCCGACAAGTAAAACCGTTTCCCCGTTTGATCAGCATGGCGCGTGCGCACCATCACTTGCCCAGGTGTGACTTCAACAGGAAAGGCCAGGCCGTCTTCCGACTCGTAAATTTTTTGCAAGCCTCTCTCGGGATTGTCGAGATCAAGCTTGCTCAGGTAGTCTTTCGCTGGTAAATCCGGTTTGCGGTGGGTCAGCAAGAGCTCATGCCCCTGCAGCCCAAAGCGAATGGAATGTGTTAAGGGCGGTCCTTGCACCGTGCGCCATGTGGTGTCTGTGCCGAGGTTGCGCACGCGTAGCAGTTGCTTGTCTGTTCCCGCGTTCAATAGTGTCGCAACCATTTTTCCATCAGCACTGATAGTTGTGTGCAAGATTGGTTTGTCGTGCCCCCGGTAATTGGGATTGCAGGCACTCAGTAGTCCAACTAGTACAACCAGCAAGATGCCAATCCCGCGCTGGCAAGACGTTGATTCAATTTTTGGATTCATTGATCTTTCCTTACTCAAGGTTGTTACTGGCAACGCCAAACTTGATGTGCAACCCTTGCAGGGTCAATTCATCTAGGCCGAGTTGAGTTACGGTCCCTCTCGTTGTCAGCGATCCACATCCAACAGCCCACTCAGCACTCATGCGCTTTCCCAGCCCTTTATGCCCTGTAAGCCGTGCGCAGCTTGCGTGAGCGCTTTTCGTTCTGGAGCGCACAGAACGGCGCGTCAAAGGTGATTGATGGACTGCCAAGCATCGTTTTTCACAATCAAATCTGCCTGTAGCGACCGATTGACGGACGTATCCAGCTATCAAATCGATAGTGATTCTGGTAAGTTTGCATTGCAGGTCCAGCGCCTGCGCCGTGCCCAAACTCATGGCCGGCCGCAAATCCCGCACCAACCCACTGCCCTGCATCTGCGGCAAGGCCTGCGCCCCGGCGGTGATGGCCGGGTCATCCGTGAACTGCCGGTAAAAGTTGTTGTTGGCCAGCAGCAGGCTGCCCGCCAGCTCGGCGGTGCCTGCATTGCCTATCGCACCGCCCACACGGGTAAAGCTGCCGCGGAAGGTCTGGGTGTTGCCCCCACCCAGGTTCACGTTGCCTGCCGTGCCGCTGACGTTGATGCTGGCAACGCCCAGCTCGGCAAAGGTGTGCCGACCACCCGGCTTCGCCGCATCACGCCCCGCCCGCCATTGACATTGCAAAGCAAATAGCCCTCTTGCCCTTTGAGAGCGCGCGTAAGCAGCTATGTTTTTCGCAGCAACGACGGCTCCCCAAAGTGCCTCGCGCACTTGCGCATGGGCATTGGCAGGCAAGGCCGCAGGCGCGGCGGCACTGGTGAATGACATGGTTGACAGAACTCCCCTTGGGACGAAACGAGTTGCCGGCTTTTGTGAAGCTCTTGGGCGACGATTCTTCATCGATCTTAGCGTTCGTAACCCGGTACAAATGTACCGATCTGACTCGGTGATTACCCTAGGCATGCTCAGCCACCTGGGCCCGTGCGCTCACGCCAAGGCGCACGCCGTTGCGTCGATCAAGGCTATTCCCATTGCGCCGGTCCGCCACACCCGCGTGCCACTGTCTTGCAAGCTGCGCCAGGTGTTCGCGGTACCAGAAGGCGGCCTGGTTACGGTTGCCCACATCAAGCTTTTTGAACAAGCGGCTGAGCTGGTTGCGAATGGTGAATTCGCTCTTGGCAACTTCCAGCGCGATGTCCTTATTGCTGGCGCCGTTGGTCAGCGCTTGCAACAAGTGCCGCTCGGCGGCATTGAGTTCAATGGGTTCCTGCATGCTTCTTTCTCCTAACGTTCCCGCAAACTCTCACTCCCCGCCCTTTGCACCGGACTCAGCAAATACTCAATCACCCTTCTGTGCCCGGTCTTGATCTCGGCCGTGATGTTCATGCCCGGGCTCAGGTGCACGCGCTTGCCGTCGATCAGCATGTCCTTCTGACTCAGCGTTAAGGTCGCGGGGTAATAAGAACCCTTCTTCTCATCCGTCACCGCATCGGCCGTCACCACATCGACTCGTGCATCGACCGTGCCGTACTTGGTGTACGGGAAAGTCTCCAGCTTCACCGCCGCCATCTGCCCGGCATTCACAAAGCCGATGTCCTGATTGGCAATGCTGACCTCGGCCGTCACCGTGGCGCTGTCGGGCACCACGATCATCAAGGCCTGGGCACTGGTGACGACACCGCC
>NZ_DHXT01000034.1:5817-6542 GCF_002413825.1 Rhodoferax sp. UBA5149
TTGGCCTTGGTCTGGTCGGATTCAAGCTGGCTGTGTTTGCTGGCCGCCTGGGCCTGGCGGTCGCTTAAAGCGCGCAGGGTTTCCGCCCGGTAGGCGGCTTTGGCTTGTTCGGTTTCTTTGGCGCTGGACAGGGCTTCGGCGAGGCGGGCACGCTGGACGCTGAGGTCGCGTTCCAGCTCGACGCGCTCCCGGGTTTTGTCCTGGGTGGCGTGGCTCGATATATAGCCTTGCGCCACGAGCTTTTTGAAGTCGGTCTCGCGCGTTTGCGCCATCGGCACGGTGGCCTCCAGCTTGGCGATGGTTTCCCGCACGGTGGCGGTTTCCGCCTGGCGACGGGCGGCCTCGGCGTCGAGCTTGCCCAGCTTGGCGCTGATGTCTTGCCACTCCGACTGCAATTGCGCCTGGGTCGCCGGGTCTTTGATCAAATCGGCCTCTAGCCCCCGCAGCACGGGCGTGAGCAGCTTCACATTTGATAGCGACTGCAGAAGAGCCCCGGTGCGCATCACTTCCGACGCTTGTGTCCTGAGCTGCTCTTGCACATTGGCTTTGTCGGCGCTGGCCATGGTGGGGTCGAGTTCCACCAGCACCTGACCCATCTGCACGCGGTCTCCATCCTTCACCAGCACTTTGCGCACGACGCTGGCCTCCAACGGCTGGATCACCTTGGTGCGGTCGCTGGCGATGATGCGCCCCGGCGCCACCGCCACGATGTCGACCTGGCCGAA
>NZ_DHXT01000120.1 GCF_002413825.1 Rhodoferax sp. UBA5149
GGCGGCGGCGGCTACGCCAAGGTCATGAGCGAGGGATTCCAGCAGGCCCAGCGTGAGATGTACGCCAAGCAGGCCAAGGACGTAGACATCATCATCACCACCGCGCTGATCCCTGGCAGGCCCGCGCCCAAGCTCATCACCGCCGAGATGGTCAGGAGCATGAAGCCCGGCAGCGTGATCGTTGACATGGCCGCCGAGCAGGGCGGCAACTGCGAGCTGACCGAGCCCGGCCAGGCGGTCGTGAAGCACGGCGTGACCATCGTCGGCTACACCGATCTGGTCTCGCGCCTGGCCAAGCAGTCGTCCACGCTGTACGCCTCCAACCTGTTTCGCCTCACCGAGGAGCTGTGCAAGACCAAGGACGGCATCATCAACGTCAACATGGAGGACGAGGCCATCCGCGGCCTGACCGTCACCAAGGGAGGCAGCATCACCTGGCCAGCACCGGCGCCCAAGGTGGCGGCGCCTGCCGCCGTGGTCGCCAAGCCGGCCGCGGTGGTGGCCAAGCCCAAAGGTGGGCATGGTCAGAGCAGCGAACCGTCTTCCGGCACCAGCATGGCGATCATGTTTGGTGTGGCTGCAGCCGTGTTCTGGCTCATCGGCGCGAGCGCACCGGCGGCATTTCTGTCGCATTTCACGGTGTTCGTGCTGGCCTGTTTTGTTGGCTACATGGTGGTCTGGAACGTCAAGCCCGCCTTGCACACGCCACTGATGAGCGTGACCAACGCCATCAGCAGCATCATTGCGATTGGCGCTCTGGTGCAGGTGTCACCGTGGGTTGGTGCCGCCGATCGACCCAATGGCTTGATCAGCTGGGTGGCTGCAGCGGCGATCGTGCTCACAGCGATCAATATGTTCGGCGGCTTTGCCGTCACCCAGCGCATGCTGGCCATGTTCCGTAAATAAGGGAGACGACTCATGTCTGCAAGTTTGGCAACGGTCTCCTATATTGGAGCCACAATTCTTTTTATCTTGAGTCTGGGTGGCTTGTCCAACCAGCAAACCGCATTGCGCGGGAACCTCTACGGCATGGTCGGCATGACGATCGCCGTGCTGGCGACCGTTTTTGGCCCGCAAGTCACCGCCGCCGGTATCCCATGGATCATCGGCGCCATGCTGATTGGTGCGGCGATCGGCCTGTATGCCGCACGCACCGTGCAAATGACGCAGATGCCCGAGTTGGTGGCACTGATGCACAGCATGGTCGGTCTGGCCGCGATGCTGGTCGGGATCGCCACGTTCATCGACCCAACGGCGTCCTTCCATTTGGTGGATGGCCAAAGTATCCCTTTGTCTTTGGCTGAAGAATCGATCCACAAGATCGAAATCTACATTGGTATCCTGATCGGTGCCATCACATTTTCCGGTTCGATCATTGCCTTTGGCAAACTCTCCGGGCGCATCGGTGGCAACCCACTGTTGTTGCCGGGCCGTCATTGGCTGAATCTGGCTGGCCTCCTGATCGTGATCTATTTCGGGCGCGAGTTCATCAACGCCCATACCATTGCTGACGGCATGCTGCCGCTGATCGTGATGACGGTGATTGCCTTGCTGTTTGGTATTCACATGGTGATGGCCATCGGCGGCGCCGACATGCCGGTGGTGGTGTCCATGCTCAACAGTTATTCGGGTTGGGCGGCGGCGGCGACCGGCTTCATGTTGTCCAACGATCTGTTGATCGTCATCGGTGCTTTGGTGGGCTCCAGCGGCGCGATTCTGTCCTACATCATGTGCCGGGCCATGGCGCGCAGCTTCATCAGCGTGATCGCGGGCGGTTTCGGCACCACCAGCGCCAAACCGAAGGCGGCTGCTGGCGCGGCACAGCCGGCCGGTGAAGTGACGCCGATCAGCAGCGTCGAAACGGCTGAACTGCTGCGAGAAGCAAAAAGCGTCGTCATCGTTCCGGGCTACGGCATGGCCGTGGCGCAAGCCCAGCACACGGTGTATGAGATCACCAAGCACCTGCGTGAGAAGGGCGTCAACGTGCGCTTTGGTATTCACCCGGTTGCCGGTCGTATGCCCGGCCACATGAACGTGTTGCTGGCCGAGGCCAAAGTGCCTTATGACATCGTGTTTGAAATGGATGAGCTCAACGACGACTTCCCCAAGACCGATGTGGTCATGGTGATTGGTGCCAACGACATCGTCAACCCGGGCGCCCAGGACGACCCCACCAGTCCGATTGCCGGCATGCCGGTGCTGGAAGTCTGGAAGGCCAAGACCTCAATCGTCATGAAGCGCAGCATGGCCTCGGGCTACGCCGGGGTGGACAACCCGCTGTTCTACAAAGAGAACAACCGTATGCTGTTTGGCGACGCCAAGAAAATGCTGGACGAAGTTCTGATCGCGCTGAAGTCTTGAAACATTGCGGGACAGACCGCCGTTACGCGCAGCGAACAAGCTCTGTCCCCAACTGATACCGTGATGTTGGAAGCCCACGTTGCGGGACAGACCGCCGTTACGCGCAGCGAACCAGCGCTGTCCCTAACAGATTAGGGAAAACACAAGTACGAAGAGGTGCAATAAGAGGCAGAATATTCGGTTGCATCACAGACCAAAGCTTTGCGGAACAGTCCGTCGCCGCGAAGTGAAAAGTTCTGTCCTCAACTGATTAGAAAGCACGCATGACAGATCGCATTTGGCTCAAGAGCTATCCACCAGGTGTTCCCGCGGACCTGGATACATCGCAGTATCCGTCGCTGGTTGCCTTGATGGAGGAGAGTTTCAAAAAGTACGCCAGCCGAACGGCCTACAGTTTCATGGGCCGGGACGTGACGTACGGGCAAACCGACAGTCTCAGCCAGGCCTTTGCCGTTTACTTGCAAAGCCTTGGCTTGGTCAAGGGTGACCGCGTGGCCATCATGATGCCCAATGTGCCGCAGTACCCGGTTGCCGTCGCGGCCATCCTGCGCGCCGGCTATGTGGTGGTGAACGTCAATCCCTTGTACACGCCGCGTGAGCTGGAACACCAGCTCAAGGACTCCGGCTCCAAAGCCATTGTCATCATTGAGAATTTCGCCTGTACGCTTGAAAAGTGCATTGCCGCCACGCCGGTCAAGCACGTGGTGCTGTGCGCCATGGGCGATCAGTTGGGCCTGCTCAAGGGGGCCTTGGTCAACTACGTGGTGCGCAACGTCAAAAAAATGGTGCCTCCCTACAACCTGCCCGGCGCGGTGCGGTTCAATGAGGCCGTGGCACGGGGAACCCGGGGGACGGTCAAAAAAATCAACATCAAGCCGGATGATTTGGCTGTGCTGCAATACACGGGCGGCACGACCGGCGTATCCAAAGGGGCTGTGCTGTTGCATCGCAACGTCATCGCCAACGTGCTCCAGTCTGAAGCATGGAATCAGCCGGTCATGAAACTGGTGCCGGCCAATGAGCAAACCACCAGTGTTTGCGCCTTGCCGCTGTACCATATCTTTGCCTTCACCGTGGGCATGATGCTGTCCATGCGCACCGGTGGCAAGCTGATTTTGATTCCCAACCCGCGTGATTTGACGGCGGTTCTCAAGGAGCTGTCCAAGCACACCATCCACAGTTTCCCGGCCGTCAATACCCTGTTCAATGGCTTGGCCAACCATCCGGATTTCAATACCGTTGACTGGAGTCATCTCAAAGTCTCGGTCGGTGGCGGTACGGCGGTTCAAAGCGGCGTGGCCAAACTGTGGGTTGAAAAAACCGGTTGTCCGATTTGCGAAGGCTATGGCCTGTCCGAGACGTCCCCGTCCGCCAGCTGCAATCCGGTGACGGTCAAGGAATACACGGGCACCATCGGTGTGCCGCTGCCCAGCACCGACATGAAACTGCTGGACGATGACGGCCGTGAGGTGGCTGTGGGCCAGTCCGGTGAGATTGCCATCAAGGGCCCCCAGGTGATGGCGGGTTACTGGCAGCGCCCGGACGAAACCGCCAAGGTCATGACGGCGGACGGCTTCTTCAAGTCGGGCGACATCGGGGTGATGGATGAACGCGGCTACTTCAAGATCGTGGATCGCAAGAAGGACATGATTATCGTCAGTGGCTTCAATGTATTTCCGACCGAGCTGGAAGATGTGGTGGCCCAGCTGGCGGGCGTGATGGAGTGTGCCTGCGTCGGTGTTCCGGACGCCAAAACCGGTGAGGCCGTCAAGCTGGTGATTGTCAAGAAAAACCCGGACCTGACGGAAGCTCAGGTGCGGGCCTACTGCAAGGAAAACCTCACCGGCTACAAGCAGCCCAAGGTGGTCGAGTTTCGCGCGGAGCTGCCGAAAACCCCGGTGGGCAAAATTCTGCGACGGGAACTGCGCGTCAAGTAATTGGCTACCACCGCCATTCTCAGCGCCCTGGCTGAAGAACAGCAGGGCTTGGTTGAGCGACTCGCAAATCCGGTTCGGGTGACGCGTGCGGGCCGGGACTTTTGGCGTGGGGAATTGCAGGGGCACAGCGTGGTGCTGGCCTTGTCAAGGATTGGCAAGGTGGCGGCGGCCACGACGGCCACCACCCTGATCGAGGCCTTCGGCGCCAGCCGCATTGTCTTTACCGGTGTGGCCGGGGGGGTGGGGCACGGTGTGCACGTGGGCAACGTGGTGGTGGCCACTGAATTCGTGCAGCACGACATGGATGCCTCGCCCATTTTCCCCCGCTACCAGATTCCGCTCTACGGGCGCTCCCGGTTTGCCTGTGATGCAACGCTGACTGCTATGCTTTTGGAAGCTGCACGCGAAGGGTTGACGGGGGCTACAGGTCATTTTTATCAAAATAGTCCAGATCAACGCGTGGCCGTTCATGCCGGGCTGATTGCCAGCGGTGACCGCTTTGTATCCGGTGCCACCGAATCACGGGGTTTGCAGGCCGCTTTGCAGGCGGCAGGTTTTGCGCCGCTGGCCGTGGAGATGGAAGGCGCGGCGGTGGCCCAGGTGTGCTTTGACTACGGCGTGCCTTTTGCGGCGGTGCGCACCATCTCGGACCGCGCCGACGACCAGGCCCATGTGGATTTCCCCACGTTTGTGGCTGAAGTGGCCAGCCGCTATGCGCTGGCCATCATCGGACAGTTTCTCCAGTTGCTTCCAAAATAGTAGCGAACTATGCCCGCCTGTCGAGGGCTAGAGGTTTTTTTATTTGAGCCAGCCACGTCGGTAGCAGTACCACATGGGCAGCGCCGCGCTCATGAACATGAGTGCCACCACATAGGGGTAGGCCCACTTGCCCAGCAGGGCGAACTCGGGGAATTGCAGGTTCATGCCGTAGATGCTGGCCACCAGGGTGGGGGGCAGCAGCGCCACGCTGGCCACCGAGAAGATCTTGATGACCTTGTTCTGGCTGATGTTGATGAAGCCGACGGTGGCGTCCATCAAGAAGTTGATCTTGTCAAACAGGAAGGCGGTGTGGGAATCCAGCGAGTCGATATCGCGCAGAATCTGGCGCGCCTCTTCAAACTGCTCGCCGTTGAGCATTTTGCTGCGCATCATGAAACTCACGGCACGCCGCGT
>NZ_DHXT01000204.1:0-10821 GCF_002413825.1 Rhodoferax sp. UBA5149
GCAAATCAGGTGCTGCAGACCGCAGCCAGGAGCATTTGATGAACGACAAGAAAACAATGAACTTCAATGATTTGGAGCAATGGCTCAATGAACGGCGCGTCACTGAAGTGGAGTGTCTGGTGCCCGACTTGACCGGCGTCGCACGCGGGAAAATTCTGCCACGAGCCAAGTTCACCGAAGATCGTGGCATGCGCTTGCCGCAGGCCGTTGTGGCCATGGGTGTCACGGGGGAGTTCCCGGAAAGTGGTCCCTACTACGACGTGATTGACCCCACCGACAAGGACATGCAGCTGCGCCCGGACCCCTCGACCGTGCGCATCGTGCCCTGGGCCACCGACCCGACGGCGCAGGTCATCCATGACTGTTTTGACCATCAGGGCAACCTGGTTCCTTTCGCGCCCCGAACCGTGCTGCGCAAGGTCTGTGACCTGTTTGCGGCGGAAGGCCTGCTGCCGATTGTGGCGCCGGAGCTTGAGTTTTATCTGACGGCCCGCAACACCGATCCCAACACCTTGTTGAAACCACCCATAGGCCGAAGCGGTCGTGCCGAGACCTCGCGCCAAGCCTACAGCATTGATGCCGTCAATGAATTCGATCCGCTGTTCGAGGAAATTTACGACTACAGCGACAAGATGGAGTTGAACGTCGATACCTTGATCCACGAGGTCGGCGCGGGTCAGATGGAAATCAACTTCTTTCATGCTGAACCCATGGGGCTGGCGGACGAGGTGTTTTTTTTCAAGCGCACGGTGCGCGAAGCGGCGTTGCGCCACGACATGTACGCCACTTTCATGGCCAAGCCCATTGCAAGCGAGCCGGGCAGCGCGATGCATGTGCACCAAAGTTTGCTCGATGTCGCAACCGGCAAGAACGTTTTCAGCAACGCGGACGGAACGCCGTCCGAGATGTTCATGCATTACATCGGCGGCTTGCAGCGCTATATTCCCGCGGCCATGGTGCTGGTGGCGCCTTACGTCAACAGCTACCGCCGCTTGTCCCGCAACACGGCCGCTCCCATCAACATTGAGTGGGGTTACGACAACCGGACCGTGGGTATTCGCTCCCCGATTTCGTCGCCGGAAGCGCGTCGCGTTGAAAACCGCGTCATCGGCGCCGACGCCAATCCTTATGTCGCCATGGCGATGACGCTGGCATGCGGCTATCTGGGGATCAAGAACAAGATCAAACCCAAGCCAGAAATGAAAGGGGATGCTTACTTGGCGCCGTATGCGCTTCCGCGCAGTCTGGGTGAAGCGCTGGACTGGCTGCGCCGTGAGTCGGATCTGCACGAAGTATTGGGCAAGGAGTTCATCACGGTCTACTCGGAAATCAAGGAGCTGGAGTTTGACGAGTTCATGAAAGTGATTTCACCCTGGGAGCGCGAGCACCTGTTGCTCCACGTTTAATCCCGGCGTTTTCAAATAAAGGAAAATTTGATGAATAGCGCTGTTGATACGGCCCTGATCCAGGCACTGGACAGTGCCCACTTCTTGCATCCCTTCACCGACTTCAAGGCCTTGTCGAGCCAAGGCGCTCGCGTGATGGTCAAAGGCGAAGGCATCTACGTTTGGGATTCCGAGGGCGTTCGCCTGCTCGATGCCATGAGCGGTTTGTGGTGTGTGAATGTGGGTTACGGACGCCAAGAGCTGGCCGACGCCGCCCATCACCAGATGATGACGCTGCCGTACTACAACAGCTTTTTCCAGACCACCAACGTGCCAGCGGTTCAGCTGGCGGCCAAGCTGGCCGAATTGGCACCCAACGTGGGTGAACGCAGCTTCCAGCATGTGTTTTACGCATCCAGCGGCAGTGAAAGCAACGACTCCAACGTGCGCATGGTGCGCCGCTATTGGGACCTGCTGGGCCAACCGCAGCGCAAGGTCATCATCAGTCGGCTGAATGCCTACCATGGCAGTACGATGGCGGGCGCCTCTTTGGGTGGCATGAGTGGCATGCACGCGCAAGGGGACCTGCCGATACCCAACATCACGCACATTGAGCAGCCTTACTTTTTTGAAAATGGCCGACCCGGTGAAAGCGAAGCCGACTTCGGGATTCGTTCTGCCGGTTGGCTGGAGACGAAAATTCTCGAACTCGGCGCGGATAAAGTGGCCGCGTTCATCGCCGAGCCGATCCAGGGCGCGGGTGGCGTCATTATTCCGCCTGCGACCTACTGGCCGGAGATCCAGCGCATTGTTGACAAGTACGGAATTCTGCTGATCAGTGATGAGGTGATTTGCGCTTTTGGTCGGCTCGGGCATTGGTTTGGTTATGAAAAGTTTGGCTACCAACCTGATCTGGTGACCTTCGCCAAGGCCGTCACCAGTGGCTACATCCCCTTGGGTGGCGTGATGGTGGGGGACCGGGTTGCCAAAGTACTGATTGACAAAGGCGGCGAATTCAACCACGGCTACACCTACAGCGGACATCCGGTGGCGTGTGCCGTGGGCTTGGCCAATCTGGGTGTCATGGAGCGCGAACAGTTGCCCCAGCGCGTGCGCGATGATATTGGCCCTTATCTGGCCCGACGTTACCTGGAAATCGGCGAACACCCCTTGGTTGGGATGGCTGAAACATGCGGTTTCATGGCCGGGCTGGTGCTGGTCAAAAACAAGGCAGGTCGTGAGCGCTTTGACGAGAGTCTGTCGGTGGGCATGATCTGTAGGGGGCACTGCTTCCGCAATGGCCTGATCATGCGGGCCGTGGGAGACCGCATGATTATTGCGCCGCCACTCACCATGACGCACTCCCAAATTGATGAAATGGTGGCCTTGATTGTTCGCTGCCTGGATTTGACCTACCAGGATGTCAAAAAGAAGGGTTGGTTGAGCTAGGGATGGCGTGCGTGGGGGCCGTGGCACGGCGGTTACCATTCTGATTTTCACCACGTTCGATCGATTTTCAGGGGAATGAGTTGCGTACTGCGATGGGAAACAGTTGGATGGGCGAGCAGATAGAAGAAGTCGGGCAACAAGGCGTAGCGCCATTTTTGCAAATCAAACGGGTCGTCAAGCAATTCGATGAGGTCTTTGCGGTGGACGATGTGTCCCTGGATATCCAGCAGGGTGAAATCTTTGCCTTGCTGGGCTCCTCGGGCTGTGGCAAGTCCACGCTGTTGCGCATGCTGGCGGGGTTTGAGTTGCCGACATCCGGGCAGATCCTATTGGGCGGGCGGGACATCGTCGGACTCGCGCCGTACGAGCGCCCGATCAACATGATGTTCCAGAGCTATGCGCTGTTCCCCCACCTCAGCGTGTGGGACAACATTGCGTTTGGCTTGCGTCGGGATAAGCTGCCCAGGGCGGAAATTGAGGCACGCGTCGATCAGATGCTGGAATTGGTGGAGCTCAAGCCTTATGCGAAACGCAAACCGCACCAACTCTCGGGTGGCCAGCAGCAGCGCGTAGCGCTGGCACGCAGCCTGGCCAAGCGACCGCAGCTGTTGCTGCTTGATGAACCCCTCGGCGCGCTGGATGCGAAGTTGCGCGAGAGAACCCAGCTTGAATTGGTGGACATCATCGAAAAAGTGGGCGTCACCTGTGTCATGGTCACGCACGACCAGGAAGAAGCCATGACGATGGCCACGCGAATCGGCGTGATGAGCGACGGCAAGATTTTGCAAATCGGGCAGCCCGCAGAGATTTATGAAACACCGAATTGCCGCTTTGTGGCCGATTTCGTTGGCAGTGTGAATCTGTTCCAGGGCACCGTTGAGGTCGACGAAGCTGACCACGTTGTTATTGCGTCCCCCGAGTGTCGGCACTACGTGAGCCATGGCATCACAGGCACGAGTGGTATGCCGGTCCACGTCGCCGTGCGGCCCGAAAAAATGAGTATCCAGCAGAGACCTCCTCATGATGAGGAGCGGGAGTCACCGGCGCAGGTCGGGTTCAACCTCGCGCGGGGCGTGATCAAGAATTTGGCTTACCTTGGCAGTCTCACCACATACCACGTCCAGCTGGACGGGGGAACAACTGTTGTCAAGGTCACGCACACCAACGCCGCGCGACACGATGCCACGCAGCTGACCTGGGGCGACCGGGTGTATGTGTGGTGGTGTGGCAGTGATGTTGTGGTTTTGACAAGGTGACAAGGCTATGAGCGCGGCCATCGCACCGAGACTCTCTTTGTACGACAAGCTCACCGGGGCTTGGGGCCGAACGGCCGTCATTGGCTTGCCGCTGGCATTCCTGCTGGTTTTCTTTTTATTGCCGTTTCTGGTGGTTTTCAAGATCAGCGTGTCCGAAATGGACAACGCGGTTTTTAAAGACCTGTTTGTGTGGGCTGATGGCGTACTGCAGCTCAAGGTCAAGCTTGGCAATTACATTTTTATCGCGCAGGATGACCTCTATTTTCAGACCTACCTGAGTTCACTGAAGTTCGCCGGTTTGACGACCGCGATTTGCCTGCTGATGGCCTATCCGTTTGCGTACTTCATGGCGCGAAGCCCGGCCAGCACGCGCCCCGCCCTGCTGATGCTGGTCATGCTGCCATTCTGGACCTCGTTTTTATTGCGTGTGTACGCCTGGAAAATGCTGTTGACCGACAACGGCGTTTTCAACAATCTTGCGATTCAGGCAGGGCTGATTTCAGAACCGCTGAAGATGATCAATACGCCGTTTTCTTTGGTCTTGGGCATGGTGTACACCTATCTGCCGTTCATGATTCTTCCCTTGTATGCCAATCTCGTCAAAATGGACTTGCGCTTGCTGGAGGCGGCGCAAGATCTCGGCGCGACGCCGTGGCAGGCGTTTTGGCGCATCACGGTGCCGCTGTCCAAGAGCGGCATCATTGCCGGCTCGGCGCTGGTTTTCATTCCCTGCGTGGGGGAGTTCGTGATTCCCGAATTGTTGGGGGGCCCTGAGACCCTGATGATTGGACGGGTGTTGTGGGATGAATTTTTCAGTAACAACGACTGGCCCATGGCTGCCACGGTGGCGGTGGTCATGGTGTTGCTGGTTATTGTTCCGCTGGCCCTGTTCAACAAGTACCAGGCTGAAAGCACGGCGGGAGGCCGCGCATGAAGTTCAATGCGGGTCGCGTGACGTCCAGGGTGTGGATGGGCGCCGTATTTGCTTTCCTCTACCTCCCGATACTGACTCTGGTTGTGCTGAGTTTTAACGGCAGCCCGATGGTCACCAGTTGGGGCGGCTGGTCCTTGCGCTGGTATGAAGCTTTAGCCCGCGACGTCGAGCTGATTGCCGGCTTCAAGTTGTCCCTGGAAATTGCGTTTTTAACAGCCTGTGCGTCGGTGCTGCTGGGCACCTTGGCGGCGCTGGCCTTGACCCGCTTCAAGCGCTTTGCGGGGCGCACATTTTTTGTCGGCATGGTGAATTCACCTCTGGTGATGCCGGAAGTCATCATTGGCTTGTCATTGCTGCTGATGCTGGTGTCGGTCCAGCGTGCCTTTGGTTTCCCGGATCGTGGCTTGATGACGATTTGGTTCGGCCACACCTTGCTTGGCATGGCCTACGCCACGGTTGTGGTGCAGTCGCGCTTGCAGGAAATGAGCCCCCAACTGGAAGAGACAGCGCAGGATTTGGGCTGCCGCCCTTGGCAGGTTTTCTTTCTGGTGACCTTGCCGCTGATTTCGCAGGCCATCGGCTCGGCCTGGCTTTTGACTTTCACTTTGTCGCTCGATGATGTGGTGCTTTCCGCGTTTCTCTCGGGCCCGGGTTCCACCACCATGCCAATCATCATTTTCAGCCGTGCCCGGCTGGGCTTGAGTCCCAGTGTCAACACGGTGGCGACACTGACGGTGGCTGTCGTCAGTGTCGGGGTGGTACTTGCAAGCCTCTGGATGTCGCGCGCGCAACGCAGGCGTGCGCAAGAGATGTCGGCGGCGTTCCGGAGTGCCGGTACCTTGGCCGTTGCGGCGGTCCGTTGATGCGTTTTGAGATTCAGTAGAAGAACGATTGGCTCGTTTTTACAATATAAAAATCACTTTTCATATTATAAAATATTGAATTTTTGCGTCGTGTTTATTTTTCTCAAGATGAAAAATTCAATTTCACATTGAGAATTATAAATTGCAAGCTATTGATTAAATTCAATTTAATTTATGTCTTCTATAAGACATAAGATTAATAAAAGTCTTATAGAAGACTTAGAATTGCTCCATGCGCACTGGATCAACCGAGCGACCGGTGCAGACTGTTTTAATTTACCTAAGGAGTGATTTCATGCCGCAAACCATCACCGAACAATTGAGCCGCGAACAACAAATCGCCGCCCTCGAAAAAGACTGGGCCACCAACCCCCGCTGGAAAGGTATCAAGCGCGGTTACAGCGCCGCTGACGTCGTGCGTCTGCGTGGCTCTTTCCCGATTGAGCACACCTTGGCTCGCCGCGGTGCTGAGAAACTCTGGAATCTGGTGAACACAGAGCCCTACGTCAATTGCCTGGGCGCACTGACCGGCGGTCAAGCCATGCAACAAGTCAAGGCTGGCGTGAAGGCCATCTACTTGTCGGGCTGGCAAGTTGCGGCTGACAACAACTCGTACGCGTCCATGTATCCGGACCAGTCACTGTACCCGGTGGACTCGGTGCCGACTGTGGTCGAGCGCATCAACAACACGTTCCGCCGCGCTGATGAGATTCAGCACTCCAGAGGTATTGACGCTGGCGACAAGGGCTACATTGACAACTTCGCGCCGATCGTGGCTGATGCCGAAGCTGGTTTCGGTGGTGTGTTGAATGCGTTTGAGCTGATGAAGGCCATGATCAAGTCCGGTGCGGCAGGCGTGCACTGGGAAGACCAGTTGGCGTCGGTCAAAAAATGCGGTCACATGGGCGGCAAGGTCTTGGTGCCGACCGCTGAAGCTTGCCAAAAATTGATCGCTGCGCGTATGGCGGCTGACGTCTGCGGTGTGCCGACCTTGGTGATCGCCCGTACCGATGCTGAAGCGGCTGACTTGCTGACCAGCGACTACGACGAGAACGACAAGCCATTCCTGACCGGCGAGCGCACGGCTGAAGGCTTCTACAAGACCAACAAGGGCATGGATCAAGCCATCTCCCGCGCTATCGCTTACGCTGACTACGCCGATCTGGTGTGGTGCGAAACCGGCACGCCTGACCTTGCATTCGCCAAGAAATTTGCAGATGCAGTGCACGCCAAGCACCCCGGCAAAATGTTGGCTTACAACTGTTCGCCATCGTTCAACTGGAAGAAGAACCTGGACGATGCCACCATCGCCAAGTTCCAGAAAGAACTGGGCGCCATGGGTTACAAGTACCAGTTCATCACCCTGGCCGGCATCCACTCCATGTGGTACAACATGTTCGACTTGGCGCAGGACTACGTGGCACGTGGCATGACGGCCTACATCGAGAAGGTGCAAGAGCCCGAGTTCGCCGCTCGTGACCGTGGTTACACCTTCGTGTCGCACCAGCAAGAAGTGGGCACCGGTTACTTCGACGAAGTCACCACCGTGATTCAAGGCGGCAAGTCCAGCGTGACCGCGCTGACTGGCTCCACCGAAGAAGAGCAGTTCCACTAAGCAGCATTGCTGAGTCAATAAAGGGCTTGTGTCATCCAGCAATGGGTGACGCAGGCCCTTTTTTGTTAAACTCGACGCCTCAACCCTGCAACAAGAGCGAGAAAGGCAGTCTGGTTATGACACCGCGAACTACATCGGCAAAGTTTATACAGCCTGCAAGCCGCTAGTCCGCGCGCCTTGTGCGCTGGCAGCTACAAAATTCATAGTAAAGCGCGGCAAGTTCCGCGCTTTTCTTTTGCTCTACATCCTTCTGGTTTTTCATCATGATTCAAATCACACTTCCTGACGGCTCCCAACGCGACTATCCCGGTCCGGTGACGGTGGCCGAGGTAGCGGCGTCCATTGGTGCGGGGTTGGCCAAGGCGGCGCTGGCGGGGAAGGTTGATGGCAAGGTGGTTGACACCAGTTATCTGATCGAAGCGAACAGCCCTTTGTCCATCATCACGGCCAAAGATGCCGATGGTTTGGAAGTCATTCGTCACTCCACGGCCCACCTGTTGGCGTACGCCGTTAAAGAACTGTTTCCCGACGCGCAGGTCACCATCGGCCCGGTGATTGAGCATGGTTTTTTCTATGACTTCTCTTACAGGCGACCCTTCACGCCGGAAGATTTGATGGCCATTGAGAAAAAGATGATCGAACTGGCCGCCAAAGACGAGCCCGTGACACGGCGAGTATTGCCCCGCGATGAAGCGGTGGCCTACTTCAAGGGCTTGGGTGAACATTACAAGGCGGAGATCATTGCAAGTATTCCTGCGGATCAGGATGTGTCGCTCTACCGCGAAGGCAAGTTCGAAGACCTGTGCCGCGGGCCGCATGTGCCCAGCACGGGCAAGCTCAAGTTTTTCAAGCTGATGAAACTCGCCGGTGCCTATTGGCGCGGCGATCATCGCAACGAAATGCTGCAGCGAATCTACGGCACGGCCTGGGCCACGAAGGACGAGTTGCAGCAGCACTTGACGATGCTCGAAGAAGCAGAGAAGCGCGATCACCGCAAACTCGGGCGTGAGCTCGATTTGTTTCATATTGACGACCACGCCCCTGGCTTGGTGTTCTGGCATCCCAAGGGCTGGACGCTATGGCAGGGGGTTGAACAATACATGCGACAGGTGTATCGCGACAACGGCTACCAGGAGGTCAAGGGCCCGCAGGTGCTGGACAAGACCCTATGGGAGAAAACGGGTCACTGGGACAAGTACCGCGAGAACATGTTCACGACCGAGTCGGAAAAGCGCGAATATGCCTTGAAACCGATGAACTGCCCGGGTCATATCCTGATCTTCAAACAGGGCATCAAAAGCTATCGTGATTTGCCCTTGCGCTACGGCGAGTTCGGCCAGTGCCACCGCAACGAGCCTTCAGGCGGGCTGCACGGCATCATGCGGGTGCGCGGCTTCACGCAGGATGACGGCCATATTTTCTGCACTGAAGACCAAATTCTTCAAGAGTGCGTCAATTACACGGCGCTGCTGCAGAAGGTCTATACCGATTTTGGTTTCAAGAACATCATTTACAAGATCGCCACCCGTCCTGCGCAGCGCATTGGCTCTGACGAAGTGTGGGACAAAGCCGAAGCCGCGTTGATTGAAAGTCTGCAAGCATCTGGTTGCGAGTATGAAATTTCACCCGGGGAGGGCGCGTTTTATGGCCCCAAGATCGAATACACACTCAAGGACGCAATTGGACGCCACTGGCAATGTGGCACCATTCAAGTGGACTTTTCCATGCCTGAGCGGCTGGATGCCGAGTATGTCGGTGAGGATGGCGCTCGTCACCGGCCGGTGATGCTGCACCGCGCCATAGTGGGCAGTCTGGAGCGATTCATCGGGATTTTGATCGAAGAAAGTGCCGGTGCCTTGCCCGCTTGGCTGGCGCCGGTGCAGGTTGCGGTGCTCAATATCACCGACGCACATGCCGAATATTGTCGCGAAATTGCCGACAAATTGAAAAAATCACTGCCAAATCAAGAGCTTAGAGTAGTGACAGATCTGCGCAATGAGAAAATTACGTATAAAATACGCGAGCATTCAATGCAGAAGCTGCCTTATATCCTTGTCGTGGGTGACAAAGAAAAGGCAGCGGGTACCGTTGCAGTGCGCGCCCGGGGTGGTCAAGACCTCGGTGTGATGTCCCTCGATGCATTCGTGCAAATAATCGCAGGCGACATCACTCACAAGTCTGTTGTCTAAGCTGATACCAAGCGAGATTGCAGTTTGTCCGCGCGCATAAGGCGGTTGTAGCTACGGTTTTCGTAGCAGAATTTGTGAAGGATTAAGCCATCGCTACTGAATTTCGTGACCGCCGTCACCGTGAAGAACGCAAACATCGCCTGAATCGGGAAATCATGGCTCCAGATGTTCGACTCTCTGGAGTTGAAAACGAGCCGCTGGGAGTGGTTAGCCTGATGGAGGCGCTGCGTATGGCGGGTGAGCTGGATGTTGATCTGGTTGAAATTTCTGCCACGGCAGTGCCGCCGGTCTGTCGCTTGATGGATTACGGAAAATTCAAGTACCAGGAGCAGAAGAAGGCGGCGGAAGCGAAGGCCAAGCAGACGGTTATCGAGATCAAAGAGATCAAGTTTCGTCCAGGCACGGATGACGGCGACTACAACATCAAGATGCGCAATATCAAGCGCTTTTTGGCCGAAGGTGACAAATGCAAGATCACGCTGCGTTTTCGGGGGCGCGAGATTACCCACCAGGAAATCGGCATGGCCTTGTTGAACCGTATTCGCAGTGAATTGGGCGATTTGATTTTGATTGAGCAATTTCCCAAGCTCGAAGGGCGCCAGATGATCATGATGATCGCGCCTGGCAAGAAGAAGATTGCGGCGAAGCCGACAGCTGACGCAGCACCGGTTGTCGCGTCGTAAAAGTTTTGCGGTGCACGGGTTACGTAACCGGTGCGCTGCGGGAAGTGGCGAGGTCATACTTGCCACACAAGTGGCGAACTAAAAAGCGCTACTTAAAAGTGGCGAACTAAGAACCGCCACTCAAAAGTGGCTCGGGGCCAACAAGGCTGCAAATAGTTTGCAGACGCCTCACGAGCACAATGTAGAAGGAGCATGAATATGCCCAAAATGAAGACCAAGAGCGCGGCGAAAAAACGCTTCCGCGTCCGTCCAGGTGGCACCGTTAAACGCGGTCAAGCCTTCAAACGTCACATCTTGACCAAGAAGACCACCAAAAATAAACGCCATTTGCGCGGTTCCACAGCTGTTCATGAGACCAATATGGGTCACATGGCACAGATGTTGCCCGGCCGTGGTATTTAATTAACGACGAACAAGGAGTAATCACATGCCTCGCGTCAAACGTGG
>NZ_DHXT01000204.1:11053-12241 GCF_002413825.1 Rhodoferax sp. UBA5149
CAATATGCCTACCGTGACCGCCGTACCAAAAAGCGCGTCTTCCGTCAGTTGTGGATTGCCCGTATCAATGCGGCTGCTCGTCAGTGCGGCATGACATACAGCCAGTTCGCCAACGGTCTGAAGAAAGCCAATATCGAGATCGACCGCAAGGTTTTGTCTGATATCGCGATTCACGACATGGCTGCTTTTGCCGGCATCGTGGAGCAAGTCAAGGCCAGACTGGCGGCTTGAGTTCACGGCGGTTCGCTATTATTTAGATAGCGAGCTGTGCAACAGAAACAAGGGCTAGAGCTTGAAAAAGCGCTAGCCCTTTTTCCATGAAAACGCAGTTTCAGAGAAGACTAACCGGTACCCAGGTTATGTCGGAACTACAAGAGAATTTATGAACGAGTTGAACGTCGTCGTTGACAGCGCCAAAGCCGCCTTTGCGCAGGCCACCACCCCCGCAGACCTGGAAAACGCCAAAGCCTTGTTTCTGGGCAAGTCGGGTCGTATTACCGAGCTGATGAAGGGCATGGCCGCTCTAACGGTGGACGAGAAAAAGTCACGCGGCGCGGCCATCAACCTCGCCAAGCAGGCCATTGAAGCGGCCTTGAACAATCATCGTCAGGCGCTGGCCGATGCCGAATTGCAGGCTCAACTGCAGGCCGAAGCACTGGACGTTACGCTGCCGGGCCGCCAGCGCGGGCAGGGTGGTTTGCACCCGGTGTCGATCACACTGGATCGCATTGAGGCCATCTTTGGTTCCATGGGTTTTGAAGTGGCACAAGGTCCCGAGATCGAGACCGACTGGTTCAACTTCACCGCCCTGAACACGCCTGAGGACCACCCCGCGCGTTCGATGCACGACACTTTTTATGTTGAAGGTGGCTCCGCCAGTGCGCCCAATCTGTTGCGCACGCACACCAGCCCCATGCAAATCCGCTATGCGGTACAGCACGTCAAACAGCACCGTGCCGCCATCGACGCTGGGCAGGCTTCCGAGCTGCTCTTTTCAGGTTCCATGCCCGAGATTCGCGTCATTGCGCCGGGTCGTACCTACCGCGTTGACAGCGACGCTACCCATTCGCCGATGTTTCACCAGTGCGAGGGCCTTTGGGTCGGTGAGAACGTCAGCTTCAAAGACCTCAAGTTTGTCTTCACCGATTTTTGCCGTACTTTCTTTGAGTCGGATGATCTGGTGCTGCG
>NZ_DHXT01000042.1:0-2705 GCF_002413825.1 Rhodoferax sp. UBA5149
CCCGGCGACTTTGCGCTGCCTTATTTCCGCATCATCGAAGAATCGAAGATCCTGCCGCTGTATACGCTGTCGCACGAACCCGGCGTCGGCTTTGCCGCCGATGCGTCGGCGCGCATCAACTGCGGCCTCGGTGTGGCCGCGGTGACCTATGGCGCCGGCGCGCTGAACATGATCAACTCGGTGGCGGCGGCGTTTGCCGAGAAATCGCCGCTGGTCGTGCTCTCCGGCGGGCCCGGCAAGGGCGAGTCGCGTTCCGGCCTGTTGCTGCACCATCAGGCCAAGACGCTTGATTCGCAATTCCAGATCTTCAAGGAAATCACCTGCGACCAGGTGCGACTCGATGACGCCGAGCGTGCGCCCGCCGACATCGCCCGCGTGCTGGCCAGTTGCCTGCGTAAGTCCGAGCCGGTTTATATTGAAATTCCGCGCGACATGGTGGCCATGCCCTGCGCGCCGGTGGTGCCTGAAGCCGCGTTGGCGCCCGACCAGGACGCGCTCAATGCCTGCGTCGATGAGATTCTGGAACGTTTGTCCCAGGCCAGGTCGCCCGTTTTGATGGCTGGCGTCGAGGTTCGCCGTTACGGACTTGAGCACAAGGTGGCCGAGCTGTCGCGTCGCCTCGGTGTGCCGGTGGTGACCAGCTTCATGGGCCGCGGTCTGCTCGCCGATCAGGATGCGCCACTGGTGGGCACCTACATGGGCGTGGCCGGCTTTCCGGAAGTCACCCAGCTGGTCGAAAGTTCGGATGGTTTGTTCCTGCTCGGTGAAATCATTTGCGACACAAACTTTGCCGTGTCCGAGACCAAGATCGACATGCGCAAGACGATCCAGGCGCTCGATGGCCGGGTCACCATCGGTTATCACATCTATCCGCAGTTGCCGCTGGCGGCCTTGGTCGATCGCATGCTGGAGCGCATGGGCCTTGGCGAAAAGGTGTTTGCCGTCAAACGCCAGGTCTTTCCCCATGGCCTGGTGGCCGATTCAAGCTCGATCACGCCGACCGACATCGCAACCGCCGTCAACGATCTGATGGCGGAGCACGGCAAGATGCCGATTGCCTCGGACATGGGCGACTGCCTGTTTACCGCGATGGAGATCGAGCACACGGCGCTGGTGGCACCCGGCTATTACGCAACGATGGGTTTCGGCGTGCCGGCCGGCTTGGGTCTGCAGGCAGCGACCGGCCAGCGGCCACTGATTTTGGTCGGCGATGGCGCATTCCAGATGACCGGCTGGGAACTGGGCAACTGCAAGCGCTACGGCTGGGACCCGATCGTGCTGGTGTTCAACAACGCGAGCTGGGAAATGCTGCGCACCTTCCAACCCGAGTCCTCCTTCAATGATCTGGGCCACTGGGGCTTTGCCGAAATGGCCGCGGGCCTGGGCGGCGATGGCGTGCGCGTCGGCACGCGCGGCGAACTGAAGGCGGCGCTGGACCACGCCATGGTCACACGCGGTCGCTTCCAACTGATCGAGGTGACAATTCCGCGCGGCGTGCTGTCGGCCACCTTGGCGCGTTTTGTGGCCGGGGTGAAGCGGCTCAACGCCGCCAAGTAACGCCCTGGCTTGCGGTCGCCATCGACTTCATGGGTGGCAATTGGCAGCCCAAGGGAATCCAAGGGTGAAAGCGGCCATTGCAAGTCGAATGGGGAATTGGAACAAACGGTCGACAGGCCCCTCAATGCGCGCGCAAAATGGTGATTCGCTCACCTCTTTCGTTCTGTCTTATGGAAAACTGATCATGATTTACAAATTCAAATCCCAAGCCGCCGCCGATGTCATCATGCTTCAGCTCAATGGCGAGCAGATGCTCAACATTATTGGCAAGGACGCGTCGCCGCAGGGCATCATCACCGTGGCACAGATTCCCGCCGCCATCGCCGCGCTGGAGGCGGCCGTGCTGGCGCACGAGGCAGCGCAGGCCCGCCGCAAGGAGGAGCTTCCACAAGAAGGTGAAATCGAAGGGGACAGCGTCATGCTGCGCCATCGTTCAGCCCCCTTCATTGACTTGCTGCGCTGCAGCGCGCAGGCTGGCAAGGATGTGGTCTGGGGCGTGTGATCAAAACCGTCAGCGTCTGTTCACTCAGGCGTTCACCCAGGCCAATTCGCAGGTAAAGTGGCGCAGGTACTGGGGCTGCTTGGTGATGCGCACGCCGCGGATGCTGGCAGCCTTTTGCTTGACCTCGTCAATCACCTCGGCCGCGTAGTCGAAATGCGACTGGGTGTACATGCGACGCGGAAAAGCCAGGCGCACCAGTTCCATGCTGTGGTAGGTTTCGCGGCCGTCCGCCAGCCGCTTGCCAAACATGACGGAGCCGATCTCGACACCGCGGATGCCGCCCTCCAGGTAGAGCGCATTGCACAGGGCCCAGGCTGGGTAATGCGCCACCGGCATGTCCGGCAGCACGGTCCGGGCGTCGATGTACACGGCATGGCCGCCGGTCGGCTTGACGAAACCGACGCCCGAGGCTTGCAGGCGCTCGCCCAGGTATTCGGCGGTGCGCAGACGGTAGCGCAGATAGTCTTCCTGCATGCCCTCCTCCAGCCCGACGGCCAGCGCCTCCAGGTCGCGTCCGGCCAGGCCCCCGTAGGTGGGAAAGCCTTCGGTCATGATCAGCACGTTGCGCACCGCGTCCATCCACTCCTCGCTGCGCAAGACGATAAAGCCGCCGATATTGACCATGCCGTCCTTCTTGGCGCTCATG
>NZ_DHXT01000042.1:2962-5466 GCF_002413825.1 Rhodoferax sp. UBA5149
TTTCGTAGCCCGGCTCGCGCATCTTGATGAACATGGCGTTTTCCGCGAAACGGCAGACGTCCATGATGAAAGGCTTGCCATGCTGTTTGAGCAGGGCCGCGTAGGCCCGGATGTTGGCCATGGACACCGGCTGACCGCCGCCGGTGTTGTTGGTCACGGTCATCATGCCAAAGGGGATGCGCTCGCCCTGGGTCTTGAGCAGCGCCTCGACCCGCTGCAAATCAATATTGCCCTTGAAAGGGTAGATCAGCGCCGGCTGCAAGCCTTCGGGAATGACCAGATCCACGGCCTCGACGCCGATGTATTCCAGGTTGGCGCGGGTCGTGTCGAAATGAGAGTTATTGGGCACCAGGTCGCCCTTTTTGCAGACGGCGGTGAACAGCACCTTCTCGGCCGCGCGCCCCTGGTGGGTCGGCACGAAATGCTGCATGCCGGTGATGCCCTGGATCACCGCCTCCAGCCGGTAGAAGCTGCGCGCCCCGGCGTAGCTCTCGTCGCCCTCCATGATGGCGCCCCATTGGCGGGACGACATGGCGCCGGTGCCGGAATCGGTCAACCAGTCGATCAGCACATCCTCGGCGCGCAGCTTGAAGACATTGAGTTTGGCCGCTTCGAGCATTTGCTCGCGCTCAGACCGCGTGGTCATGCGGATCGGCTCGATGCTTTTGATGCGAAAGGGCTCAATCAGGGTTTTAGGCATGGCAGTCGCGTGAAAGTGGATGGCTAGGGCGTGAAGGTATCACCGCCGAAATTACCGTGGTGTCGGGTATTTCCAACAGATCGAAAAAATTTCGGGCGGCACCGGCGCATGATCTTCGTCTGGCGCTGTGACTTTAGATAAAAAATGCCGCTAGCCCTCGTGGAATATGCGTAAGAAGCTACTAAATTTGTAGCAAATGACCTTTCAAAAAGTGCCCGAGCGCTTATCGGCGCAAAATTTGGTCCCTCCTTTCTCCATTCAAACCTCGCTCCATGTTTCGATCCTTCGCTCGCGTCCTGATCATCGCCCTGTGCGGATGGCCGCCCCTCCATGCGGTGTTGGCCGCCCCGTTCGAAGACAGCATGGCCCAGCGTACGCTGGCCTGTACGGCCTGCCACGACAAACAAGGCCATGCCGGCCCTGGCGGCTATTACCCGCGACTGGCGGGCAAACCAGCCAGCTACCTCTACAACCAGCTCTTGAATTTTCGGGATGGCCGGCGTCATTACGACCTGATGACGGGCCTGCTGGAGCCACTGTCCGACGCCTATTTGCGGGAGATCGCGCAGTACTTCTCGCAGCTGGATCTGCCCTACCCGCCGCCCGCGCCCGCCACAGCGCCGAAAGTGCTGCTGGAGCGGGGCCGGCTGCTGGTGACACAGGGCGATGCAAGCCGCAAAATACCGGCTTGCGTTCAGTGTCACGGCCGAGCGCTGACCGGGGTGCTACCCAACATCCCGGGTCTGCTGGGCCTGCCACGGGACTACCTGAACGCCCAACTCGGCGCCTGGCAAACCAGGCAGCGGCGCGCCCAGGCGCCCGACTGCATGGCGCCCATAGCGCAACGACTGACGCCGCAGGACGTGAGCGCCGTTGCCCACTGGCTGGCCTCACAGCCCTTGCCCGCCAACACCAAGCCTCTGCCAACCCCGCCACCAGCGCCCCCCAACACGCCTTCCATCCACTGCGGCAGCGCGCCCGCGCTCGCCACGGCAAGCACCACCGTGGTGAACCCCACCCCTGCGTCGGCGCTGATCGCCCAAGGCGCCTACCTGGCCCGCGCTGGCAACTGCATGGCCTGCCACACCACGCGTGGCGGACCACCGTTCGCCGGTGGTCGCGGTATTCGCACCCCCTTTGGCACGGTGTTTTCCAGCAACCTCACGTCCGACACCAGCACGGGCATCGGCAGTTGGTCATCCAACGATTTCTGGCAGGCGATGCATCACGGCCGATCTAAAGACGGGCGCTTGCTGAATCCGGCCTTTCCCTACACCAGCTTCACCCACATCACGCGGGCGGACTCGGATGCGCTGCACGCCTACCTGAAAACGGTGCCGCCCATCCGGCAGTCCAACATCGCCCACGCGATGCGCTGGCCTTTTGGTACGCAATTTGCGCTGGCCGCGTGGCGCGCGCTGTACTTCACGCCCGGGGTGTACCAGGCCGACACGACCCAGACCGCCGACTGGAACCGGGGCGCCTACCTGGTCCGCGGCTTGGGCCACTGCGGCGACTGCCACACCCCCCGCAACGCGCTGGGCGCAGCGAAAGAAAAGTTCGATCTGGCGGGCGGCCTGATTCCGATGCAAAACTGGTATGCACCCTCATTGCGCACCAGCGACGAGGCTGGCGTGTCGGGCGTGTCGGGCGGGAACCCGCAATACACCGCGGAGCTGCTCAAGACGGGCGTCCACCCCGGCGGCGCTGCGACCGGCCCGATGGCTGAGGTGGTTCGAGGCAGCACGCAATACCTGTCAGACGACGACCTGCGCGCGATGACGGTATTTCTGAATTCCTTGTC
>NZ_DHXT01000042.1:5751-38367 GCF_002413825.1 Rhodoferax sp. UBA5149
CGAGGCATCCCTGTCAGCGCCCGGCGGTGCCAAGCTCTATGAAACGCATTGCGCCCAATGTCACGGCGACCACGGAGAAGGCGTCAGTGGCGCCTACCCGCCGCTGGCTCACAACCGTGCCGTCACCCTGTCCCCTACCGCCAACCTGGTCCAGATCGTGTTGTACGGTGGCTATGCGCCGGCCACAGCCAGCAACCCACGACCGTTTGGCATGCCCCCTTTTGTATTGCAATTGAATGACAAAAATACCGCTGTCGTATTGACCTACATACGCAGCGCCTGGGGCAACCGGGCCCCCCCGGTGACAGAACTCGAAGTCACCCGGTCGCGCGCGCGGCGCTGATCGTCCGCCGCCCTTCCAACCCCCTGACCAGAGTCGGGTGGACAGTGGCCTCGTGGATGCCGATGTGCTGCGCGCGTTCATCGTCGCCAATCGCCCGCTGAAGGCAGTAGACTTTGCACCAGGCGACGCGGTCGTGCGTAGATAATCAATTGGTCCAGTCTCAATTCGAGCGGCCGGACATTCAACTCAGGAGCAAGAAAATGGCAAAAGGTCAGCAAAGCAACAAGATGGTGAAGAAACCGAAAAAAGACACCTCTCCGCCCAAGCCGGTGTCGCCTGACGCCGTGCGCCCTACCGTCACCACCGTGGTGCCGGTGCGCGGGAAACTGAAAAATGCGCCCACCCGCTGATACCAAGAAGCATTAACCGGATGCAGTTTGGTTTGACGCCCGACACGGGAAACGATAGCGCCCATGCGAAGAATTTCCAAGGGTAGAAAGTTTCCCCTGCACGCGGATACGAACAAGCAAGGTGTTCTTGCTGAAGGTTATTCCCTGCCGCAGATGGTCGAGGATCTGCGCAAGTACCAAGCCGAGCTGGAGATACAAAACAAGGCGCTGCGGTACAGCCAGATCGCGGCGGAAGGCGCATCAGAACGTTTTCTTACGCTTTTTTCAAACGTGCCTCTGGCCCTGATGGTGGTGGACGAAAACGGTTTGGTGCTGGAGAGCAATGCCATGGCTTTGCGTCTCTTTCGACCTTTGGAGCACGATTCGCCGCTGAATTTTTTGTTGCCGCTGGTGAGTGCCGAACACGTCGACAAAGTCGCGCTCGCGTTCACAAGTGCCAAAAATTCGGGCACCAGCGAAACAACAGAAGTTGTTTTTTCATGTGGCTCCAGCGGGGTTTTCACGGGGGACCTGCATATCGCCCGCATTGAGAACGCGCAGGACGAACTGGCACACTTCATTTGCGCCATCATTGACCAGGGCCCGTTGCTGACCCAGCGCCGCGCCTTGCAGGTCAGTGCCAGCGCGCTACAAGAGCGAAATGAAGAACTTCAGCGCAGCCAGGACAGACTGGCGTCCATTATTAACGCATCACTCGACGCGATTATTTGTGTCGACCAAGATCACCGCATCACCATCTTCAACCCCACGGCGGCAGCGCTGTTCCAGTGCGCGCCGGGCCAGGCACTGGGCAATCAACTTTCACGCTTCCTGCCTGATGCGGCTCAAACGCTGAGCTATGCGGCGCTCACGAGCCACGCGCAACTGGGCGAGATGACGGGGCTCACTGCCAGCGGAAAAACCGTCGCCATCGAAATCAGCGTGTCTTTTGAGCGTCACCCTGACGGCGATACCACCACCATTTTTGCCCGCGACCTGACCGCCCGCAAGAAAATTGAGGCCCACCGCAATTCACTGGAGTCCCAACTGCGGGAATCTCACAAAATGCAGGCTGTGGGCACCATGGCGGGCGGCATTGCACACGATTTCAACAATATCATCAGCGCCATTCTGGGCAATGCCGAGCTCGCCAAGCAGGATGCGGGACCGACGTCGCCGGCGCTTGTCAGTCTGACCGAGATTGACAAGGCGGGGCGAAGGGCACGCGATCTGGTGCGGCAAATTCTCACCTTCAGCCGCAATGAATCGCCCAAGCGGGTTCCGATTCACCTGGCTGAAGTCGTGCACGAAACCGTGCGCTTGCTGAAGGTCGCCCTGCCACCCACTGTGAAAATGCTGGTGACCATCGACCCCGGCACGCCGCCCGTGCTGGCCGATGCGACGCAGGTCGAACAAGCGCTGCTCAATCTATGCACCAACGCGATTCAGGCCATTGGCGCTCGGCGCGGCACCGTCAGCATCGAGTTGGGTCACAACCTGCAGGTGGGCGCAGGTCTGGTCGAACGCCGTGGTGGGGTACGCGGCCAGCACGTCAAGCTGGTGGTGCGTGACACCGGTAGCGGCATCGACGCGGATACGCTACGGCGTGTATTCGAGCCTTTCTTCACAACCAAGCCCGTGGGACAAGGTACGGGCCTGGGCCTGGCCGTCGTTCACGGCATCATGCGCACCCACCTGGGAACGGTTGATGTGCAAAGCACACCCGATACCGGTAGCGTCTTCACGCTTTACTTTCCCGCGGCCAGCGATGCGGTAGTGCTTGCCCCAGTGGAGGCACCGAAGCCGAAGCCCGTGCAAGGAATGGGCAAACACATCATGTATGTTGACGACGATGAAGCGCTGGTGTTTTTGGTTGAACGCGCGCTCACCCGAAAAGGCTTTGCTGTCAGCACGTTCACAGACCCCCGGCTGGCGGTCGCGGCATTGCGAGCCAAGCCCCTGGACTTTGACCTGGTGGTGACCGACTACAACATGCCTGGCTATAGTGGCATAGACCTTTTGCGGGAGGCCCGCTTGATTCGTCCGGAGCTCCCGGTGGCGCTGGCTTCCGGCTACGTCACCCCCGAGATTGAGCAAAGCGCGCTGGCAGAAGGTGCGCAAGCACTGATTCACAAGCCCAACGACGTTGACGAAATGTGTGAGACATTGCAGCGACTCCTCCAGCCCGGCGATGCGCCCGGTTGAGCTCACGGTGCTGTATGCCGACGATGCCATGCTGGTACTGGACAAGCCAGCCGGTCTGCTGTCGGTGCCGGGACGCGGCGAAGACAAACAAGACTGCCTGAGTGCGCGGGCACGGCAACTTTACCCGGATGTGCTGATCGTGCACCGGCTCGACATGGCGACTTCGGGTGTGATGGTTCTGGCACGAGGGGCCGCCGCACAACGCACCTTGAACCATGCCTTTGCCAGCCGAAGCGTGACCAAACGCTACATTGCCATCGTGGACGGACAGCTGGCGCCACCGCCTGAAGACTGGGGAATCATCGACCTGCCAATTATTGTGGACTGGCCCAACCGGCCGCGACGCGTCATTGACCACCAGCTTGGCAAGCCCAGCATGACACGCTGGCGCGTGCTGTCACACAACCGACGCCTTGATACCACCCGGATCGAACTGGAACCCATGACGGGACGCTCCCACCAACTGCGCGTGCACCTGCTGGCATTGGGGCATCCCATTGTGGGCGATGCCCTGTACGCCAGCCAGCGAGTTCAGGCCATGGCAGACCGCTTGCTGCTACACGCCTGCTCACTGGAACTGAGTCACCCGGTGACCTCCCAAGCCATGCGCTTTGTCAGCGCTGAGAATTTTTGAATTCTTGCACTTGAACGCAGCAGGCTGAGATGGAGATGGCTTAACGCCAACCCGTCATTGCTTGGTGCCTTGCATTTCAACGTCAACGCGGCGATCGGGTTGCAAGCAGGCTATGACCTTGGCGCTCTTCGGGCCTTTGCATTCGCCAGCCTTGGTGACTGGCTGCGATTCGCCCATTCCTTTCGCCTGAATGCGACCAACCGGAATGTCCTTGCTCACCAAGTACTCCTTCACCGCGTTCGCGCGGCGTTCCGATAGCTTCTGGTTGTATTCGGCGCTGCCGAAACGGTCCGCGTGGCCCGTCACAAGGATGACATCGTAGGTCGCACCCTTGAGCTGACGCCCCAAATCGTCCAGCATCGCCCGACCTTCGGGTTTCAAAACCGACTTGTCGAAAGCAAACAGCGCATCGGCCGAAAAGCTCATCTTTTGCGGCAGTGGCATAACGGGCGCAGGTGGAGGTGGAGGTATTGCTGCAGGCGGCGCGGCCGCGACCTCCACGGCCTTAGGCACGGTGGCAACAGCAACCGGCTTGATGGTCGGGTCGCACGGCTCGACCGCCCGCGCTGGTGTCCAGTCGCTGGTATGCCAACACAGACCAGCGCCGCTGACGACGATGCTGCTGGAGGCGTCAACCAAGTAGCCTTGGTTCCTGGCGTCCTGAGCCAGCACCGTCGCGGGAATCAGTGCCGTCGCCGCGCAGGCTGCAAAAACAAACCTCGTCATCGATTTCATAGTGCGTCCTCCTAAAATAAGGTTTGAGAATTAGTGTTCTATCTGGTTGACTTGCGAACATACGGAGCAAGTTCTCCCAACGCGTCGACGCAGGAATCGGGGCGACAGGCGGCATCACAAGCAGCCTTGCCAAATCAGTGGCAGGCGCGAAGCGGATGCAGTTTTATTACTTTGTGAACCACGAATCGGTCGCCTTGCGTTGCCACTCGGCAATCTGCTTTTCAGCGTCATCCTTGGCCACGCCATATCGCTCCTGGATCTTGCCCGCGAGCTGGTCGCGACGACCGGCGACGACATTGAAGTCGTCATCGGTCAGCTTGCCCCATTGCTCCTTGGCCTTACCTGTAACTTGTTTCCAATTGCCTTCAATGCGATCCCAGTTCATAACAAGTTCCTAGAGTAGATTGAAAGACCACAAGTGCCCGCTTACGGGCGGACAGCGATCTCGTTCTTGACCGCCTTCACGCCGTTCACGCCGCGCGCGATGCTTTCGGCGGTGCCCCTCTCAACCGAGCTCTTGGCGAAGCCCGACAGCATGACGGTGCCATTGAGCGTCTCGACCCGAATGCTGGTCGCGTCGACCAGCTTGTTTTCGACGAAGCGCGACTTGATGAGGGTGGTGATGCCGGTATCGTCAACGTAGGAGCCAACGGTTTCCTGGCCGCGACTGACTGCGCAGCCGGACGCGGTAAGCAGAGCGACGGCAGCAATGGCGGCGGCGAAAATGGTGCGGATGTACATGGTGAATCTCCAGTTAAAGTTGACGTATGCTTTGGTTTTTCCGGGTGACGATGAGCCCCATCACCCAAGGGCGGAAAACCGTGAGACCTCAATCGGCAAGCCAATTCTTCAGCGTGCTTTTGCCGGAGGCGGTGTTGCCAGGAACATTCTTTTTGGGGATCATGACGACTCCTGAGTTGATGCCTATTGCCCAGTGCGCTGATACACCAAGCCGATAGGAGAACTGTAAAAGCACCGGCCCGGTGCAACTATCGGCGCCAGCCGCCTGTCCGTGTAGGACGATGCCGCACATCCCTGTCCGCTATGGTTGACGCGCGCTTGGGGGCGCAGCCTCGTCCAGCAGTGGGATCACGAAGCAGGAGTTCGGCGCCAAGTCGGGCCAGCGCAAGGGCTGACCGGGGCGCAGCAGCTTGGCGCCCCATGGCGCCGTCGCTGCCAGCGCTGCGGCCGCGCCGGCCCGGTGCATGATGAAACGCATCGTGCGGCCATCGCGAACCAGCGTCAGTTCGGCCCGATGCCAATGCGAGGGCAGACAAGGTGAAAAACACAATTCCTGCGCACCTTGGTGTAACCCGAAAATCGACTCAATGGCCGCGCGGTGCATCCATGCCGCGGCGCCGGTATACCAGCTCCAACCGCCGCGCCCGACATAGGGCGGTTGCGTATACACATCCCCAGCCATCACATACGGCTCGATGCCGTACACCGCGCCATGGGTCGGATGGCGCGCGCGATGCGCAGGGCTCAGGTAAGTGAAGTAGCGATACGCGAAGTCACCGATGTCGCGTGGACCCGGAAGGCTCTTCTCGAGGTCGCACTGAGCCATCAGCGCCCATACGCCGGCGTGCGAATACTGGCCGCCATTTTCTCGCACGCCGGGCGGATAAGCCTGGATGTAGCCGGCGCTCGGGACTGCATTCACGAGCGGCGGGTCGAGTAGTCGGATCAGCCCGGCCTCATGGTCCACCAGGTGCACCTCCACCGCAGCCATCGCCATACGCTGCAAGGCCGGCGGTGCAGCCCTGGACAGCACGGCCCAGGCTTGTGCAATCAAGTCAATACGGGCCTCCGGGTTGGACTGCGAACCCAGTGCTTGCCCGTCGTCAAAGAAGGCACGCTTGAACCACTGCCCGTCCCACGCCGGGCCGTTCAGAGCCACCTTCCAGCCCTGCGCGGCGTTCTCCCAACGCTGCGCGCGCGTCTCATCGCCACGTTCACGCGCCAGTGGTGCGAAGTCGGCCACCAACTGGCACAGGAACCAGCCCAACCACACCGATTCGCCGCGTCCCTCAATGCCGACCCGGTTCATGCCATCGTTCCAGTCACCGCTGCCCATCAACGGCAATCCGTGCGCGCCGACACGCAAGCTGCGATCGATGGCACGTGCGCTGTGCTCATAGACCGACGCCTGCTGCGCGCTGACATCGGGTGTGTAGTAGGCATCCTCGGCGCCTTCGGGAATAGCAGCTCCTTCGATGAATGGCACGCTCTGATCGAGCAGCGTGGCATCGCCGGTCACGCGCAGGTAGTGCATCGTGGCGTGCGGCAGCCACAACAGGTCGTCGGAGAAATGCGTGCGCACACCGGCACCGGTGGGCGCATGCCACCAGTGCTGCACATCACCCTCGGCGAACTGCCGTGACGCGCCCAGAACGATCTGCTGGCGCAGCATATCGGGGGCAGCCCACGCCAGCGCCATCGCGTCTTGCAACTGGTCGCGAAAACCGGTGGCGCCTCCAGCCTGGTAAAAGCCGGCCTTGGCCCACAAGCGGCAGGTCACTGTCTGGTACAGCAGCCAGCGGTTCACCATGGCATCAAACAAAGGGTCGGGCGTCTTCACCGTGGCGGCGCCAAGCAATTGATCCCAAGTGCTGCGTACCTGCCCCATGCGCCGCTCGGCAGGCGTCGCCGCGGCCAGGGTAGCAAGCTGGCGCGCTGCGCTCGCGTTCTCGGCATAGCCCAGCAGGAACACCCTCTCCACCGATTCACCGGCGATCAAGGCAACGCGCGTCGAAAGTGCCGCGCACGGGTCGAGCCCGTCGCCGCTGCGCCGGTCGAAGTGATCCGGCAAAACCAGGAGGCCGCGCGCATCGAAACACTCGCGTCGGTCGCAGGTCCAGTCTTCAGCCTCATCCTCTGCGCTTGCGAGGCCGAAGAACGCCGTGCCATCGCCGTAGCCAGCCGAGCGCTCCCGTTGCGTGCACAGTAGTGCGGTGAGCTTCTGCCCGCGCATGACGTCGAGCCCGAGGTTAGACTGTTGCAACGCAGGCAGGCGCTGGCTATACATGGCCGTACGCGCCGTGCTGCGGTCGGCGCGGTTCGCGCCCATCATCCACTCGGCAACGCCGATCACGCGTAGATTCAATGTCCTGTGACCGCGATTGACGAGCCGCAACTGCACCTGCTTGACGGAAGTCTGTGCGTCCACGCACCACGACGCCGTCACCTCCACATCGCCGCGGCGATGACTGATGACGCTGTAGCCCTGCCCATGCGACACCCGGTAGGTCACGCTGTCGTCGCCCCAGGCGGACGGTGTGACGCTCCACACTTCCATGGTCTTGCGGTCCTGCAACAAAAACCATTCTGACGGCGGGTCGGCCACCGGATCGTTTGACCAGGCGGTGAGCTGGTTCAAGCGGCTGTTCACCGCCCAGGTGTAGCCGCCACCGGCTTCCGAAAGCTGGGCGCCGAACGCGGGGTTGGCCAGCACATTGATCCAGGGTCGAGCGGGGCGCAAATCGGCACTGACTTGGAAACGGAACTCGCCCGAGGTTGCCGCAAACTCGCCCACCGGTGCCGGAACGGCGGCAGTCGCGCCCGAGGCAACGGACACCGCCGAGGTCGATCTGTCGTGTCGTTGCTCGAAAGCCTGCTCATGTAGCTCAATCCATTCCTGCACATGGTGCGCGAGCGGTCGGCCGTCGGCATTGAGTCGCACACGGGCCTGGGCCTGCAGCGTGCTCAGTTCTTCGCTGGAAAGCTCGTCGGCGCGCAGCACATGAAAGCCTGTAACGGCAGGGGCGCCTTGCGCGCCACTGTTTGCCACATGACGCTCGCGCAACGCAATGATCTCGCGATGCAGCGCCATCAGGTAGGAGATGGGCTCTGCATTCACCACCACCAGGTCGCAGGCGATGCCGCCCCAAGCCCACAGGCTCAAGGCCTGGGCCATTGAGCGCAACAAGCCCAAGCCCTGCAGCACGCCGACCGAGACGAGGATGAGGGGACGATCACCCGAGATGCCGAAGCGCCAAAGCAGTCGCCGGTCACAGACCTCGACCGCCGCGTTCTCGAAGCGGACCGCTCTGGACTGTGGGCGCGTCAGACTCAACACCAGCGCCGTGGTCAGCGTCTGGACAGCCGCGAAGTTCTCGCCGCTGATGCGCAAGGCGCGCAAACGAATGCCGGTCAGCGTGGCCGACATCAATGAGGCGCGTTGCACGTGGCTGTGTTGCCGGTACTTGTCGATCACGGCGCGTAAGGTCCCGCCGTTGTCGGAGGCTGCCGTGGCGAAGGTCAATAAGGCCTTCGCATTGGGTGCAATGCGAAGCTGCACGGCCAAGGCGCATACTGGGTCAAGGCCGGTGTCAAGCCGGGCAGCCGGATCGCTTGATTCCGACGGCAAGGGATCGAAAGAGGCCAGCGGCTGGTTCACCGCATGGTTGCGGCCTCGCCAGCGCTGCCGGTCGGTCGTCAGGCGCATGCCCACCATATACGGGTCAGTTTCGGCCAAGAAATGCGCGGCCTGCAGTCCCCGCTCGGTGGGCAGGCGGGGCTTGCGTTCGAACAAAAGTGCCTGATGCGTGGCCAGCCACTCAGCACGCACGAAGAGGTTCGTGAACGCGGGGTGTGCTTCATCGGCAAGCGAGTCGGACAAGGTGACTTCGAAGGCTGATATCAGTTCGATTTCGAGCGTGCGATTGCTCAGGTTGCGCAGCTCAACTTGCCGGAATTCGATGTCGTCTTCCGGACTGACCCACACGGTGACGTGGGTTTGCAACCCAGGCCAGGTCGCATCAAAACATACGCGGTCGCCGTGGTAAGTGCTCTGGTAGTCGGCAGCCGGGTCGGGTGCGGGATGCTGGGTGAGCGAGACCGGCCGCTGCTGACTGTCCCAACGCACGTAGAAGAAGCTGCCATAGGCATCGCGCAGCGCATCGTCACGCCAACGCGTGATACTGGTCTGGCCCCATCGGCTCCAGCCCGCACCATTGGCGCGCAGCGACACGGTGTAACGCCCGTTCGACAGCACATGCGTGGGCTCCACTGCCGTCGACCCCGGCAACACCTCGCGCAGCAGCCTCGCTGTACGTCGTCGTTGCAGCGCCTGCGGCGGCGGACCCATTGCGGGCGCGTACAGCATCGACACCTCGCGCGGCGCTCGCTCGTGTAGCAGCGAGGTCACCGCCTCAACGTGCGCATTGGCCATGCCCCAACGCTGAGCGGGGCCGCCCAGCAGCACGTTGGCCAGCGCCACGATGCTCATGCCCTGGTGGTGCGACATGAAGGTGCTCACCGGCGTGAACACCTCACCACCCGATTGCCGCGCAGGGGAGAAGTCGAGCGCCTCAATGAACCCATAGCGTGCGCGTGCCGCCAGCTTTTCCAGCGCCGCGAAGTTGCCAACAGCGAGGTGAGGTGCAATCTGCGCCGCCAGAGCCGTGGCATAGGGCGCAATCACCAGCTCATCAAGTGGCGTGCGGCGCAGCGCCAGTCTGGGCACCCCTTGTGGCGCGTACTGGTACGCCAAAGTGTGGTCGCTACCGGCGTAGGCCGACTCCGATATGCCCCAGGGAACGTCTTGCGCCTGCGCGAAAGCGATCTGCTCTCGAATGGCGGCACGGCCGGCGTCACGCAACACGCTGCCATACGGCTCATCGAGCACCAGGCTTGGCATCAAGTACTCGAACATCGAGCCCGACCACGAACGCAAGCCCGCCTCCGCGCCGACGGCGTAGAACAGTCGCCCAAGGGAAGTCCAATGGCTCACCGGCACATCGCCCTTGGCGACAGCCAACAGGCTGGTCAGACGCGATTCCGACGCCAGCAAATCATAAAAACCCGCATCAAGCTCCTGCTCTGCGACCCGAAAGCCAATGTGGAGAAGATGCCGCTTGTGGTGGTACAGGAAGCTGAAGTCGGCTTGCCAGGCTAATTGTTCGCACTCATCGGCCAGCGCCTGCAAGCGCCGGGCGGCCTCGTGCGTGTCCGACACACCCGCTGCATCGACCCTCGTTGCAGCCTGCACGTCAAGCCAGGCTGAGCGCAGCGTCGCCACGTAATCGACCAGGCGCCATGCCAACTCATCCCGGGGCTTCGGTTGCGCCGGGGCCACGGGTTCAGCCTTGTCGGACAACAGAGTGGCCAGTTCGTCACCGGCCTCGCGCAGCCAGCGCTCAAACTGCTCGGCGTTATGGCGGCATTCGGCCAACGGGTCTGGCAGGGCCAGCAGGCGCGCCAATGCAGCGTCGCCCAGCAAGGTCGGCAGCAGGTCGGACCAAAGCGGAAGCAGCGGCGCGAGTCGTTTCCTTGCGGCCAAAATGGCACGCTGCGCCGCGTCACCATCATGCGGCGCGCGCGCCAGTTCCAGGCAAGCCTGCGCCACCGAGAGCAAGTGACCGCTCAGGTTTCCGCTGTCCACGGTAGACACATACATCGGCAACAGGGGCGCGCACGTTTGCGTGTCGTACCAGTTCATGAAGTGGCCACGATGGCGCTGCAGGGTGACCAGCGTGGCGAGCGTCGCTTCCAGGCGCATCAGCAACTCTTGCGTTCCGATCCAACCGAACTGCCGGGCGCAGGCTACGCTCAGCAAATACAGGCCGATATTGGTGGGCGAGGTGCGATGCGCTACCATATCGTGTGGCAGGGTCTGCAAATTATCGGGCGGCAAATGATTGTCCTCAGCGACTACGCAACGCTCGAAAAAACGCCAGGTATCGCGCGCGATACCTTCCAGATAGGTCTGATCCTGAAGCGGCAATGCCGCGTCCTTGTGCGCTGGGCACGGCCGACTGACCCACCAGGTCCATACCGGTGACGCGGCCCAGAAAAGGCAGAGACCAAGCGTCAGAAAAGGGTAAGGCGTAGTCGCACCAAACCACGTCTCATGCAGCGCGACGAGCAGCAGTAGCGCCACCACCGGCAAGCTCCAATGCTGACGCGCCAACGCTGTAAAACCGGTGTTCGCCTGCGCCTGCGCGGTCGCAGCGGTGGTCCATTGCAGCAGATGGCGACGGCTGATGGTCATGCGGTAGAGCGCACGCACGATGGCGTCCACGGACATCAGCGTATGCTGCAGCAACTGACCCAAATGCCACAGACCGCCCCACACGGTCCTTGCCAGGTCGGTCGCAGCCTGACGATAGAAATAGAGTTTGGCCACGTCGTCCCGGCTGGGAGAAAACCCCGCCACGGCACCCATCAGCGGCCCCGCGGAAAACGCGGCCATCACCAGCGCCAACGCAGCCCAGGGCGACACGACGGCGCCGCCCAGAGCCAATAGCAGCAAGGCCAACGACATGGGAGCGACGAGCGAACGACGCAAGTTGTCGAACATCTTCCAGCGGTTGATGATGCGCAGGCGATAACGCACAGGACTCAGAAGGAACGGCAGCAACTGCCAGTCGCCACGGGTCCAGCGGTGCACGCGGGACGCGGCCACGTCAGCATGAAACGGCGCATCCTCAATCACGGTGATGTCGGTCACCGCCGCGCAGCGTGCCATCGAACCTTCGAGCAAATCGTGGCTTAGCACCTGGCCATCGGGCAGGCGTTCGGACAGCACAGCATGCATCGCCCGGACGTTGAGCAGCCCTTTGCCGGTAAAGGTGCCTTCGCCGAACAGGTCTTGATAGACCTCCGACGTCGCGGCACTGTAGGGGTCGATGCCGCACTGTCCGGCAAACAACCAGTGATAGAGAGTGAAGTCCTTGGACGCGGGCAGCGGCGTGGCCACGCGAGGTTGCAAAATGCCGTAACCGCTCACTACCCTGCGCCCGCTGACGTCGAGCAGTGGTTGATTCTGCGGATGCGCCGCCACCCCTACCAGTTCGCGCAGCCGTCCGGGCGGCAACTGGGTGTCGCTGTCAAGCGTGACGATGTACTGGATGTCGGCTCCGATGCGAGATTCGGCACCCAAATCCAGAAACGCGACGGACGCGCCCTCCGCCACCGCGGCGACGAGCAATTCCAGCTTGCCGCGCTTGCGTTCCCAACCGATCCAGCGCCGCTCGGTCTCACTGAAGAGGCGCTCTCGATGCAACACAATGAAGCGCGGTGCCGCTCCGGGCTCTTCGGCCTCGTTGGGATAGCGCAGGTTGAGCGCGCGGATCTGCTGTCTCGCGCTGGCCAGCAAGGCGTCGTCCGAAGCCACATGCGGCGTGTCAGCATCGGCCCAGTCGGTCAGCAGCGCAAACTGGGCATGGCGCTCCGGGTTCGCGAGGTAATGCAGTTGCAACCGGTGCACCAGGTCGTAGGCCGATGCGATGCTAGTCAACATACCCGGAATCACCACCATCACCCGATGCTCAGGCGGTATGCCATTCGCCAAGGCCAGGCGGGGCAGGTGTTGGGGCCGGGCGGACTCGCTAATCAGCCGGTTGATCACCGCCACCACGGCTTCGGACGCCGGAGACATCATCAGCGCCGCGCCCAGCAGGGTCAGCCACACCGGAGCGTCTGTGCCTGCCAGTCCGGCACGGTGGCGCACCAGTATCCACGCGACCAAGGCCAGAGTACCCAGCAGCAGCGCGCTCAAGTAGACGGGCAAGACCATGCGGCTCGAAACGGCGCGCCACGGAAAAGCCAAGCGCGGGCGCAGACCGAGCGCACGCATCAGGGCGGGTCGACCCGCGCCACGCAACCAGTAGCTGGCCACCGCGGTAGCGTTGTTCATGCCCTCGGTGTTGCGCATCAGATCAAGCAGCGTTTGGGCCACCAACACTTCGCTGCGACCACTGCGTCTGGCCAACAACTCGATGCCGTGCAGCGTCTGGTCACGCGTGCCGGCATGCTCGGCTTCGAACACCGCCGAGGTCAGCATCAACCGCATCAACGCGCTGGTGCGAGCGACAATCTCGGGCCAATCGGCGTCGCCGATAACGCGCAGCGACGTGACCGCATTGCTCACACTCAGGTTGTCAGCAGCCCGGTCGGCGCTTTGCTGCGTCTGCACTGCGGCCATGTCGGGCAGCGCGTTATGCAGCCAGTCGTGAAAAAGTGTCTGCTCACTGGTTTCACCGGTTGCGCGGCGGTCTTGAAAGCGTTGCGCCATCTGAGCCAGAAACACCCGACCGACGCCGCGCTGACTGAGCAGGGCCAGCAACTGGTCGAGGGCCTGCACCGTGTAGGTTTCGATGCGATCGAAACACAGGTTGGCCACCTCGCGCGCCGCCTTGTTGGTGGCCACGCGCTCGGCCAGACGGCGCAAGTTTTCGATCAGCACGACACGCAAGGTGGTCGGCAGCGCCCACATCTCGCTGAGGTTCAGTTCGCGGCTTTCCTGATAGGCGCTCAAAAACTGCATCAGCAAGCCTTCATCGAAAGCGCCATCGGTGTGAGCCACGAAGGCCCACGCCACGCCATAGACGCGCGGCAAGCCAGCCAGCGGCTCGTCCAGCAGCATTGGCAAGGTGCGAAAGTAGCTGCGCGGCAAACCCTCATGAATTTCCTTGAGCTGTGCTTCGATCAGGTGAAAGTTGTCGAGCAGCCATTCGGCCGCCGGACTGATGTCGTAGCCGGTGGACGATTGCACTGCGATGTAGCGGTGCGCTTCGCGTAGCGTGTGGATATTACTTTGCAGGCGAGGAAAAAAAGTTGCCGCATGCGAGCTTGCCCTGGCGGCGCGATGGGTTTCACCAAGACTGCGCCCATGCTGTGCAAAACGTTGCAGCCCGAATATCTCGGAGCGTATCGGTGGCTGCACCGCGCCGCGCGAACTGTCCAGGATGTCTTGCAATGCCTGCGGCGCCTCCGGTACCAGGCGCAGAAGCTCGGATTGCGACATGCGCTACAACACCAGGGAACCGACACCGATCAGCAGCCCAACCACGACCAAGGTCGTCACAAAACGGGCCGCCACAAAGCCGTGCATCGTCTGTGCGATGCAATGCAAAGCGAACAAGCGGCCACGCGCGCCCCGGCACAGGTTCAGGTGCTCTCCCAGAGCCCACAACTCCGTCGGCGAAGTATCGGCGGTGTCGCCGAATGATGCCGTGCTCCAGCACGGAATAACGATGATATTGGTGTTCATAACAAGCTCCCGGCGCACGGCCGAAAAGCCGAACGCAATAATGAAGAAATACGATGCCCGCTTTTGACCTATGTCCTGTGATCCAAACCGCGAGATGGTGACGGTTAGATAATATGAACGGTGAGTTACGGTGTCTGTCAGACAGCGCGCTTTAGCACGTAGGACAATCTCCTTTTGGCGGTTCGGCGACACGACTGACCGGTACCTGCTGCCAAGTAGGCGAGTCCAAAACGCACCGGTGACACCGTGGCCAGCGCATGGACGGCGATCAGTTCAAGGCGTGTACAAAACTCAGCCCCCTTGATGCCTGGCATGGCGCAGGCTTTTGTTGGCGACCGCACAGACGACATACCTTCTTTTCCGGTACGGTCCGCCCTGTGTCCTATTGCAGCGCACGGATTGAGTTGGTCCCTGTAGCGCGTCCACGCAGTTCCCTTGCCCCTCCTGGAGACTCCATGCAAAGCATTCTCGTATCCAATCGTGCGTCATCCCCGTACCTATCCGTCCCCAGACATACGCCTGAGACAGCGAAGTCCCGCCTCCAATGTGCGCACGAGGTTAGCGTCGATTACCGGTTCGTCATGATGCTCAATTCCTATCGAGTCAGCGGCGGGCTCGCGCGAGTGCCTGAAGTGGTCGCGCTATTCAAACGCCACGGTAGGTCCGATGTTGCAACGCTCGCCAGCTGGATCGACAACAGAGAAGTGCTCAGCTTCGAGTGGCAGTCGCAAACCTGGCTACCGTTGTTCCAGTTCAACCGATTCGACATGACGCCTCGACCAGAACTGGGTCAGGTGTTAGCGGAGCTGACATCCGTCTACGGTCCTTGGGAGTTGGCGAACTGGTTCGCGCAACCTAATCCCTGGCTCGTGGATCGTACCCCGGCCGACATGCTTGGGTCCGATCTGCCAGCGGTTTTGAACGCCTCGCGCGCTGACCGCTTCATTGCAAATGGATGAGGCCTGCAATACGATCCGGGTTAGCGCTGGGCCACGAAATGAACCTTTCGCCATCTTTCCAAGCTTGGGCACCGATGCGATGACTCTTGGACGCGTCCGGATCACAATTTGCCGATTCGCGGCATTTTGTCGGAGACAGAAAATACACAAATCGTCGTCGACGTGACGAAAGTTCTCTTCTATGTTCGCCAGCGCACTGAACTGTGCCGGGCAGGTGACTAAGCTTTGCAATTACCGAGTGCGACTGTCCAGTCTTGCCGGTTTTTTCGCGGGCGCTTTGAAGCCGTCCGTGTAACGACTATTTAAAAGGATTCATCATGAACCGTTCGATGCCAATTCTGGCGCTGCTCGCCGCGCTGACCTTGGGCGCCTGTGACCGACCCAGCGTAGTTAATGTTCCCGCCACACCCGTCGCGGTGCCAGGACCTGTCGGCCCAACCGGTGCCACCGGTAGCCAGGGCGCAACGGGCGATCAAGGCAACGAAGGCAACAAGGGCGCAACCGGCAAGTCCGGCGACGGCACCACCGTGATCGTGATGCCTGCGGCCTCAGCGCCAGCGAACTGAACCCATTCATTCACGCCTTCAAGGAGAAACTCATGAGCCTGGGAACCATACTGTTGATCGTTTTGATCCTGATGCTGATTGGCGCCTTTCCGACTTGGCCGCACAGCCGCAGCTGGGGCTACGGTCCGAGTGGCGGATTGGGCTTGGTGGTGATCATCATTGTCATCCTGCTATTGACCGGACGGCTTTGACAGCTGGCAAGCGGATGCAACTACCCACGACCGCGCCCTTGATTGGTGCGGTCGTTTTGGCGCTTGCCGCCTGTGGTGAGATGGCCACGCTCCCAATCTCGGCCGGCACCGGGCCGCAGCCCACGCTGCCACCTCCGCAGCGGACGCTGATTCCCACCGTGAATATCGCGACTGCCAAGGGCTGGCTCCCCGGCGCAACGCCACTCGCGGCATCGGGCATGCGTGTGGCCGCGTTCGCTGGCGGTTTGGACCACCCGCGCTGGCTCTATGTGCTGCCCAACGGCGACGTACTGGTGGCGGAGACCAACGCGCCGCCCAAGCCCGACGATGCCAAGGGGATCAAGGGTTGGGTCATGGGCTTGGTAACGAAGCGGGCAGGTGCGGGCGTGCCCAGCGCCAATCGCATCTCCTTGCTGCGCGACACCGATGGTGACGGGGTGGCGGACTTGCGCTCGGTGCTGCTGGAGGGATTGAATTCCCCTTTCGGCATGGCTCTGGTGGGCAACGATCTCTATGTGGCCAATTCCGACGCGGTGTTGCGCTTCCCCTACCGCAGCGGCGACACACACATCACGGCGCCCGGCACCAAGGTGGTCGAACTGCCTGCCGGCCCGATCAATCACCACTGGACCAAGAACCTGATCGCAGCCCCGGACGGAATCAAACTTTTTGTTACCGTGGGCTCGAACAGCAACGTGGGTGAACGGGGCATGGAGGCTGAAACCGAGCGAGCCGCCATCTGGGAGGTGGACACCAGGTCTGGCGCTCACCGTATCTTTGCAACCGGCCTTCGCAACGCAAATGGCTTGGCGTGGGAGCCTCACAGCGGCGTATTGTGGACGGTGGCAAACGAGCGCGATGAGCTTGGCAGCGATCTGGTACCCGACTACCTGACCTCGGTGCGCGACGGCGCCTTTTACGGCTGGCCCTACAGTTACTACGGCCAGCATATCGACGAACGTGTGACACCGCAACGGCCCGACCTGGTTGCCACCGCGATTGCACCCGATTACGCCCTGGGACCGCACACCGCCTCACTTGGCCTGGCGTCTTCCGTCGGCACCACGCTGCCCGCCACCTTCGCCAATGGCATGTTCGTCGGTCAGCACGGTTCGTGGAACCGCCGTCCCCGCAGTGGCTACAAGGTGATTTTCGTGCCCTTCGAAGGCGGCAAGCCTGCTGGCGTGCCCATCGATGTGTTGACGGGCTTCCTCAGTGAAGAAGGTAAGGCCTTCGGTCGCCCGGTCGGCGTGGTGCTCGACAAGCAGGGCGCGCTACTTGTGGCCGACGATGTCGGCAATATGATCTGGCGCGTGACCTCTCAGCACTGGGTGCGATCTCATTGAAACTTTCTCGGCGGCGTCTCATCCACCCAAATACATCGGGCCATCAGCTATGGAGCCGGTATATTTTTTGCAAGACTATTCGGAGGAAGCGCGCGCGCATTCAACTCCTTGCCGGATCTTGCGCCAGCAACGCGGCAACGCGCTTCAACAGCGCTATGACTACGCCTTAACCGCGATTACGCGAACGGATAATCATGCCGGCCATTGCCATCAATGCAGCACCCGTGGCAACGGCGATTAACACCGCCTTGAGCGGCTCGTCCTTGATGTAATTCACCGTGCTATCGGAGGCGCGCAGTGCATTTTCGCGAAGCTGTTGAGATGTGTCGCGGATGCTGTTCACGCCACGCTGCGCCAGCGCGCTGGCTTGCTCAGTGGCACGACTCAGCAATGGCGCGGCCTGGTCTGCGAGACTGCTGGTTTGTTCTAGCGGTTTATTGGAAAACATGAATGCTCCTTTGAGTGGGGATTACCTTGAATGCGTGTCGTGGCGCACAAACGTGAGTCAAGACACCGTGCTTAACAGGCTCTTGGCCGTCACCTCAGCGATTCCTGATGAGCCCAAACAGGAAGCTGGCCACAGCCAGGATCGCGAACACAATAAAAAGAATCTTGCCGATGCTGACAGCGCTGGCGGCAATGCCACCGAAGCCGAACAAGGCAGCGATCAATGCAATGACGAAGAACACGACGGCGTAGTGCAGCATGGTAAGGCTCCTGGTTTGGACGGCGGCAAGCCGCCCGGGATATGAAAGTTCGCAACCTGTGTCGATACGATGGACCAAGTGTCGCCGTTGGCGCAGGTGGCGGCGATAGGCTACCTTGCCACAGCCATGTCGGGGAGCGGCGCGAATGCGCGTAGGACGCCGCTGACAGACTCCGGTAAGCGTGCGCGGCACCTCTCTATGTGTGCATTGGTTCTTGGACAATTCCAAGCGTCGATTCCGGCAGCGTCGCTTGAATCAATGTGCCTTGTCCCGGGGCGGATACGACGACCAGAGTCCCACCCTGCGCTTCAACGCGAAAGCGCATGCCCACCAGCCCATAGGCAGAGCTGGGCCGCAGGGTGGTGTCGAAGCCAACGCCATCGTCACGAATCGAGACTTCAATGCGGCGGTTGTGCGCGGCCAGGTTCACCCAGACATGGCTCGCCCGTGCATACTTGGTGATATTGGTAATGGCTTCTTGCACCAGGCGATAGACCATCAATTCCGCGGTCGCCTCCAGCTCGACGGGTTCCAGCGCGCAATGAACTTCAACGCCTGAGTGTTCGGCGAACTCGCGCGCCAGAATTTCAAGTGTCGCCACCAATCCCAGGTTGCTCAGTGCCGAGGGCCGCAAATCTTCGATGATGCGACGTCCTAGCGCAATGCCGCTATTGAGGGTGTCGACCAAATGTGCGAGTAGCGCCAAGGCCTCGGGGGCAGTACCGGCCAACCGTGACTTGATGCGGGCAGCGTCCAGCTTGGCCGATGTGAGCAGTGCACCCAGCTCGTCGTGCAAGTCGCGCGCCAGACGGTGGCGCTCGTCTTCGCGGGCGGTTTGCAGGTGGTGGGCCAGTTCGGTCAGCTGCGCTGTGCGGTGTTTCACCTCGATTTCCAACCGATCACGTTCGGCCTGCAGCAGACGCTGCACTTCCCCTTGCTGTTTTTCGAACATAAGCGTCTGGCGCATGTACATGAAGAGGGCCAGCAGGCCAATGACGCTGAACACGGCCACACCGATGCGACGCAGCATCAATGTGTGGTTCATATTGCTGCGAGTTTCCACAATATTCGACATCTCATGTTCCAGCAGTTCATTGCTGAGCGTACGGATGACCTCCATCTTCTCCTTGCCGATGTCACTCAATATGAGCTCCGTGACCGCCTTCGTCTTGCCTTCGTCGTGGAGGCGTATCGTCTGCGCAATCTCCGACAGCGTGGCTTCGGTCAAAGTGTGCAACTTGCCGAGAACCTCACTGTGCTCTGGTTTGTCTGCGTAATGCAGGTCCAACGCTCGAAAAGATTCATCGACGTTCTTGAGCGCCTGGTCGTAGGGCGGAAGATATTCTTTGCGGCCGGTCAACAAATAGCCGCGCTGTCCGGTCTCAGCGTCCACGATGCTACGGGTCAGACCCAAGATGCTCATGCGTGTCGCCGCAGTCGCACTCAGTTCATTGAGATCGTCGACCGACCGCCAGTATGAGCCTTCGCTGACCAATGCGGTTGCTATCGTTGCCAGACAGGCCAACGCAAAGACAATCGGGCTGTGTTTGACGACCGTTAAAATATTCATTCTCAGCCTCTTCTTCGAAATGTGGGATCATTCAGCATGAAGCAATACCACACAAAATGATTCGAATTGCCATCATCGACGACCATGCCATGGTTCGTGCCGGGTTGCGTCAATTTTTCGCCGACCAGATGGACTTCGTCGTTGTCGCCGAAGCGGCAAACGGTCGCGGGGCGCTTGACATCGTGCGTAAGGGTGAGGTCGATGTGATCGTCATGGACATCTCCATGCCGGACCACAGCGGTGTCGATGCCCTGGCAGCCATCAAGGCACGGGCGCCCGACCTGCCGGTGCTGATCCTGAGCGGCTTTCCGGAGGAGCATTACGCCACCACACTGCTGCGCCAAGGCGCCAGCGGCTATTTGAACAAGGACTGCGACCCGGAAGAAATCGTCAAGGCGATCCGCACGGTATACCGCGGGCGAAAGTACATCACGGCGGGCGTGGCCGAGCGCTTGGCGGAAGGTTTGAGCGGTGGTGGCGACAAGCCGCTTCATGAACAGCTATCGGAACGCGAGTTACAGGTATTCCTGCGGCTGGCCAAGGGTGAAACTATCGGCCATATGGCCGTCAATATGTCGCTCAGCGTTAAAACGGTCAGCACTTACCGCACCCGCGTGATGGAGAAAATGAAACTCGAATCCAATAGTGACCTGACCTATTACGCGTTGAAAAGCGGTTTGATTCAGTAGCCGGGCTCAGGCCAGCACGCCATGACCGGTTTCGCCGGCGGCCAGCCGCCCGCAGTACAGGATCAACGCATCGATCTCGTTGGACTTGTCGAACACCCTGTCCGCCCCGAGTTCCAGGCATTTGCGCCGAATGTCCTGAGTGGCGTAGTTGCTCAGAACCACCACGTTGTGGCGTTGCGGTAGCCTGCTCGCGGCCCTTAGCACGCCCAAGCCAGAGCCCCCCTTCAAGAAGATGTCGACGATCACCAAGTCGACATGGTTGTCCGTCCGCGCGAGCCATTGCACCGCTGTCGATTCGTCCTGAGCCGTGCCGACCACCTCGACCGGCACGAGTTCTTCCAAGGCGGAGATCAGGCTCTCGCGAATGACCGGGTTGTCTTCGACGATATAAGTCTTGAGCTGGTGCATGAACTTGCGATACTTCCTTGGAGTCCAGAGACTGTGGCTTCAGCCCGGCGTTACCGTGATGCTCGCAGCCGAAACAATTCGCCGCTGGTGAAATGCAAGACATATGTTAAACATGATAACTCTGCCTAAGTATGACTTTGAAATCGCAAAAAGCCATTGGTCGCAAGCGCGCCTGATTGTCGGATGATTCCTACACCGTTTGATCTTCATGCGGGCGCAGCCGGGTTGCGTGCCCGGGTTTCGATCAACACGCCGAATGGGCTGGGTGGGCCAGCCTCGCGTCCAGGAGTTCCGATACCATGCAGCATGACCCAACATCTCTACATTCTCACTGGCGCTTCGCGCGGTTTGGGGCTCGCCATGGCGGAGCAGCTACTTTCAGGCAATCACTTTGTGCTGTGTATTTCCCGCAACACCAATGCCGCACTGGCGTCTCGTGCTGCCAGATTGGACACAAAACTTGAGCAATGGCCACTGGACCTGGAACACACAGTTGAAGCGGCCGCCATGTTGGGGCAATGGCTGAGCAATCGCAAAACGGGGATGTTTACCGGCGCAACACTAATCAACAATGCGGGTGTACTCCCCCGTATTGGCCCTCTGAGTGCGTCCGATCCGATCGATTTGAGCCGGGCTCTGCGGGTGGGCCTCGAAGCGCCCCTGTTGCTCACCGCCGCATTTTTACGCGTGACAGATCCGTGGGGTATACCACGTAAGGTGCTCAATATTTCGTCCGGATTGGGACGTCGAGCGTTGGCGGCCCAGGCCGGTTATTGCGCCGTCAAGGCCGGCATGGATCACTTCACACGCTGCCTCGCACTGGACGAGGCACTCAAACCCAATGGCGCAAAAGTCTGCTCACTGGCACCCGGCGTGATCGATACCGACATGCAGCTGCAACTGCGTCACGCTGATGCGTCAGCATTTCCGGATCAAAAGAATTTTATCGACCTCAAGGTCAATGGCCAACTCGCATCCCCCGTTGAAACCGCAAGCCATGTGCGGGCCTACCTTGCACGACCTGATTTTGGCCGCGATCCGATCGGCGATGTACGCGACTGACGTTCTGGCAGAGAGGTAGTGCACAAGGCGGGGTACCGACATCCCTGTGTATTCGTCCGCTTTCGAAGCAAATGATCAGTAAGATGTCGACATTCCTTTTGTCGCACGTTGTGACAATTTTTCCACCTTTCTCAATTTAGGAGATTCCCATGAGCCGTGAAGTTGTTGTAGTCAGCGGTGTGCGCACCGCCATTGGCACCTATGGCGGCAGCCTGAAGGACATTCCTCCCACCGAACTGGCGGCACAGGTGGTGCGCGAGGCACTGGCGCGGGCCAAAGTGGACGGCGCCGACGTGGGCCATGTGGTGTTTGGCCATGTCGTCAACACGGAGCCGAAAGACATGTACCTCTCGCGCGTCGCGGCCGTCAACGGCGGTTGCGCCGAGAGCACGCCGGCGTTCAATGTCAACCGGCTGTGCGGCTCGGGCCTGCAAGCCATCATTTCGGCCAGCCAGTCCATTTTGCTGGGTGATACCGACATCGCCATTGGCGGCGGCGCCGAAAACATGAGTCGCGGCCCCTATGCCAGCCTGACAGCCCGCTGGGGCGCCCGCATGGGCGACACCAAGATGGTGGATATGGTGCTGGGTGCGCTGCACGACCCCTTCCACACCATTCACATGGGCGTGACCGCTGAAAACATCGCGGCCAAGTGGGGCATCAGCCGTGAAGACCAGGACGCACTGGCGGTTGAAAGCCACAACCGGGCGCAACGCGCAACCGAAGCCGGTTACTTCAAAGACCAGATCATGCCGGTCATGCTCAAAAGTAAAAAAGGCGAAGTGCCTTACGCCACGGACGAGCACTTCCGCCCCGACTGCAGCCTGGCCGACATGGCCAGGCTCAAGCCTGTTTTCATCAAGGAAAACGGCACCGTGACCGCCGGCAATGCCTCCGGCATCAATGATGCCGCAGCCGCCGTGGTGCTGATGGAAGTCGGCACCGCCAAGGCGCGCGGCCTGAAGCCGCTGGCGCGCTTGGTGGCCTACGCCCACGCCGGTGTGGACCCCAAATATATGGGTATTGGTCCAGTGCCGGCCACACAACTGGCACTGAAGAAGGCTGGCCTGACGGTGAAAGACCTCGACGTCATTGAGGCCAACGAAGCTTTTGCCGCGCAGGCGTGCGCTGTTACCCGTGACTTGGGCCTGGATCCGGCCAAGGTCAACCCCAATGGCTCAGGCATTTCGCTGGGTCACCCGATTGGCGCCACCGGCGCATTGATCACGGTCAAGGCCCTGTACGAATTGGAGCGCATTGGCGGCCGGTATGCGCTGGTGACCATGTGCATCGGTGGCGGCCAAGGTATCGCCGCCATTTTCGAACGTGTGTCCTGATCCTCACCAGGGCATCTAGAGTCGCGCCATGACGCTTCACAAGCATTGGAGTTTGGGTGCCAAGCTGGCCTTGGTGGGCGCGCCCTTCTTGCTGCTTGCCCTGCTCTCAACGGTCGCCACGCTCTGGGTGTCGTGGCAACTCGACGGCGGCGCTGCCGCTGTCAACGAAGCAGGCCGGATGCGGATGCAGTCCTACAGGATGGCTCTATCTATTGGGACGGAGGAGACCAGTGCGTTAGCCGAACAGGTCAAGGAATTTGACCAAAGTCTGTCCGTGCTGCGAAGTGGCGACCCCGAGCGTCCGCTGTTTGTACCTTGGGACGACACCGTGCGCGCGCGGTTCCAGACCGTCGAGCAAGACTGGACGAACTTCCGCTCCCGCTGGATTGATGCCAGGCCAAGCACTCGGCGCGACTTGCGCGCTGAGACGGTCGTATTCTCTTCGCACATTGACACCCTGGTCACGGGCATAGAGTCCCATATGGCCCATTGGACTGCCCTGCTTCACTTGCTGCAGATGACCATGCTGGCAATGGCCATATTGGGCGCGGCAGTTCTGCTCTTCACTGGGTATCTTTTTGTTCTGGAACCGGTCGGCCAGCTGAAACAGGCGATTGAAAAAATCCAGTTGGGTGATTTTGATGCCCGTGTAGAGAGCGTCACCAGTGACGAGTTCGGCACACTTGCGGATGGATTCAATGGCATGGCAGAACATTTGCAGTCCATGTACCGTCATCTGGAACGCAAAGTGGCTGAAAAAACCGCTCAACTCCAAGATAAACATGAACGACTGGAAAGTCTTTACGAGGTGACCGCCTTGGTCGCGAAAGCCACGTCGCTGGACGAATTGGCGCAGGGCTTTGTAAAAAGCATTACCCGGATTGCCCGTGCTGATGGTGTCGCCTTGCGCTGGTCAGACCAGGCCAACCAGCGCTACCTCATGCTGGCAGCCCAAGGCCTGCCCAGTTCAATGGTCGATGCAGAGCTGTGCATTGACAAAGGCGACTGTCATTGCGGCATAGCCTCCCCTGCCGCTGGATTGCGCGTTATTCCGATTCAGTCCGTGACAGACACATCGCTGCAGCATTGCGCAAAGGCTGGCTTTGAAACGGTAGTCAACATTCCTGTGCATCTGCACGAACGGCTGATGGGTGAAATAGATCTGTTTTTTCATGCCAGGGTCAGTCCGTCACCCGCGGAACGCTCGCTGCTTGAAGCACTCTGCAGTCACTTGGCTGGCGCCATGGAAAACTTGCGTCTCAACGCGCTTGGAAAAGAAGCCGCCGTGTCGCAGGAACGGCATTTGCTGGCCCGTGAACTTCACGACTCCATCGCTCAATCCCTGGCGTTCCTCAAAATTCAAGTGCAACTGATGCGCGACGCCGTGCAATCCGGCAACTCCGTTGAAATCAAGCAGGTATTGGAAGAAATTGACGCCGGCGTACGCGAGAGCTACGGCGATGTGCGGGAGTTGCTGATGCACTTCCGGACCCGCACCAACACCGAAGACATTGAACCAGCGCTGGCCACTACGCTGCGAAAATTTGAACACCAAAGCGAAATGAAAGCGTCCCTGACCATGCAGGGACAAGGCATGCCACTGTCACCCGACCTGCAGATACAGGTACTGCATATTATTCAGGAAGCATTGTCCAATGTCCGCAAGCATGCCCGTGCCTCGCAAGTCTGGCTCGACGTGCAGCAGCAACCGGCGTGGCGTTTTGAGGTCCGTGACGACGGCGTCGGTTTTAGCCCCGGCAACGACCAACTCGACGAAACCCATGTCGGGCTTCGGATCATGGCGGAGCGGGCCCAGCGCATTGGTGCTGATCTGGACGTGATCTCCACCCCGGGGCATGGCAGTTCCATCATCCTCACTTTGCCGCCTCCCGCCCACCCCATGCCCATGACCTCGATAGTCACGCGGGAATCCACGACTGCGGCGGTATGAGCCCTGTCACGCCACCACCCGAACGACCACCCATTCGCATCCTGGTGGTGGACGACCACACCCTGTTCCGGCGCGGCTTGACGGCGCTATTGGCGCGCGACCCGCGCTTGAGCGTCATCGGTGATGCGGCGGATGCCGGTCAGGCGCAGCGAAAAGCCCAGGAGCTTCAACCCGACCTCATCCTGCTGGACAACCACTTGCCTGGCGTGAATGGCGTAGACGCCTTGCCCGCCTTGATTGAGGCGGCGCCTGGCGCCCGCATCCTGATGTTGACCGTCAGCGAAGACGAAAACGATCTCGCCGCAGCGTTGCGTGGCGGTGCCGCTGGCTACCTTCTAAAAACCATCGAAGGTGATGCCTTGACTGTTGCCATCCAGCGCGCCATGGAAGGCGACAGCGTCGTCGCACCTGAGATGACGAGCAAACTGGTGGCCGCTTACCGGGGGGCGGCAACGCGAGCGCCGGCAAGCGAGAATTTGCGAGCCGCCGTAGCGCCTGCGACCCAGGCGACAAGCGCTGAATCGTCAATTGCCAGCCTGTCGCCGCGCGAGCTCGATATTTTGCGTGGCATCGTGCGCGGCGCCAGCAACAAAGAAATTGCGCGTGAACATGGCATTGCCGAAACCACCGTCAAAATCCATGTACAACACGTGTTGCGCAAACTCGACGTCAGCTCCCGGGTTCACGCCGCCGTTATAGCAAGCGAAAACGGCCTGCTTTGATCTAAAGCAAACAATCACAACAACAGCGCTTCCATAGTTCTTCAGGACTATGCGGTCGGCTTGCCGGGTAGTTCCATTTACCTGAGACGCTGCTCCTTCAGACGGATGCCATTTCAGGTCTATCCACCCTAAAGTCATGTCATGCAAAAAAGGAGTTTTTGACATGACTAAAAAGGGGCAAGCACTCTCGGTGCTTATTGTCAGCACGCTCGCATTCACCGTGTGCTTTATGGTCTGGATGATGTTCGCGGTGATTGGCATCCCCATCAAGAAGGCACTGGACCTCAACGGAACGGAATTCGGACTGCTGACGGCAACACCCGTGTTGACCGGTTCGCTGATTCGGGTGCCACTGGGCATCTGGACCGACAAATACGGTGGCCGCATCGTCATGGCGCTCCTGATGGCGCTGACCGTGCCTGCCATCTGGTTGATGAGCTACGCAACTGCCTACTGGCACTTCCTGACGATCGGATTGTTTGTTGGTCTGGCGGGCGGCGCATTTTCTGTGGGCACGCCTTACGTGGCACGCTGGTTTCCCAAGAAACAGCAGGGGTTTGCGATGGGTGTCTATGGCGCCGGCAACTCAGGGGCGGCTGTCAACAAGTTCGTAGCGCCCGCGCTGGTGGTGGCTTTTGGCTGGACCATGGTCCCGCAAGTGTATGCCGCCATCATGCTGGGGGCAGTCATCCTGTTCTGGTTGTTCAGCTACAGTGACCCGACGCATCTTGTCCCAAGCCACACCAAGTTCAGTGATCAGCTCAAGTCGCTGAAAGACCCGAAAGTACTGAAATACTGCCAGTACTACAGCATTGTGTTCGGCGGCTATGTGGCCTTGTCACTGTGGATGGTTCAATACTACGTCGGTGAGTTCGGGCTGGACATCCGTTCCGCAGCCTTGCTCGCCGCCTGCTTCTCGCTACCCGGCGGTGTATTGCGTGCGGCAGGGGGCTGGATGTCCGACAAATGGGGGGCACACAGCGTCACCTGGTGGGTCTTGTGGGTGAGCTGGATTTGCCTGTTTTTGCTCAGCTATCCGCAAACTGATTTCACAGTTGCCACCACCTCTGGCCCGGCCACCTTCCACATTGGCCTCAACGTCTACGCTTTCACCGGTTTGATGTTCATCCTGGGCATCGCATTTGCATTCGGCAAGGCCAGCGTCTTCAAATACATCAGCGACGACTACACCAGCAACATCGGCACCATCAGCGGCATCGTGGGCCTCGCAGGGGGATTGGGCGGTTTTGTGCTGCCCATCATGTTTGGCGCCTTGATGGACCTGACCGGTATTCGCTCCAGCGCCTTCATGCTGATGTATGGCGTGGTCTGGGTGTCCCTGATCTGGATGTACTGGACCGAAGTGCGCCGCAGCCAAGTCATGGGCAAGGACGCCACCCCTTTCAGCCTGCAGAACTGAACTCACTATTACCGAAAGAACCCTATGAATACGAAAACACAATCCGGCGCGGACATCGCCGATTGGCGCCCGGAAGACGAACGGTTTTGGGAAACCACCGGCAAGAAAATTGCCTACCGCAATCTCTGGATCTCGGTGCCGGCCCTGTTATGCGGCTTCGCCGTCTGGGGCATGTGGGGCATCATCACCGTGCAGATGCTGAACCTGGGTTTTCCGTTTACCCAGGCCGAACTCTTCACCCTGACCGCCATCGCCGGCATCGCCGGCGCGACGATGCGCATCCCGGCTTCGTTCCTGATCCGCCTGGCCGGCGGACGCAATACCATCTTCCTGACCACGGCCATGTTGCTGGCCCCGGCCATCGGCACCGGCATCGTATTGCAGCACCCGGAGTGGCCCTTGTGGTCCTTCCAGTTGATGGCGCTGTGGTCGGGCGTGGGTGGCGGCAACTTTGCGTCATCGATGTCGAACATCTCCACCTTTTTCCCTAAACGGCTGCAGGGCACGGCCCTGGGTCTGAACGCGGGTTTGGGCAACTTCGGCGTCACGACCATGCAGATCGTGATCCCGCTGGTGATGACGCTCTCCATTTTCGGCGGCCTCGGCGGCGAGCCGATGACGCTGATCAAGGACAGCGGCTGGATCTTCGGCAAGATCAAGGCCGGCACGCCCACCTGGATCCAGAATGCCGGCTTCGCCTGGGTGCTTTCGCTGGTGCCGCTGTCGATCCTGTGCTGGTTCGGCATGAACAATCTGAAGACGGTCTCAGCCGACACCGGTAACCCCCTCATTGCATTCGCCAAGATCACCTGGCTGTACACGCTGGCGTTCATCCCCTCGATCATCGGCCTGTACCTGTACTTGCCCAAGCCCACGGGCCTGGGCCTGATCAGCATGTGGGTCGCCATCCCGCTCGACGTCGTCAGCGCGTTGCTGATCATGAAACTCGCCGCCTTCGGCCCCATGAAGGAGAACGTCACCAAGCAGTTCGCCATCTTCAAGGACAAGCACACCTGGGCACTGACGGCGCTGTACATCGTCACCTTCGGCTCCTTCATCGGCTTCTCGATGGCGCTGCCGCTGGCCATGAAGGTGATCTTCGGCATCAGCCACGTGCCCAATGCTGCCGGCGTGATGCAGCACACGCTGAACAACCCGAATGCGCCGACGGTGCTCGCCTTTGCCTGGATCGGTCCTTTCGTCGGCGCAGCGGTGCGGCCGATCGGCGGCTGGATCTCCGACAAGGTCGGCGGCTCGATCATCACACAGATCATCTCGGCCGTGATGGTGGTGGCCTCGGCGGCAGTAGGCTATGTGATGATGCTGGCCTATGGCTCGGCCACGCCCGAACAGTACTTCCCGGCCTTCCTGGGCCTGTTCATCCTGCTGTTCTTCGCCAGTGGCATCGGTAACGGCTCGACCTTCCGCACCATCGGCGTCATCTTCGACCGCCAGCAGGCCGGCCCGGTGCTGGGCTGGACCTCCGCCATCGCCGCCTACGGCGCCTTTGTGGCGCCGATCGTGATCGGCAACCAGATCAAGGCCGGCACGCCACAGTTCGCCATGTACGGCTTCGCCGTGTTCTACGCCCTGTGCCTGGTCCTGAACTGGTGGTTCTATCTGCGCGCTGGCGCCGAAATCAAGAACCCATGAGCCACCGCCTTCCGATTTTCATGGATTCAATACGCTATTATTTTCATAGCTGCTTGCGCATGAAACACGGGAGCTACAGCCTGTTTTTATACAAAATATACCGTTTCTAACGAGGTACCCCATGAGCCATTTTCTGGATCGACTCAGTTACTTTTCTCAGCCCAAAGAGCCATTCTCCGGCGACCATGGCGTCACCACCGGTGAAGACCGCACCTGGGAGGACGCCTACCGCGACCGCTGGGCCCACGACAAAATCGTGCGTTCGACCCACGGCGTTAATTGCACCGGATCTTGCTCATGGAAGATCTATGTCAAAGGCGGCATCGTGACCTGGGAAACCCAGCAAACCGACTACCCTCGCACACGCTGGGACATGCCCAACCACGAGCCACGCGGTTGCGCCCGCGGCGCCAGCTACAGCTGGTACCTGTACAGCGCCAACCGCGTCAAATACCCGATGGTGCGCGGACGACTGCTTAAATTGTGGCGTGAAGCCCGCATCTCGAACGACCCGGTGGATGCCTGGGCCTCCATTGCTCAGTCCGATGCCAAGCGCAAAGAGTACCAAAGCGTGCGCGGCTTGGGCGGCTTTGTGCGCTCCAGCTGGGATGAGGTGAATGAAATGGTGGCGGCGGCCAATGTCTACACCATCAAGAAGCACGGACCGGATCGCGTCATCGGTTTCTCACCGATTCCCGCCATGTCCATGGTCTCTTATGCAGCGGGAAGCCGCTATCTGAGTCTGATAGGTGGCGTATGTATGAGCTTCTACGACTGGTATTGCGACCTGCCCCCCAGCAGTCCGCAAGTCTGGGGCGAGCAAACCGACGTGCCCGAGTCGGCCGACTGGTACAACTCCACTTACATCATTGCCTGGGGCTCCAACGTGCCCCAGACCCGCACGCCTGACGCCCACTTCTTCACCGAGGTCCGCTACAAAGGCGCGAAGACCGTGGCCGTGACACCCGACTACTCCGAAGTCGCCAAACTGTCCGACATCTGGATGAAACCCAAACAAGGCACTGACGCTGCCGTGGCCATGGCCATGGGCCACGTCATCCTCAAGGAGTTCTACTTCCCGGATGGCGGCAAGCCACGCAGCGCCTACTTCGATAACTACGTGCGTCGCTACACCGACATGCCGATGTTGGTGATGCTCAAGGAGCATCTGTTGCCCACGGGCGAAACCGTGATGGTGCCAGACCGCTACGTTCGCGCCTCCGATTTCAATGGCAAGCTGGGTTCGGCCAACAACCCCGAGTGGAAGACCGTCGCCCTGGATGACAATGGCAAAGTAGTGCTACCCAACGGCGCGATCGGCTTCCGCTGGGGCCCTGACGGCCGTGCCGACGAAGGCCAGTGGAATCTGGAGGCCAAGGAAGCACGCCACGGCAGCGAGGTGAAACTCAAACTGTCGGTGATGGAAGGTGAAAACCCCAGCACCGAGACTGCGAAGGTCGGCTTCCCCTACTTCGGCGGCATCGTCAGCGAGCACTTCCCGAACAATGCCAGCGGCGATGGCGCCAACAATGTGCTGGTGCGCACCGTGCCCGTGCAACGGATTTCATTGGGCAAGGAAGGCGAACAGCGCGAGGCACTGGTCGCCACCGTGTTCGACCTGCAAGTGGCCAACTATGGCGTGGCCCGTGGCCTGCCAGGTGAGTTGGCGGCGAAAGATTTCAACGACGACACACCTTATACCCCCGCCTGGCAGGAACGCATCACCGGCACGCCACGCGAACAGCTCATCACCGTGGCGCGCCAGTTTGCTGACAATGCCGACAAGACCCATGGCAAGTCCATGGTCATCATTGGCGCGGCCATGAACCACTGGTACCACAGCGACATGAACTACCGTGGCGTCATCAACATGTTGATGATGTGCGGCTGTATCGGTCAAAGCGGCGGCGGCTGGGCTCACTATGTGGGTCAGGAAAAGCTCAGGCCACAAACCGGGTGGACCGCACTGGCCTTTGCCCTGGACTGGATTCGCCCGCCGCGGCAAATGAACTCCACCAGCTTCTTCTACGCCCACACCGATCAATGGCGCTACGAAAAGCTGGGCATGGAAGAAGTGCTCTCGCCGCTGGCCGACAAAAAACTGTATGGCGGCAGCATGATTGACTACAACGTGCGCGCCGAGCGCATGGGGTGGTTGCCGTCGGCTCCGCAATTGAAGACCAACCCGTTTCAGGTGGTCAAGGATGCCGTTGCCGCCGGTATGGATCCCAAGGACTACACAGTCAAGAGCCTGAAAGACGGCACGCTCAAGATGAGTTGCGAAGATCCGGACCATCCAGACAACTGGCCGCGCAACATGTTCGTGTGGCGCTCCAATATCCTGGGCTCCAGCGGCAAGGGACACGAGTATTTCCTCAAACACCTGCTGGGCACCAGCCACGGTGTGCAGGGCAAAGACCTGGGGCACGACGAAGCCAAGCCCACCGAGGTGGTCTGGCACGACCAGGCGCCAGAAGGCAAGCTGGACTTGCTGGTGACGCTGGACTTCCGCATGAGCACCACCTGCCTGTATTCCGACATCGTGTTGCCCACTGCCACCTGGTACGAGAAGAACGATCTCAACACCAGCGACATGCATCCCTTTATCCACCCCTTAAGCACGGCGGTGGATCCGGCCTGGCAGTCACGCAGCGACTGGGATATTTACAAAGGCTTCGCCAAGAAATTCAGCGAAGTCTGTGTCGGTCACTTGGGTGTTGAGCGTGAAATGGTGTTGACGCCCCTGATGCACGACACGCCTGCCGAGCTGGCACAACCGTTTGGTGTGCAGGACTGGAAACTGGGCGAGATCGACCTGATCCCCGGCAAGACGGCCCCCAACATGCAGGTGGTGGAGCGCGACTACCCCAATGTGTACAAGCGTTTCACGGCAGTCGGTCCCCTGCTGAACAAGGTGGGCAACGGTGGCAAGGGCATCAACTGGAACACGCAGATTGAAGTCAAGCAACTGGGGGAACTCAATGGGCTGGTGACCGACGAAGGCGTGACCTGCGGCATGCCCAAAATTGACACCGACATCGACGCGTGCGAGGTTGTGCTGCAACTCGCGCCTGAAACCAATGGCCACGTGGCGGTCAAGGCGTGGGAAGCGCTAGGCAGGCAGACTGGCCTGGACCACACTCACCTGGCGATCCACCGCGAAGACGAAAAGATTCGCTTCCGCGATATCCAGGCCCAGCCACGCAAGATCATCAGCTCGCCGACCTGGAGCGGCATTGAGTCGGAGACCGTGTCCTACAACGCCGGCTACACCAACGTGCACGAGATGATTCCATGGCGCACCCTGACCGGGCGCCAGCAGTTCTACATGGACCACCCGTGGATGACCGCCTTTGGCGAGGGCTTCACCAGCTACCGTCCACCCGTCGACCTCAAAACCACGGCCGGTATTCAGGGCATCAAGCCCAATGGCAACAAGGAAATTGCCCTGAACTTCATCACACCGCACCAGAAGTGGGGCATCCATTCGACCTACACCGACAACCTGCTGATGCTCACACTCAGCCGCGGTGGTCCCTGCGTGTGGATGAGTGAAGACGACGCCAAGCTGGCCGGCATCGTCGACAACGATTGGATCGAGTTGTTCAACATCAACGGCGCCATTGCTGCCCGTGCCGTGGTCAGCCAGCGGGTCAAACCCGGTATGGTGATGATGTACCACGCGCAAGAAAAGATCGTGAACACCCCCGGCTCCGAGATCACCGGCATGCGCGGCGGCATCCACAACTCGGTGACCCGGATTGTGCTCAAGCCCACCCACATGATCGGCGG
>NZ_DHXT01000022.1:0-5179 GCF_002413825.1 Rhodoferax sp. UBA5149
CCGGGCTGGATGGCAGCGCTTGCTGCGGGTATTTGTTGATTGCTTTGCATGCTATTTACTTCAAGCCCAATTTTGTAAGAATAAGGCTGACTTTGTCTTCCAGAGTGGCCTTGGTAAAAGGTTTGACGATATAGCCCGCAGCACCTTGTTGCGCCGCCATCACGATGTCTTCTTTTCGTGCTTCCGCCGTAACCATCAGAACGGGAATATGCTTGAGCTTCTCATCCTTTTTGATTTCAGTCAGCAGTTGAAAGCCGTTCATATTGGGCATGTTGATGTCGCTTACGACGAAATCAAAGTTGCTGTTGCGCAATTTATGCAATGCCACCACACCATCTTCGGCCTCATCGGCCTCTGTGTAGCCACTTTCCTTGAGCAGGTTGCGTACGATCCGCCGCATGGTGGAAAAGTCGTCAACAACCAAAAATCGAAGCTCATTTGCCATGGGGCACCCTTTCAATCGCGTTTGTCCGAACTGTCGCTAGTATGTACCGAATCATATGTCTCAATGTTATGGGTTGGCTGCCGCTTAAATTCCCATTGTCGCGGGTTCCGTGCTCATGGGACGGCTGTGCGCCCTGTTCCCATGAGTCGCTCTTCGGCTTCACGCGTCATGACGATGATACTGATTCTTCGGTTCGCCGGGCTCAGGGGGTTGACCGCATCAAGCAGGTTGCTGGAGGCCAGGCCGACGACCCGAGCCAGTTTGTCGTCCGGCATGCCGGATGCAACCAGCTCGCGTCTTGAAGCGTTGGCACGATCAGACGAGAGCTCCCAGTTGCTGTAGCCGCGCTCGGCGTTGCTGTAGGGTGCGCGGTCCGTGTGGCCATCTAGACTGATTTTGTTTTCGACGCCGTTCAAGGCGGCGCCGATTTCTCTCAATATGTCACGCATATAGGGTTTGACCGTTGCACTGCCGCTGTCGAACATGGGGCGCTTCTGATCATCAACTATTTGTATTTGCAGGCCATCCGGCGTCGTATCCAGTCTGATTTGAGAACTGAACTCGGCCAGTTTTGCGTTACTGGATATGACGGCACTGATCTTCGCGCTCAATGCCGCCAATTTTTTGGCGTCCTGTTTGGCCACTTCAGCCTTTACAGCTTCCGCCACCATTTTCTTCTGAATGGGGTCGTTGCCTTCACCGCGGCGGGACTGCCCGCTGGTTCGAGTCAGATCAGCGCCACCACCGGGAAGAATGCTGTTGCTGGCGCCAGCGCCACTGCCCCCTTGCATGGACACTTTCAGGGGTGCCGTGAAGTAGTCGGACAGTCCTTTCTTGTCACCTTCCGAGGTGGAGCCCAGCAGCCACATCAGCAGAAAAAAAGCCATCATGGCCGTCACAAAGTCGGCGTAGGCAATTTTCCAGGCGCCACCATGCACGGCGTGGCCCCCTTTTTTGATCTTCTTGACGATGATCGGCTGTAGTTTCTTTGCGTCTGTCGCCATGTCAAGCTACCTGCAGCTTATTTTTTGCCACGCACATAACTTTCAAGCTCGATAAAGGTGGGTCGCTCGGTAGAAAAGAGCACTTTGCGACCGAATTCAATGGCCGTAGAGGGGTTGTAGCCCTGCATGCTGGCCAGCAGCGTGGTCTTGATGCACTGCAATTCCTTGGCGCTGTCTTCCGTTTTTTGCTCCAGCAGGCCACCCAGGGGTTCCACCACGCCATAGGCCAGAAGAATCCCCAAAAAAGTACCGACCAGGGCCGAGGCAATCATGCCACCCAGTACCGCCGGCGGCTGTCCGACAGATCCCATGGTGTTCACCACCCCCAACACGGCGGCAACAATCCCGAACGCGGGCAAGGCCCCGGCCAGACGCGCGATGGCGGCAATAGGTGCGTGGGCCTCAGAGTGGTGAGTGTCAATCTCACTGTCCATCAAGGACTCAATTTCGTGGGCATTCAAGTTGCCTGAGACCATCATGCGCAGGTAATCGGTCATGAATTCCACCACATGGTGGTCGCTGCCAACGGTGGCGTATTTTTTGAAAATTTCCGAGGAGTGAGGATCTTCAACATCCTTTTCGATGGCCATCAAGCCTTCCTTGCGGGCTTTTTGCAGGATGTCGTAGAGCAGCGCCATCAGTTCAAGATAGCGGGCCTTGGTGTACTTGGAGCCTTTTACTGCCTGCGGAATGAGTTTCATGGTGGCCTTCAGCACCTTGGGCTGGTTGTTGACCGCAAAAGCGCCCAGTGCACCGCCAAAAATCGTAATTAACTCAAACGGCAGCGCATGAAGAATCACTCCGATATTGCCACCATGAACGATGTACACACCAAAGATGCACCCCATGGAGACCGCATAACCGACAATAACTATCATGTTCTTATAGAGTCAAAATGAGAGGTTGCCGTCATAGGTTTGGAGCGTCAGCTGTATCTTGACGCTACGTCATTTTAGGGAACTAGACTGAGTGCCAAAACAAGAAAAGGGCGCCAAAGGTGCCCTTTTATGAGTGCTTTCGTGCCCGACCGCCTAGTGTAGCAATATCCCCCCGGTGCTGGCGCTTTTGCCGGCGCGTGCGGGTGGCGTGCACAGACCGCATTCAAAGTGGCGCGCATTTTCGTACGGGTCGGTCACAAAATGGCCGCCGCATTTGGAGCACTTGGTTCGGCCCAGCATGTTGTTGTCGACAAACTTCACCAAGCGCCAGGCGCGGGTGATGGACAGCAGGGGTTCTACGCCGCACGCCGCTATTTGCTCGCTGTATAGACGGTAGGCCTTCATGATCGCGTCAATGTCTTCCATGGCGCTCACTTTGGTCAGGTATTCGTAGGTGTTTAAAAACAGCGACGCGTGAATATTGGGCTGCCAGGTCAGAAACCAATCGGTTGAAAACGGCAGTTGTCCCTTGGACGGCGAACGCCCTGCCACTTCTTTATACAGGCGCAGCAAGCGTTCGTAAGACAGGTCGGTCTCGCTTTCCAGCACCTGCAGGCGGGCACCCAGTTGAATCAGGGCAACCGCGCGGTCAACCTGCTTGGAATCATTCAAAACGCTTTTGCTGGCCATGGTGGTGCTCCTTACATTGCTTCCGAGAAGCGCCCGGCCATCAAAATGCTGGCATGCAGTTTGGTGGTGGCGTCGTTGTCAACTTTGCTCGCCGTGTTGTTGGTTAACAGATTCCACACAGTGTCGTCATCCACCCGAAAGCGGCACAGCAGCATGTTGCTGGAGGCAATTTTCAAAATCTGCGATGGCGAGAGGGTGGCAATCAGGTCGGCCGACTCTTCGGAAACGCCCAACCGGAACAGTGCTTCGGCTTTGTCCTTGCGAATCAGGTTTTGCGCCAGCATGAGGTAAGTCAGGTTGGCATCACGGATGGCTGATGTGAGTTGTTCGTCGGTCATGTTCGGCTCCTGCGTTGGGCGAAACCCTTGGGGTTCGCGATGAAGTTGATTCTGAACGGGACCCTTGAGAACTTGAATCGGCATTTGCCTGTTCGCTGTGTCAGTGCTTTGGCGGATGCATGTAAGGGAAGCTCTTACTTCAACGGTTTGGCAGCGTGTGAATACCAAACAACGAAACAGGACACGTAGCCCATTGGCAGTCGTATTCGAAACGCCAAAAGGACTCACCTTCATGCGGCAAGCAGATGGGGTAATTTATGCCTCTAGCGCCTGTCCAGTAAACATAGGCAGCTATTTAATAAATAGCGTCTCAATCTCAAAGCCAACAATATTGCGACTGGCCTTGCTGAACTCCACGCCGATCAGGTGAATCGGCTCGCCACGTGCCCGGTATTTCCCTATGCCTATATCAAGGATGTGCTGACGCGTCTGCCGACGCAGAGAAATAGTCAGATCGCCGAATTGCTGCCGCATTGCTGGTAGCCAAAAAAACTTAATCCCGGCATCCTCTGTCAGTTTCGCTCATGAGCTTGGATTTCCTGGATTTGAGGACATTTTAAATTTTTGTCTTAAATCCGGGGGTCCACTTTAAACTTCAGAATAGTTGCCGTTAGCCGCAAGTTCTGCGGCGCGTGACTTGCCTGAGACGGCGAAGTACCTTTCACTCGTTAGGTCGCCTGGTGACTGCCATACGCCATCGAAAGCTGGCGCTCGACACGGGAGCGGTTTGATAGGATCGACAGTTGTGCCATCCAAGACTCGGTCAAGTGGCGTATTTCGCGATCATCGGCGAGTATTTGTTCGATCAGAGTGCGCTTGCGCAAGCGCGTGGCGTCGGTCAAGTCGGTTGATAGCACACCTTTTTTGGTATTCTCAGCGGTTGCGGCGCTTTCGACCCTTTCAAGCATGCGTACCTGGCTGGCGCAATCCGATTCCAGAGTACACAGACCTTCCCAATCACTGTTGCGTGCGGCGGAAAGCATTTTGCCGGTGATGTCAGCCACAGATTCATACAGGGCGATGGCTTGGTCCTGATTCATGGCGTCAGCCACTCTGAAAAAGTACTGGCACACGGTATGAGGGAGACGTAGGCCGACACCTTGGTAAGCTTGGAATCAAGCAGGCCGCCGACCTCTTTCAGCATCGCCGCATCGTTTTGCAGGTTAGCCATCAGCAGACGCTGGCTTATGTAGTCGGCTTTTTTGTCCAGGCTGGCTGCCATCACACTGGTTTCCAGACTGACGCTGGCGTAGGCATGGGCGGCACCTCTCGAATTCGTGTACACGGCGTGCTCCTGGCTTATTTGCTCTGGCTGCTGGCCAGCTGCTGGGTCAGATAGGTGCTGGTGGTGTTCATGCTGCTCAGCAGCATATTCAAATTGGTGTATTCGGTGGTGTATTTCTTCTCAAGGGCCGTCATACGGTTTTCCAGTCTGTCGACTTCCAGATTGTAATTATCGACGTACTTGCCAAGGCTTTGCGTGCGCGTGTCGATCAGGCCGCCAGCCGCAAGCGCCGACTTGCCCCAGGCTTCAAGCCGTGTGGCGAAGCCCGTCGATGACGAGAACAAATTCGTCACATCGCTGAAATTGGCCGCGATCGCGCTGTCAAGCTTGCTGCTGTCGAGCACCAGCGTGCCATCTGCCTGGGTTGCAATCCCGACCTGCGCAAGCGAGGTCAGCGTGCCGCCGCTTGCAGGTGTCATGAAAATGCCGCGCAACTGGTCCTGCATGAGGCGCAAGGTGCCGTCACCCGCCAAGGAGCCCCCAGCGCTGGAGCTTGTGCCATAGGCGGAGCGGGACTTGATCTGGCTGGCGAGGGCGTT
>NZ_DHXT01000022.1:5367-7611 GCF_002413825.1 Rhodoferax sp. UBA5149
GCTGGCCGGCGTGGCGGTGGTGTTCTTGAGCGTCAGGGTGACGCCCTGGATGGCCTCGTTGACCGTGTTGGACGCGCTGGTGATCGCGATGCCGTTCACCGTGAGCTTGGCATCCTGCGCAGCCAGGGTCTGGGTCAGGTTTTGCGTGCCGGCCGGGTCGTAGCCTAGTAGGCTGTCAATTGCGCCGTCGCCACCGCTGGTGGTGATTTTGACGCTGTTGCTGACGCCGGAGCTGCTCGACGATAGCGCGAGGCGGTAGGGCGTGCCACTGCCGTCGTTGACGATGGTTGCCGTCACGCCTGGGGCTGCGGCATTGATGGCATCACGAATGCCTTCCAGCGTGTTGTTGCTACCGTCGATACTGAGGCTGACCGTGCCGCTGCCGTTGGACGTAAACGCCGCACCGCTGTAAATCCCGTTGGTCAGAGTGCCGCCACTGATGGCGCCAAGGTCGAACGTGACCGTGGTAGCCGATCCGTCGCCAATGGCGGCGGTGCTGCTGGCTTGCCCTGAGGCAACCAGGCTGTGCGACTGCGCCAGCTGGCTCACATTCACGGCATAACTGCCGGGCACTGCGCTGCTGCCCGTCGTGGCGGAAAGCACGCCCGGATCGGACGGCGTGGCGGCGAGTTTTTGCAGGCCGGTGTTCAGGCCTTTCGCAGCGGTCTGAAAGCTCGATACCAGGCTGCTGAGCGTGCCGAAGGACGAAATCTTGGTCTCGTAGCTGGCAATCTTGGTTGTGAGCTTGTCGATAGGCCGACGCTCGACCGCCATCAGCTGCGAGACGAGGGTGGGGACATCCAGTGCGGTCGTACTTGATGAAGTAATTGCCATGATGAACCTCCTGGCTCAAGCCTTTTGGGTGAGCAGCAGACCCCGCTGGAATTGGCCGATGCTGCGTGAAATGGCCAGGGTTGCCTCGGATGGAAATTGGAGGATCAATTCGCCCGTGCTGGTGTCCACCATCCTGACCACGGTTTGATGGGTGTCGGTGTCCACACTGAATTCCAGGTTGCGGTCCGACTGGCGCATGGCTTGATTGATAACCGCTACAGCACTCTTCAGCTCTTCAGCGGAAGCTTGCCGTGGGGCATTCTGGGCCGGGGTAGCAGCGACCGCCTTGAACTCGGCTCTGGCAGGCGCGACGCCCTGAGCGCGCGCATCAGGCAGCACGGCGTGATTGATCTGCGGGGTATTTTGGATAATCATTGCGGTACCCTTCATGCCGAAACCCTGACCGAACGTTCCGGTCAGGGGTTTGTTATATCAAATAACGGCTTAACGCAGCAAAGTCAGCACGGTTTGCGGTGTCTGGTTGGCCTGCGCCAGGACCGCTGTTCCTGCCTGTTGCAGGATGTTGTTGCGAGCTTGTGATGCAGTTTCAACAGCGTAGTCGGTATCCATGATACGGCTGTAGGATGCCGACAGGTTCACCGAAGTGGTCTGCATGGTGGCCACTGCGGAGCTAAATCGCGCCATGTCAGCACCATAGTTGGTACGTGAGGCGGCTACGGTGGTGATATCTGTAGCGATGGCGGCAATAGTCACACCGACCGGAGCCGCAATCGCAGCGCTGACACCCGTAACCAACGTACCGGCGCCATCGACCGTCGTCGCAGCAGCGGCTGTAGTCAACGCTGCGATACGTGCATTTTCTGCGACCAGCGCGGTGGTTTCAGCACCTGAAGCCGTGCCGCCCAGTTGCACCGCAATTTCATTCAGTCGCTGCAGGTTCTCGGTGATTTGAGCCCCGTAGCCGTCATTGGTTTGCGCAATTGAAATCGCGTCGCTTGCGTTGCGGATGGCAATGTTGGTGCCGCGAACCTGTTTGTCGTATCCGGTGGCAATGCCCAGGCCGGTCGCATCGTCCTTGGCGCTGTTGATGCGCAGGCCGGAAGACAGGCGTTGCTGGGCGACTTGCAGGCCGAGGGCCGATTTGTTGAGGGCTGCACCGGCAAACAGGGCGCCTACGTTGGTGTTGATGACTTGTGCCATAAAATTTCTCCTTCAGTGGGTCGATTGATTTGGCATTTATTCCCGGAATGGGGGTGGTGCCGCCAACATTGGTTTGCTTCCCCGTCAGGCTAAGCATTTAACCGCTGTGAATTAGTTATCGGACAGTGCCGGTAAAAACTTTAGGGTAATTGGATGAATCCCCAAAAATTGGCGCCAAATGATCCCAAACTGGTTTGCAAACTCCCTATCCGGCTCTGCATCCACACATCCATACCTACACCCACACCC
>NZ_DHXT01000022.1:7851-12107 GCF_002413825.1 Rhodoferax sp. UBA5149
ACACCCACACCCGACTCCAGCGAACCACAGTCATCCAGCAGCCATGGCCCGCGTGCCGGGGTGATGCGCGGTGCTTCGGGGTCGACTCCGATGTGATCCGGACTCGTGGATGTCGGTGCTGACGTAGACCTTGGTGATGGGCTTTTTGCGGCGTAAAGCCCCAGTGTTTGGGGTACTCACCTATGGTGCTAATGTGCAGTTCGATGCCAAATTCCTGCTTGAGCAGTTTCAGCATGGCGGCACGACTCCACAGCGCAAACTCCAGCTTGAGCTGCTCGGGCGACTTTTGAAGATCTGGCGCTGGATGTGAAGCTCCTGCTCAGGCGTCAAGCGACGCTGGCTGCCCACGCGGCGACACGTCGGTTTGGGTGTCAGCGCGCTTTGAGCCCATCGGCTGTGGCCACCTTGATCGCTGAATGCACCGTGACGTGCCCCGTCCTCAGTGCCGCGGCAATGTCCATGATGGCCATGCCACGCTTGTGCAGTCGCATAGCTTGTTTGCGCCGCTCGTATTGGGTCTGGCGCGACAGCTTTCTTCCGTCTTCTTTGTCGTTGCACGCCATATGGCGGTGATCAACGAAATTTCAATGGTTAATTGCCGGGTCTATAGGTGCATTGAATTGCACTCGGTTGACCGCCCTAATCGACCCTTTACAGAGCGGCCCACTCTTTTAAACTCAATGCGAAGGGGTTATTTGCCCGAATCAACAAAAAAGGCCTATAGATGGAAAAGATCCCCGATATTCATCTGTGCATTCAACAGCCCCCTGGGTATGTTCATTCACTCGGTCTGCTTGACCAGGCTCGCTACTTCCGTTACCAATTTCGCCGCCTCGGCGCCAACGTCAGCATCTCAAAGAATCGACTACGGCACGACGCAGTGAACCTCATCTTCGGCGCCCACCTTGGTTTCGACCCCGCGCAACGTGAGCGCCATGCCTGCATTTTCGTTAATCTGGAGCAGCTAGGTGATGGCGGCGCAGCGGTGTCCCCGGACTATCTGCGCCTACTCGCGACCTCAGCGGCAACGGACTACGACGTACACAACGTTGCGGCCTATGCGACCTGTACCGATGATGTGACCGTGGTACCGCTACTGCACGCTCCCTACCTTGTACCAGAGCAAAGCGTCCCTCTCAATGAGCGGCCGATAGATCTTCTGTTTATTGGCAGCATGAACCCACGTCGACGAGCCTGGATTGACCGCATTGAGGCCTGCGGCCTGTCGGTCACCCTGTTTGACGGGCCGCTGTACGGCCCCGAACGCGACCAGTTCATCGTTCAGGCCAAGGCGGTGGTCAATGTGCACTTCTATGAAAGCAGCCGCTTCGAGCAGGCGCGGGTGTCCCACTGCCTGTCGCTGGGTACGCCAGTCATCGCCGAGCGCACCGTGCAAACTCGGCCGCACCCAGCGTTTGAAGACTGTGTGCTGTGGATGGAGGGCGAGGGTCTTGAGCAATTTTTTACTAAGGATTTTGGTACGCCAGCGTTCTACGAGGCGACGCGCGAGGCGCTCTTGCGCTTCGAGCAAGCTGACCCGATTGATGCATATGCGGAGCTGCTGGGGTTTGCAACAGGTTTCGTCCGGGCTCATCATGAGCGCCGCCCTGCGCAGCCATGGCAGCCGCAATGCATTAACCTCGGTTCGGGCAAGGACTACAAGCCAGGCTGGCTCAATATCGACTTGCTTGAGCGCACTGAACCTGACCTGCTACTCGACCTCGCCTTGCCGCTGGCGCTCCCCTTTTCAAGGGTTTCGCCTCGCATCGGCCCCATCGTTCTGGCCGAGCAAAGCATCGACATCATCCACGCCAACAACGTGCTGGAGCATGTGCCCGATCTGGTCAGCCTCATGGGCAACTGTCTGCGTTTGCTGAAGACCGGGGGGGAACTTCAGATTGAAGTACCCTTTGAGCGCGCGCCGACGGCATGGCAGGACCCGACGCATGTTCGTGCGATGAACGAAAAATCCTGGATCTACTACACCGATTGGTTCTGGTATCTCGGCTGGTTCGAGCATCGCTTCGAGATGACCCGCTTTGTTTACCTGGACAGCAGCCTGAAAGAGTGCGGTCTTAAACAGGCCGCCTTCATGCGCGTGGTTCTCCGAAAAACAGAAACCACACCACGCGAACGCAACACGGCACGCGCGATGCAGGCCGATCTACGTCTACCAGAAGATGCTGTTGATCCGGCACAGGTTTGCATCCCTCAACGCCCGGAAAAACAGGGTCAATTACTACGGGCTGCCTATCCAGCTTTTGGACACAAATTCAACACTGCCACCTGCACTGCAGACCTTTATCTCAATCTGATGGAAAGCGTGCTGCTTGGCGTCATCTATGAAGATCCACCAATTGACCAATGGTCAGGCGGGGTTTTCAACCCAGAACTTCGTTCCAAGGGCAGAGATTGGCCAGCAAAAGCTCATACCATGATCGGTTTCGAGCGTCTGCGCAATGTGCGTCACTTAATGAATCAGGTGATCAACGACAAAATACCTGGTGATTTTGTCGAGACCGGTGTTTGGCGGGGCGGTGCCTGCATTTATATGCGTGCGGTGCTGAAAGCGTTTGGCATCGTTGATCGCACAATTTGGGTCGCAGATTCGTTTGCAGGCCTACCCATGCCAGATTCTGTTCGCTACCCGTCGCAAGATCTGGGTGACTTGCACCATACCTTCGATGCGCTGGCGGTTTCTCTGGAAACCGTGCAGGAGAACTTCAGAAAATATGAGCTGCTTGACGAGCAGGTGAAGTTCTTGAAAGGTTGGTTCAAGGACACCCTGCCTGCAGCCCCCATTGATCACATAGCACTACTTCGTCTGGATGGCGACATGTACTCCTCAACCATGGACGCATTGCAAGCTCTTGGCCACAAGGTGAGCCCAGGTGGATTCATCGTTGTGGATGATTTTGGTGCCGTTGAAGGTTGTCGCAAGGCCATTGCGGACTACCGCATGGAGAAAGGAATCACTGCGCCTATTCATGATATTGATGGCATCGGCGCCTATTGGCGTGTTGCTGCATGAGATCAACGTGCATGGGGATCATCGTGGGCCGCATTTGGAGTTGGACCGCAGCCAAGTTGAAGCAGTGACACACCCGCAGCAACGAGGCCTCAAAAACTTATGCCTCAACACAACATTGGTTGCTTAGGGCATTCATTAAGATAAGACGGTTACTTATCCCCCTGTGTCAGACTAGTTGCCGCTCCCCCATGATTGCGGATGATCCGCATTGGAGCGCTATTTATGACAAAAAATCAATATTCAATTGAATTCCAAGAACAGGCCCTGAGCAAAGCCAGGCAACGAGGTACACGCAGCGTGCGGGACGTAGCCAATGATTTGAATATGGCAGTGGGTACCTTGAGGAAATGGATCAGCAAGTCGAACCGAAAGGATGACGTGAGTAAGCCTGGGACGCAGCTGCCTGACGACTTACCAGCGCAATCGTGGGGTCCTGCCCAGCGCTTGCTTGCGCTGAACCAGACGCATGCCATGTCGCAGACACAGCTGCATGCATGGTGTCGGGAAAAGGGGTTGTTTGAGCACCAGCTTAAGGCCTGGGGTGAAGCTTTCTGCAGTGCCACAGCGCCTGAATCCCGCGAATCCAGGACGGCTTTGCGGGAACTGCAAGTCAAACACGATGGGCTGCAGCGCGAACTGCGTCGAAAAGAGAAGGCGCTGGCGGAAGCCGCAGCCTTGCTGGTGCTGCAAAAAAAGTTCCAGGCCCTGTGGGAGGACGAGGAGAAATGACCACTTGCCAACATCGTCAGATCCTGCTGGCACTGATCCGACAGGCCTGCGACAGTGGCGCACGTCTGCAAAAGGCCTGCACCCTGATTGGGCTGGACGCGCGTACCGTTCAGCGCTGGCAGCGCCCCGGGAACCGGGAAGGAGACCTCAGGGCCGGCGACAAACGTCGCATCACCGTTCCACCCAACAAGTTCAGTGAGGCTGAGCGACAAGCTGCGTTGGAGTTGATCAATAGCGATGAATTCAAGGATCTTCCACCAAGCCAGATCGTGCCGCGCCTGGCTGACCGGGGCCTATATGTGGCCAGTGAGTCGACCCTGTACAGACTGCTGCGTGAAGTCGGCCAGTTGACCCATCGCCGCCTGGAGCGGGTGGCGCAAAAACGCAGCAAACCACGCGCACTGGTGGCCACCGGGCCCGATCAGATTTACTGCTGGGACATCAGCTACTTGTCCACCGAAGTACGCGGCCTCTACTTCTATCTTTACCTGTTCGT
>NZ_DHXT01000040.1:0-338 GCF_002413825.1 Rhodoferax sp. UBA5149
TGGACCACCACCACGCGCAGCTGTTTGGGGTCTGCACTGGCCAGGCGCCTGGCAACCCGGTCGATCTGCCTGGATGACACCTCGCCGTCCTTGTGCCGATACCAGCGCGTCGTGTTGACGCACAGCACCAGCAAATCGGGCGAGGAATGCACGGGTTCAAGCGCGTCGCCGAAGGCGTTGCAGTGCCGGGCGTAGGGGTGAAAGAGACGGGCGCCCGGATTGAGGAGCGGAATGTCGTGGTTGCCCGGAATGGCCAGCACCGGCGCACCGAGCCGATCGATGAAGGCCCGCGCATCGCGGAACTGGCCGGGGCGCGCGCGCTGGGTGATGTCGCCCGA
>NZ_DHXT01000040.1:548-11507 GCF_002413825.1 Rhodoferax sp. UBA5149
GCGCGCTGGGTGATGTCGCCCGAGAGCACCAGCAGATCGGGCCGCTGTTGCCGCGACAGCGTCACCAGCGCCTCGACCACCGGTGTCTGCTCGGTGCCGAAATGGGTGTCGGATATCTGCAGCAGGACGCTCATGTGCCGCCCGCTTCGGGACCGCTGGTACCCGCTGCGATGAGGGGCTTGAGGAGGTACAGCGGCCTGGGCGACACCCGGAATTCCAGCGGCGCGCGCATCCAGCTGACCTCGCCATCAAAAGCCACCTTGACCAAGCGCCTACCCCAGGCCAGCCGTGGCTTGACAAGCATGCGATGGAACTTGAAGCTCTCCACCGTGTCGGCCTCGCCGAGGGTGCCCATGGTCCCGCGCAGCAGCAGCCAGAGCATGGCAAAGGCGCCGACCGGTCGCAGCATCACGGCGGCGATGCAGCCCTCGTCGAGCGAGTGGGCCTGCGGCAGACCGACTTGTTCCAGTTGCAGCCGGTTGTTGCCGACAAAAAGCGTTGGCGTCGTCACGTCGCGTGTGGTGGCGCCCTGTTCGATGCGCAGCCGCAGCTGCCGGTGCGTGCCCAGCAAGGTGACCAACGCAGACCCGAACGCCACCAGCCGACTGCGGCCGAAGCGCGCCTTGTAGGCCTCGCGATCCTGCAGCAGTTCGGGGTACAGGCCGAGGCTGGCGTTGACGAGAAACACGTGCTCGTTGATCAAGCCCACCTGCACCGGCACCGGCACGGAACGCAGCAGGGCCTGGACGGCGGCAGCGGCATCGGCCGGAAGGCCATGGGTGCGGGCAAAGTAATTGAAAGTGCCCTGCGGCATCACCCCCATGGCGCAGCCTTGGGCATGCGCGGCCTGCGCCACCGAGTTGATCGTACCGTCGCCGCCCACGGCAACGACGGCGCTACGCCGGGCGCAAGCGGTCGTGGCGGCTTGCTGTGCGACGCGGGCCAGTTCGTCGGGGCGGGCGAACAGCAATTCACCGGTTCTCCCAGCCGCCCGCAGCGCCTCTTCGATCACATGGCGTGTCGTCTGCGGATCGTTGCGACCCGAGGCGGCATTGATGACGAACAGCAGCGTTGCCGCCGGGTCTACGTCTGGAACGCGCGGTGGCTGGGTCATGCTTTGGTACGGCAGAGCAGCGTGGTCTTGGCGGGAGAGGGTGTTCGAGTTCAAGTCCATGTCGGCCACTCGGATCACGCGGCAATTTTATCGACGGGTACTTGTTGCAAAGGCAGCCAGATACGGAATGTGCTGCCTTTGCCGAGCGTGCTGTCGACTTCGATTCGACCCTGATGCTTCTGGATGATGCTATGCGCCAGTGACAGCCCGAGCCCGGTGCCCTGACCGATGGGTTTGGTCGTGAAGAATGGATCGAAAATACGTTTGATGGTTTCGGGGCTGATACCGCTTCCGGTATCGCTGAATTCGATCCTGGCCATATCATCCTGGACGCCGGTGCGAATCCTGATTTCCCCAAAACTCGGGATCGCGTGCGCCGCGTTCACCAGCATGTTCATGAACACCTGATTGAGTTCCAGCGGCAGACAAACAATCGGCGGCAATGCACCATATTCCTTGATGACGTTGGCCTTGTACTTGATTTCATTGGTGACGATATTGAGCGTGCTGTCCAAGCCGGCATGCAAATCTGCCAGCTGCCATTCCACCGCACCGACGTGGGAAAAATCCTTCAGATCCTGGACAATTCTTTTCACCCGCAACATGCCGTCCTTGGATTCGTCCAGCAGCGTGAAAATATCTTCTTTCAGGTAGTCCAGCTCCACCTCGGTTTTGACCGCTTCGATCGATTGGAGGTCTTGCGGGTACTGTTCAAAGACCTGTTGGTGGTCCTCATACGCCTGGATGACTTGCAGCAGGCTGCGGACATACGCGTCAAGACTGTTCAGATTGGAATTGACAAAACCAACCGGGTTGTTGATCTCATGCGCCACACCGGCGGCGAGCTGACCAATGGACGCCATTTTTTCCGTTTGCAGCAATTGGTTGTGCGCTTGTTCCAGCTTGCGATTGGTGTCCAGCAGTTGTTCGTTGGCTTGCCGCAGGTCGGTCGTGCGTTGCGCGACCAGTTGCTCAAGCTGATCCCGATGCTGCGCCAGTTCATCCTCGTCACGCTTGCGTTCGGTGACATCCCGTACGATTGAAATCAGCACCTGTTCACCGCCAATTTCAGCAAGATTGACCGAGGCTTCGACATCCCGGATTTCCTGTCTGAAATTCACCAGACTGGTTCGGAAGCCATGTAACTCGTTGGTCACTTTCAAGGCGCCGACAAAAGCCACGCGCACTTCAGGACTGGGCCAGATACCGATTTCCAGCGATGTGCGCCCAATCATCTCGGCTCGTGTCAGTCCGGTAAAACGCTCATAGCCCGGATTGACGTCGATATAGGTGCCGTCCAGCCGACTGAACGAAATGTAATCGGGCGACGCGTAAAAAACGCGGCGATAGACTTCAAGTTTCGCGTCGTCGATGGATGTTTGCTGATCCCTGTCATTCATTTCAATGATTCCTTGTCTGGCCGCTTCGGGCGGCAAACAGCCATTAAAAATAGTGCCAATTGACTGAACCCTGGCCTACTGCTTGGCCCCCAAGGCCAGCGCCGCCGCGCGTGACGCCGCCAGCGCTTGCGCGTCAGGCGTGTCCAGCGTGGGCCAGCCGGCCAGATGCTGCTGCGTGAGTTCACACAGCGCCGTGATCCACACCGGGTCATCGTTCAAGCACGGGATGTAATGAAAGTCTTGGCCACCGGCGCTCAGGAACGCGGCGCGGCCCTCCATGCCGATTTCCTCCAGCGTCTCCAGGCAGTCGCTGGTGAAGCCGGGGCACACGACATCGACCCGCTTGACGCCCGCTTTGCCCAGGGCGATCAAGGTGGGTTCGGTGTAGGGCTCCAGCCATTTGGCGCGGCCCAGGCGGGACTGAAAGGTGATCTTGAACTGGTCCGGACTCAAGCCCAGCTGGTCGGCCAGCAGGCGCGCGGTCTTGAAGCATTCGCAGTGGTAGGGGTCGCCCAGGTGCAGCGTGCGCTCGGGCACGCCATGGAAACTCATCACCAGCTGATCCGGGCGCCCATTGAGTTTCCAGTAGCGCTGGATGCTCCTGCCCAACGCCCGGATGCAGCCCGGGTCGTCGTGGTAACGGTTGACAAAGCGCAGTTCGGGCAGGTTGCGCACCTTGGCGGCCCAGCTGTACACCGCGTCAAACAGGCTGGCCGTGGTGGTGGCCGAATATTGCGGGTAGGCCGGCAAAATCAGCACGCGGGTCACGCCCTCGGCCTTCAGCGCGTCCAGTTGCGAGGAGATGGAGGTGCTGCCGTAGCGCATGGCGTAGCGCACCGTGACCTGGTGCCCGCGCTGAGCCAGCCAGCCTTGCAGCAGCTTGACCTGTTTTTCGGTCCAGACCTTGAGCGGCGAGCCCTCGGGCGTCCAGATGCTGGCGTATTTGGCGGCTGACTTGGCGGGCCGCACGCGCAGAATGACGCCGTGCAGGATCAGCAGCCAGACCAGCCGTGGGATCTCGACCACGCGCGTATCACTTAAAAACTCGCTCAAAAAGCGCCGCACATCAGCCGCTGTCGGCGTGTCGGGTGTGCCCAGGTTACAGAAGAGCACAGCGGTGCGCGGCACCTGACCATGGGTGAAGGGGGGTTCTTTGGCAAATTTGCCCATTGAAAAGAAGCTCATGCAGTATTCTCCCGCACCTATGCTGGATATTTCAAAAATCAAGGCAATAACTCTTGATCTGGACGACACCCTGTGGCCGATCTGGCCCACGATTGAGCGCGCCGAAAGAGCTTTGGCGACCTGGCTGGGCCAGCAGGCCCCCGGCGCCGCGGCGGTATTGGCCGACCGCCAGGCGCGACAGGCGGTACGCGACCACGTGCTGCGCAGCCTGCCTGACATCGGCCATGACTTGAGTGCGCTGCGGCGTGAGTCGATCCGACTGGCCCTGCAGCGTGCCAATGAGGACACGGGCCTGGCGGAACCGGCTTTTGAGGTGTTTTTTGCCGAGCGCATGCGGGTGGATTTGTTTGACGATGCCCGGCCGGCACTGGTTTTTCTGGCGGCGCGTTTCCCGGTGGTGGCGCTGTCCAACGGCAACGCCGATGTCCACCGGGTCGGCTTGAGCGAGTTTTTTGTGGCGGGCTTGAGCGCCCGGGAGTTTGGTGTCGGCAAACCCGATCCGCGCATTTTTCACGCGGCAGCCAGCAGCGCCGGCGTCGCGGCCGACGCGGTGCTGCATGTGGGCGACGATGCCGCGCTGGACGTGCTGGGCGCCTTGGCTGCCGGCATGCAGACAGTGTGGGTCAACCGCGGCGAACAGCGGTGGACGCATGCGCTGCAACCGCATGAGACGGTGGCCACCTTGAGCGTGCTGTGTGAGCTGCTGCAGGCGGTCCCGGTACGGCGCTAGCGCTCTACATCATTGCGCGGCGGGTAGCGCAGGGGTCAGCAGCAGCGTGCTGCGGGTGTTGGCCGTGACGTCGGCGGCACTCAGGTGCTGCGCCACGTAGCCGCCCTCGATGAAAGTTTGCGCCTGGTCTTTGTAATGCGCGTCAAACAGCACGCCGCTTTGGCCCACCGGGTTGATACCCACCGCCGTGCTGGCATCCGCAAAATCGATCACGCGCCGGGTGGACGGGCCATAGCTCACGGCCCAGGGCGCGGGCCCGATCGAGCCCGACAGGTTGTTCGGGATCTCGCGTCCGCCCGGTGCGGCAAAGGGCCCGACGTTGAACAGCTGGTCCAGCGGCTTTTGTGCGCCCAGCGGATGGCCGTGGGTCAGCGTGTGGGCCTTGCCCCAAGCCCAAGCGGCGGGGTCATCGCCCAGCGTGGCTTTCAAGTGGTCGATGGTGGCGCGCCAAACCAGTTTCATGGTGTCGGCGCGGCTCTCGACTTGCGGCGTGTTGCGGTTGTCCCACCAGGGCGAGGCGGCGTCCTCGGCCAGTCGGGGCAAGGCAAAGTCCAGCGCGTGGGTGTTCAGCAGGTTTTTGAACTGAACCTCGCCCATTTCATCCGCCATGGCGCCCCGGGCCAGCTCGTACAGCAGCTGGTTGAAGACCGTGGGCGTGATGCTTTTGAGGGTGTGGTTGCCATCCCAAGTGGCCAGACTCGCCAGCAAGGCGCGTTCCGTCGGATCGGTGACGACGCTCTCCAGCACCGGCAGCAAAGCCTTGAGCACGCGCGGGCCATAACCGGTTTGGCTGTCGAGCTGCAGGGATTGACTGGCCTTGATGTCCCATTTGACCGTGGCATCGCGCAGGCGTTCGTCCAGACGCTGGGCGCGGTCCGAGAGGTTGTAATAACCGGGCACGGGCACACCGCTGCTTGGCTTGGGCTGGTGATTGGCCGAGACGATGTAGCCACGCGCCGGGTTTTCTTCTTGCGGGTTGTCGCTGAAGCGGTAAAAACCCAGCTTGTCCGCATCCGCGGTGCTGCCGTCCAGTATGAACGTGGGGTTGACGTTGTCCGGGCGGATCGGGAGTTTGGCGGCGGCCCACCAGCCGATGTCGCCGGCGGCATTGGCCCACACCACGTTGAGTCCGGGCGCATGGATTTTGCTGGCGGCGTGGCGTGCCTTCTCCAGCGTGTTGGCGCGGTTGAGTTCATAAAAGGCGTCCAGCACCGGGTTTTCGGTCTCCAGAAAGGCCCACCACATGGCCACCGGCGTCTTGCCCAAGCTGTCTGTGAACGCGTCGGTGATGATGGGGCCGTGGGGCGAGCGCCGTAGCGTGAGTTTGATCGGCGCGGCACCCTTGACCAGAATGGTTTCTTCGCGGCTTTGCAGGTCGACCCACTGGCCGTGGTACCAGATTTGATTCGGATTGGCGGGATTGGTCTTCTCGGCGATCAGGTCGACGTCATCGTTCTGGAACATGGTCAGGCTCCAGCCAAATCGCTGGTTGTGGCCCAACAAGGCCATCGGATTCAGCGCCTGGTGGTGACCGTACAACTCGAAGCCCGGCGCTGACAGGTGCGCCTCGTACCAGACGGAGGGTACCGAGTAGCCGATGTGCGGGTCACCCGCCAGCAGCGGTTTGCCGCTGGCGGTGCGGCTGCCCGAGATGGCCCAGGCATTGCTGCCCTCGAATTGCGGTAGCCCGGCGGCGTCCAGGGCCTCATGGCTGAGCCGGGCAATTTGGTCGAGCTTGTGCCAGTCCTGGGTGTTCATGGCCGCCGTCGTGCCCTGAGTGATCACGCCTTCGGGGTGCCAGTCGAGGTCAAAGACCTTCAAATAGTCCGCGCCAAGTTTGTCGCGCACATAGGTCAGGGCCGGCTCGGTCCGAAACGCCGCGGCAAAGCTGTAGGCCAGGTAGCCCGACACGGCCACCGTATCCTTTGCGGTGAACGGCCGTTTGCGGATACCCAGCAGGTCGAACTCCAGCGGGGCGGGATGGGTGGACTGGTATTGGTTGACGCCGTCCAGATAGGCGTCCAGCGCTTTAGCGGACGGGCTGGTCTTATCCATGCCGGCGACGTAAGTTTCTGCCCGGGCGCGAATGCCGAGGGTGCGAAACAGCCGGTCAACGTCGACCAGCTTGGGCCCCAGAATCTCGGCCAGTTCACCCTGCGCCAGACGCCGCACCATCTCCATCTGAAACAGGCGGTCTTGCGCGTGCACATAACCCAGCGCGCGGTACATATCGGCCTCATTCTCGGCCCGAATGTGCGGCACGCCGCGCTCGTCATAGCGCACGCTGACCGGTGCCGTGAGCTGCGTCAGGGTCAAGGTCCCGGATCGTTGCGGCTGTTTGGTGTGGATGTACCAGGCGGCTGCCGCTGCTGCCACCACGGCCAGTACGGCGAGCAGCAGGGCGACAATTTTCAACGTGCGTTTCATGGGGCTGACTCCTTGTATTTTGTGCGTCTGGGCATCGAATCATAAGGGTCAGGCCCGGCCTGCCCGACGGCCGCCACGGCGCTGCGTACCGCACCCTCCAGGGTGGCCGGGTAGGGGCCCGCCACATAGTCGCCACAGGCCAGCAGACCGGGCGCGATTTGCTGGGCTGGCCGCTGCAGACCGGGCGTGCAGGCAAAGGTGGCGCGTTTTTCCACAATGGTTTGAACCGCTTGCAGCCGCAGGCCCAGCTGCGCTTGCGCTTGCAGCAGCACTTGCGCCTGCAGTGCCTCGCGTTCTCCCGCGCTGGCGCTCACCACAAAGGCGAGCAGGCCTTGGGGCCCGCCGAGCTGGCCGCGGTCGAACACAAACTGCGCCGGGGCCGGGGCCGGGGCGAGCAGGGCTGTCGGTCTGGCGGCGTGGCTGCGCAGGGTCAGCATCGGGTGGGGCAGGGCTGCACCCGAACCCCAGGCATAGACGGTGGTGATGGCTTCAAACTGCAGGGCGCGGGTGAGCCGGGTCCATTGGCAGATCGTGTCTGCTATTGAATCAGGAGCTGCTTGCGCACTGTTTTCGAGGGCTCTGGCCGATTCTGATGCTGATGTGGCGAAGATCACGGCGTCAAACAGCTTGCCTTCAACCCGCCACTGCGCGCCTTGCGGCAAGACCGATGCCACCCGTGTGCCGAGCCGCACTTGGCCGCCATGTTGGGTGAGCCAGCGCGCGGCAGCCTGGGGAAACAGCTCGGACAGATCAAGGCGCGGCAGCAGCAGCCGGGAGCCACCCTGCACGCCGAACAGGGCGTCGCGCATGACCCGCAAGAACACCTGGGCGCTGGCCCGCTCGGTCGGCGTGTTGAGGGCCGACACACACAGCGGCTCAATCAATTCCGCCATGACGCGGGGGCGCAAACGTCGGCACAGCAGCGCCACCGACAGGCTCGTTTCACACTCAAAGCCCTGTCGCTGCCAGCCGCTGGCGACGCGCAGCAAAGACCACTTGTCCGCCACCGTCCAGCCACGTGCCGACAGAATGCCGGCCAGCGCGTCCAGTGGCGTCGGCCAGTCGGGAAAGCGCAAGCCCTGGCCGTCCGGGAACAGCAGCGTCATGGGCAGACGCAACAAGGCGTCCTCCGGCTGCACGCCGACCCGGCGCATCAGGCGCAGGGTCTCGGTGTAGGCACCAATCAGGATGTGCTGGCCGTTGTCCAGTGTCACCGGCGTGCCGTCAGGCAATATGCCATTCAGGGCTCTAGCCCTCCCGCCGATTGCGCGGGATGCTTCGAAAACGATAGCATGATGGCCCGCCTGGGTGGCCTCCACCGCAGCCGCCATGCCGGCCCAGCCGGCGCCGACGATGGCAATTTTCATTTAGGCGTGCGCCGCAGCGACAAGCTTGGGGGCCAATTTTTCGACGGGCCGCCCCTAGGAAAATTAGCCCCCTCGGGGGGCAGCGCAGTACACGAAGTGACAAGCGTGGAGGCCATATTAACCGCCGGTGACCGGCGCAATGATGTCAATGCGGTCGTCTGGCTGGAGTAATTTTTGGGCGTACTGGGTGTTGGGGACGAACTGCAGATTCACCGCCGCCGCAAAAGGTGGCTGGGCTTGCAGCAGGGAAACAGCGTCGGCCAGCGTCGCGCCTGGCAGAAGATCGTGCGGCACCTGATTGATAAAGACGTTCATGCCTTCAGGCTTGCGCGTTTTGAATTGACAGCGCAAACGTGCTCGCCAACGGTGAGCTATTGGCGTGGAACAGTTCCATCACCACATCCAGCACGGCCGGGGCTATCAGGTAGCCATGACGATAAAGCCCGTTGATTTGCATCACGCGTTCACCGATGCGGCGGATCGCGGGCAGGTTGTCCGGCAAGGTCGGACGACATTGGGTCACCATATCCACAATCCGCGCTTCAGCAAATCCGCTGTCCACCGAATAGACCGCACTAAGTAGCTCCAGCGTAGAGCGCACGCTCATTTCTGACAAATCATCTGACTCAATTTCAGTGGCACCCACCACAAAATAATCACCCCCTTTGGGCGCAATGTAAATGGGATAGCGCGGATGGATCAGGCGCGTTGGGCGGGTCAATTTCACCTCCGGGGCCAGCAGCGTGATGATCTCGCCACGCACGCCACGCAGCGCAGGCCACTGATCTCGCGCCCCCAGCCCACGGCAGTCAAACACCCAATCCGGTTGTCCTGGCTTTCCCGGCGAGAAGTCGCCAGGGGCGCGTGGGCTGTCCCAGTTCAGTTTGACATGGAGGCGCTGGAGTTGATGCAGCATGACTGCCAGCAACTGGTGGTTGTCCAGTTGTCCCTCTCCCGGAAGATACAGACCTTGGGCAAAACGCGAGCCCAGCGAGGGTTCAAGTTCAGCGATGCCTTGGGCATCCAGCCGCTGCGCCTTCGGCAGAATGGGCAGCGCCAGACCCGTGGCGTCCATCTGGCGCGAAAAGCGCTCGGCCTCTGCGGCGTCCTGACGATGCCACAGCACCAGGGTTCCTTCCTGTTGAAAGAAGACCGGCTCATCGAGTTGGGCAATCAGCTCAGGCCAGCGCTTGAGCGCATAAACGCCCATTTGCACCACGCTGGTCTCCGTGATCGCCGATTCCGCCAGGGGTGCCAGCATGGCGGCAGCGGCGCGGGCGGCCGAGGTCAGCGCCTCCGGGCCGCCGGCGTCAAACAGTTCAAGGCTATGACCGGCCCGTGCCAGCTGGCAGGCCAGTAGCCGCCCCATCAGGCCTGCGCCCAAAATAACGATATTCATGTTGGTTCTCGGAGAATGGACTTAGGTCCGTTGTGGCCGTGTGAGCCAGGCGAGCGTGAAGCTCAGTGCCAGCGTCGGCAGGGCTGAGCCCCATTGGGGTGCCCATTTGGCGAGAGCGTGGTACATGGCCACACCCGCCAGCCACAGCAGTGCGGCTGTCAGGTCAACCTTGCGTTGTGGTGGCGCGAAGCTGGGTTGGCCCACGCCTAATCGACCCAGAATAACGCCGTAAAGCGGCACAAAGACGGAGCTCAGCAAGAGCAAGAACGGCTCCAGGCTGTGCATGGGCAGTACCAGCGCCAGCCCGGTGCACAGAACCGCCAGCCCCAGCCCCCATTGCCGGATGCTCCATGACGGCTTGATGCTGTGCGCGGACACCGCGCCCGAATAAACGTCGCCGTAAGCGTTGTCAATTTCGTCCACGAGGATCAGGCTCAAGGCAATCAGGCCGCCTTGTGCCAGCAGCAGCGCGCTGACCAGATTGGCGTCCGGTTGCGCCACGCTGACCACCATCACGCCCAGCGCGTAACACCAGATATTGGCCACCGCGTAGCCCAGCCAGGTGCCACTCATGGCACTGCGACCCGCGCGGCCATGGCGGGCGTAGTCGGCCACCAGCGGCAGCCAGGACACCGGCATGGCGATCACCAGGTCCATGGCCGCCAGCATGCTCATGCTGCCGTCTCCGGGTCGTGCCCAGAAAGCGTCAAAGCCTTGCGTTCGCAGTTGCCCGCCAAACTGCCAGGTCAGCCACAGCAGCGAGGCAATCACCAGCGGCAGGCCGAAGCGGCTGATGATTTTGCGTACCAGCGTGGTCATGGAGCCGGCCAGCAACAAGGTCAGCACAGCGCCCCACAAGAGCGTGGTGATGACGATGCCGCCGGGGCCATCAAGAGAGAGCCCAAAAGACTGCTTGCCAATGGCGGCGGTGCCGTCGCGCATGATCACCAGCTCGAACGTGGTCCAGCCTATCAACTGCGCAATGTTCAACAGCACGGGCAGGCGGGCAAAGAGGCTGCCGTACGTGGTGTGCATCAGCCCGGCACTGGTGAGGCCGCTGTCGCAGCCGATCTTGGCGGTCCAGGCCAGCAGGCCGGAGCCGACCAGCGAGCCCAGCACGATGGCCACGGCGGCATCCCGGCTGCCGACGGCGGGCACCAAGTAGGCGCCAATTTGCATGACCAGCAGGCCCACACCCAGGCTGAACCAGAGGGAGGCATGTTCATGCCAGCGAAAAACACGGTCGGCGTCCGCCACCGGCGTCAGCGCCTTGTTGTCGGCATTGGGAACGCTTGTATTTGCCATCCATTTGCTCCATGCAAAAGTATTGGCAGGTG
>NZ_DHXT01000040.1:11800-16922 GCF_002413825.1 Rhodoferax sp. UBA5149
GCCTCTTGCGAAGCAGGGCAACACCCCTAGCGAAGGTGCTCAGTTGAGCACGATGTGGATTCTACTCAGTCGAACACGGGCGTTTCGACACCCAGCACCTTGTGCAGTTTGGGACTGGTGGTCGTGTACTGCAAGAAGACCTTTTTCTCGGGGAAAATGATCGATACGGCGCCGAAGGCGGCCAGCGCGCATTCGTGGAAACCACTCAAAATCAGTTTCTTCTTGCCGGGGTAGATGTTGATATCGCCCACGGCGAAGATACCCGGCACGCTGGTGGAGAATTTCTCGGTATCGACCTTGAGCTGCTTGCGCTCAATGTCCAGTCCCCACTGGGCAATCGGGCCGAGTTTGGGGCTCAAACCAAAGAACACCAGCAGCACATCGAGCGGCACCACGCGCGTCACGCCATCGGCGCCCGTGACTTTGGCGCCCGTGAGTTGGCCGTCTTTTTCTTCATAGCCGGTGACTTGCCCGACGATGAATTGCATCTCGTAGGCATCGCACAGTTCTTTCATCTTGGCCACGTTCGCGGGCGCGGCCTTGAAGCCGTCACGGCGGTGAATCAGGATCACGCTTTCGGCTTTGTGCGGGCTTTCCTTGACGAAATCCAGCGCCCAGTCGAGTGCCGAGTCACCGCCACCAACGATCACCAGGTTTTTGCCGGCAAAGTCATTCGGGCTTTTGACGCGGTAGAAAAGCTGCGAGCCTTCAAAGGCGTCCAAACCCTCCACCTTGAGCGTGCGGGGCTGGAAAGCACCGACGCCGGCGGCAATGAAAATGGTTTTGGTCAGGAACCGGGTGCCCTTCGAGGTTTCAACATAGAAGCGGCCGTCGTCCTGCTTTTGGACGGTGGTGACTTCCTGGCCGAAGTGAAAAGTGGCGCCAAAAGGCTCAATCTGCTTGAGCAGGTTGTCCGTCAGTTCCTGGCCGGTGCACACCGGCACGGCGGGAATGTCATAAATCGGCTTGTCCGGGTAGAGCTCGACACATTGGCCGCCGGCGTAGGCCAGCGAATCAATGACATGGGCCTTGATTTCCAGCAGGCCGAGTTCGAACACCTGGAACAAGCCCACCGGGCCTGCGCCCACGATGACGGCGTCGGTTTCGATAGGGCCTTCATGGGCCTGCGCGGTGTTGATCACTTCTTGGTTCAGGTGAGGTTCCATCACTTTTTCTATAACTTATTTGATGAGAAAGGGGAGCTTGCCGGTCTTGTCTTTCCATTCGTCAGCGTCCGCTGGCGGGGCCTTGCGTTTGGTAATGCTTTTCCAGGTCGGCAACTTGGCCAATTCGGCATTGAGCTTCGTCATGTGCTGCTGGTCGGCTGGCACATCTTCTTCGGCGTAGATGGCATTCACCGGACATTCGGGAATGCACACGGCGCAGTCAATGCATTCATCGGGATCGATGGTCAAGAAGTTGGGGCCTTCGCGGAAGCAGTCCACGGGGCAAACGTCGACGCAATCGGTGTACTTGCATTTGATACAGGCTTCGGTGACGGTATGTGTCATGTTGTAGTTTTCGACGAATGGGTGGAAACCCTAGATTTTATTGGGTTTCCGTATCCAGTTGGGTCAAATTGACCTTGATGGTGCAGGGTTTACTTAATACGGGTCAATTTATCAGCACGGCGCCGGCTGTTTTGTGCGACGCGGTGTCCACCAAAACCAGCGAGCCCAGCACGCGCGAGCGGCTGTAGGGCAGGGCGGCAATGGCTTCTTGCAGCACCAGCTCCACGTGGCCGATGGCATTGGCGTCGAGCTGGCTGGCATCTTCTTCGGCCAGGGTATTGATGTCGAGCTTGTGAACAATGCGCTTGATTTTGGCTTTGATCCAGCGGTGCCCATGCAACGCCCAGTAGACGCGGCCGGCCACCAGGGGCTCGTCGTCCATCCAGGCGATGGTGGCTTTGAGTTCGCGACTGGGCTTGAAGGTGCTGCTGGTGTCGCTGATCTCAAACTCGTCTGCCTCGGCACTGGCGTCTGCTTTGGGCTCGATGGCCAGCAACCAGTCGCCCCGGGAGACGTCGACTTCGCGGTCCAGCACAATGCCGGCACTGTGCCCGGCCTGCACGGCGCCAGGCTGACGCGTGTGGCCTAGCACCTGGGCGACCGTGGCCGTCTGGCCGCTGGGCAATACCGAGACTTGTTGTCCGACCTGCGCAACACCGGTGGCCACGCGCCCCCAAAAAATGCGGCGTCCCTGGGACGTGTCACTGGACGAAGAAAACTTTTCAACCCATTGCACCGGGAAGGCGAAAGGAAGGGCGGTCTCCGCCGGTGTCGTCGGCAGCAGTTCCAGAATCTCCAGCAGGCTCGGGCCGTCGTAGCCGCACCAGCCTTCGGCCGGCTCGACCACGTTGTGGCCTTTCAGGGCAGAGATCGGCACGATGGCGGTGACCTCAATGCCAGCCGCCTGGGCAAATGCCGCCAGCGCATGACTGATGTTGGCAAATGCCAGCGCCGCCTGACCGGTTGTTTCGGGCTTGGCCGGGTCTTCCAGCGCGTCCAGCTTGTTCACCGCAAACACGATGGACGGCACACGCAACAGGTTCACCAGCAGCGAATGGCGCCGGGTTTGCGGCAGCAGCTCCAGCGCGCTGGTTTGCCACTGGAGTTTGGTGGCGTCGACCAGCACCACGGCGGCGTCGGCGCTGGAGGCGGCGGTCACCATGTTGCGGGTGTACTGCTCATGGCCTGGCGCGTCGCCAATGATGAATTTGCGCTCGGCCGTGTTGAAGTAGCGGTAGGCGACGTCGATGGTGATGCCTTGCTCGCGCTCGGCGGAGAGGCCGTCGGTGAACAGCGCCAGATCGGCTTCGCCACTTTTGGAGACGTTGGCCAGCTGGTCCAGCAAGACCGAGCGGCTGTCGATCAGCAGGCGGCCAATCAGCGTGCTTTTGCCATCGTCCACGGAGCCGCAGGTGATGAATTTCAGTGCCGATCCGGTATCTTTTAGGGTGCTAGCCTCCGTCGATTGTGCGTCAGAAGCTATTAAAGTTGTAGCAGTCATCAGAAGTACCCATCTTTCTTGCGCTTCTCCATCGAAGCCTCGGAGGTTTTGTCGTCCATGCGGGTGGCGCCGCGCTCGCTGACGTCGGCGGCCAGTGTTTCGATCACGATGTCGGCCGCCGTGCTGGCCGTGCTTTCCACCGGGCAGGTGCATGTGATGTCGCCCACGGTACGAAAACGCACGTCGCGGGACTCGGCGGTTTCGCCGGCGCGCAGCGGCGTCAGTTCCGTCACCGGCACCAGCAGGCCTTTGCGTTCCACGACATCACGCTTGTGCGAGTAGTAGAGCGAGGGCAGGGCGATTTGTTCGCGGTCAATGTATTGCCAGACGTCGAGCTCGGTCCAGTTGGAGATCGGGAACACGCGGAAGTGTTCGCCGGGCTGCAGACGGGTGTTGAACAGCGTCCACAGCTCGGGCCGTTGCGCCTTGGGCTGCCACTGGCCGAAACTGTCGCGGTGCGAGAAGATGCGTTCCTTGGCGCGGGCTTTTTCCTCGTCGCGGCGGGCGCCGCCGATCAGCGCGTCAAAGCGGAATTCTTCGATGGCCTCCAGCAAGGTGACCGACTGGTGCACATTGCGCGACTCGCCGGGATGGGCGAGGCGCACGGTGCCGCGCGCCATGGAGTCTTCCACACTGCGCACGATCAGCTCGGCCCCCAGCTCCTTGGCGCGGGAATCGCGGAAATCGGTCACTTCATGGAAGTTGTGACCGGTGTCGATCATCAGCAGCGGGTAGGGGATGCGACCGATGCCAAACGCTTTTTCGGCGCACTTGAGCATGACCAGCGAGTCCTTGCCGCCCGAGAACAGCAGGGTGGGGCGCTCAAACGCGGCGGCGACCTCGCGCAGGATGAAGATGGTTTCTTCCTCCAGCGCATCCAGCTGCGCGTTGCTCAGATGATCGTGGTGTTCAGAACGGGAAAGTGAATGTTGCATGGGTTCAAGTAGTTCGGGAGAGGTACGGGCATTCATGCGGGCGCTTTCTCAAGGGTACCGGACGGGCTGACGTGCAGGCCGCATTCTTTGGCGGTCTCGTCTTCCCACCACCAGCGGCCGGCGCGAAAATCTTCGCCCAAACTGATGGCCCGGGTGCAGGGCGCGCAGCCGATGCTGGGGTAAAACTGGTCATGCAGCGGGTTGTAGTCGATCTTGTTGATGGCGATGAAATGCCAGACGTCACCCCAGGTCCAGTTGGCCAGGGGGTTGATTTTGACCCGCGTAGCGTCCGTGGTGTCGATCAAGGGCACCTCGGCACGGGCGCCGGACTGCTCGCGGCGCAGGCCGGTGATCCAGGCTTTCTTGCCGGCCAGCGCGCGCTCCAGCGGCTCTATTTTGCGAATGTGGCAGCAGCCCTTGCGCAGCTCGATGCTCTTGTACATGGCGTCCTTGCCTTCGCGCGCCACGAACTGCACGACCGCCTCATTGCGGGGTGTGAAGACTTCAATCGGCGCACGGGACGTGGCTTGGAGCCGGGCCAGCAGGTCCAGCGTCTCGGGGTGCAGCATGCCGGTTTCCAGCACGAAGATGCCGATGTCGAGCTGCAGGCTGTTGATCAAGTGGCTGATCACCACGTCTTCGGCGCCCAGGCTGGACGCCTGGCTGACCAGGGGGGCGCTGCCTGCGGCCGGTGGCGCATAGTCGCGCGCGGCCTGTTGCAGCACGGAAACCGTTTCGGCCAGCTTGGCGTCAAAATCGGCCGAGGCGCGGGCATTGAGTTTAATGGCGTTCATGCGGCAACTCCTGATGTGGGGTGGGTCTGGGCGGCCACGAACAGGGGCTGGGTGGCTACCGCATCGCCCTGGTAAAACGCCTGGTAGCGGTCAAACTGGCGTTGCGTGAATTCTGTGTTCTGGTCTTCGCGCAATACCGCTGCGTCAAAACCGCTGCGCTGCATCTGCACCAGCTGGTCAATCAAGACGTCACCCGTGGCGCGAATCTCGCCCTTGAAGCCGAGACGGCGGCGCAGCAAGAACGCCTGGCTGAAGGCGCGGCCATCGGTGAATTTGGGGAACGTCAGGTCGACGCGTTCCACCCCTTCCAAGTTCAGCGTACGGGGGTCGGCATCATTCACAAGTTCAATGACATTTTGGCCTGTAGCCCCCGTGGAATGT
>NZ_DHXT01000040.1:17146-23877 GCF_002413825.1 Rhodoferax sp. UBA5149
TTCAGCTGTCTGGCGCGCACTGTTGGCGGCCGCTTTGAAAACGTCCATGCCAACGCGGCGAAACGTGGCGATGAAGGTCTCCCCACCGCGGCGTTCGCGACGGTAGGTGTCGAGCACCGCTTCGATCACATCGGGGACTTCGGTCGCGCCAAACGAGGGGCCGACGACCTTGCCGGCCACGGGCGCGCCGCTCAGGGTGGAGCCGTCGGAGCCGCCCAGCGACACCTGGTACCACTCGCGTCCATCCTTGTCCACGCCCAGAATGCCGATGTGGCCGCTGTGGTGGTGGCCGCAGGAGTTGATACAGCCGCTGATGTGCAAATCGATCTCGCCCAGGTCGTGCAATTCGTCCATGTCCTGGTAGCGCTCGGTAATGGCCTCGGCAATCGGAATCGAGCGCGCATTGGCCAGCGCGCAGAAGTCGCCGCCGGGGCAGGCGATCATGTCGGTCAGCAAGCGAATGTTGGACTTGGCAAAACCGGCCTGGCGGGCCGCTTGCCACAGGGCGGGCAGCTGGTCGGCACGTACCCAGGGCAGCAACAGGTTCTGGTCGTGCGTGACACGGGCCTCACCGGCTGAAAAAAGATCGGCCAGGTCGGCTGCGGTATCGAGCTGGCTGGCGGTGGCGTCGCCGGGGGCATAGCCCAGACGCTTGAACGACAGCGTGACAGCGCGCAGCTCGGGGTTCTTGTGCGGCGCGACGTTTTGCTTCAACCAGCGGGTGTACTCGGTCTGGTCCTTCTCAGACAGACTGGTTGCTATTATTTCTGTAGCAAATTGCGCAGTATTCTCGGGGGCTGGCGGCACAAAAGATGCTGTAACCCGGTCCAGCTCCTGCTGCGTGATGGTGTGCGGTGCGCCGTCGAGTTCAACAATTTGGGCGTACTCGGCTTCGACCTCGTCGGTAAAGCGCTGGCCTTCGGCCTTGACCAGAATCTTGATGCGTGCCTTGTACATATTGTCGCGGCGGCCCCAGCGGTTGTAGACGCGGACCACGGCTTCCAGATAGTTCAGGATCTGGTTCCAGGGCAGGAAGTCGCGGATGGTGCTGGCAATCACCGGGGTACGGCCCATGCCGCCCCCGACCAGCACCCGAAAACCAATCTCGCCGTCCTTGTTTTGCAGCACATGCAGGCCGACGTCATGCCAGGCGGTGGCGGCGCGGTCTTCGCGGGCACCCGACACGGCAATCTTGAACTTGCGCGGCAAAAACGCGAACTCGGGGTGCAGCGTGCTCCATTGACGCAGGATTTCGCAAAACGGGCGCGGGTCCACCAGCTCGTCGACCGCAATGCCGGCGCGCTCGTCGCTGGTGATGTTGCGAATGCAGTTGCCGCTGGTCTGGATGCCGTGCATGTTGACCGAGGCCAGCAGGTCCATCACATCGGCGCTCTTGTCCAAGGGGATCCAGTTGTACTGGACGTTCTGGCGGGTCGTGAAGTGGCCGTAGCCGGTGGGCATTTTTGCCGTGCCGAGCTTGGCCTGCGTGGTTTGCGCCGTCTGGTAGACCTGTGCGTTGGGCTGGTCGTAGTCGCGCGCAATTTTGGCCAGAACGCGCAGCTGGGCGCTGGCCAATTCGCCGTACGGCACGGCGATGCGCAGCATGGGCGCGTAGCGCTGGATGTACCAGCCGTTTTGCAGCCGCAAGGGGCGAAAATCATCGTCGCTGAGCTGGCCGCTGAGGTTGCGTTCCAACTGGTCGCGGTACTGCGCGGCACGGTGGTGAACGAACTGGCGGTCGAAGTCGGTGTATTGGTACATGGTTATAAAGCGATGAGTTTCACGCCGGCATACGCCAGCAACACGGAAAGAAGCGAGCGGATGACCCGTTCAGGAATGCGCGACATCAGGTGCGAGCCGACCCAGACACCCGGCAGGGACCCCACCAGCAACTTGGACAACATCGGCCAGTCGACCGAGCCCAGCGAGGCGTGCCCCAAACCGGCCACCAGCGTCAGTGGCACGGCGTAGGCAATGTCGGCCGCCACAATGCGTGGCAGCGGCAGCATCGGGTACAAAATCATCAGCACGGTGACGCCGATGGCCCCGGCGCCGACCGAGGTCAACGTGACCAGGGTGCCGATGACCGCCCCAAACAAAAGCGGCAGGCTCCAGTGGCGCGCCGTCGCTGCCTTGACCTCCTGGCCGCGCGCGATCATGACGGGTGCCGCTTTGCCACGCAGCGCTTTGTACAAAGTGGCTGCCGCCGTCAGCAGCAGGGCCACACCCAGGGTGGTGGTCATCAGGCCTTGCACCCGGGCACTGGCAGCGCCCACCTGATTGAGCAAAAAGAGAGTGATCAGGGCGGCCGGAATGCTGCCGAGCGAGAGATGAAACACGACACGCCAGTCCACCACGCGGGCCCGCGCCAGCTTGACGGTGCCCCCCATCTTGGTGAAGGCAGCAAACAGCAGGTCGGTGCCGACCGCCAGATACGGCTTGATGCCAAAAAAGAAAATCAGGATCGGCGTCATCAGCGAGCCGCCACCGACACCGGTGAGCCCGACCACAAGGCCAACAAAAAAACCGGCAAAGATAAACCCAAAATCATGCATAGGGGCAGACTTTAATGGCGTCTCGTTATATTGCAAAATATATTTTAATGATTTCTATATTCAATATTAGATATATGTAGAGGGAAAGGTGAGCCATTCCGTCGACATCAGGCATTGGTCGGCCATTCCCGCGCCACGGAGCGCAAACGGGGTCACAAAAAACTGACCACGGCTCGCCTACAACCAGTCCGACATCAAGGTATCGCTAAACAGCTGGAGGCATTGGGCCGCATCGACCTGCATGCAGACCTGCGTCAAAGCCTTGTCCTTGCCCCAACCCGCTTGCGGGTAGTGGAGGAAATCGCGCCGGTTCATGATGGTCTGGCCCTGAGCCAGGCCCTCGGTCGCCACGCGGACAACGCCGTGGGCGAGGGTGAACAGTTCCGGTTGAACCAGGTAGATGAAGGCCAGCACGTCATGCGCAAAGCAGCCCGGCTCCTGCGCCACGTGGGCGTAGAGGCCGGTATAAAAGTGCGCGTAGAACTGCACCGCATGCGACAGCGTGTCGGTGGCGAGGTGGTGGTGACGCTGGGCGATGCGCTCTACCAGAGACAGCGGCACGCGCACCCGGTGCGTCACATCCAGCCCCACCATGGTGAGCTTCCATCCCGCCGTGAACACCAGGTCGGCGGCGTGCGGGTCGTTCCAGACATTGGCCTCGGCCACCGGCGACACGTTGCCGGGCTCAGTGATCGTGCCGCCCATGATGATGACTTCACGCAGCAGCTGGGGTAGCCCGGGCTCGAGCTTCAGGGCCAGGCCCAGGTTGCCCAGCGGACCCACCGCCACCAGTGTGATGTCGCCTGGCTGGGCACGTGCCATGTCCACGATGTACTGCGCCGAGGCGCGCGGGTCCAGCCGGTTTGAAGTGGCAACGCGTGCCGTCAGGTTACCCAGACCGTCGGCGCCATGAATGTGGGCGGGCGGCAGCTCCGGCGGCTTGCGGCAAGGCCTTGCCACGCCCTGCGTGACCGGGACGTTTTTGCCGGCGAGGGCGGTCAGATACAAAGCGTTGATTGCCGCCTGTTCCACCGTGACGTTGCCGAAGGTGGTGGTGATGCCCAGTACCTCAATGGCGGGATGCGCCAGCGCAAAGTAAAGCGCCATGGCGTCATCAACACCGGGGTCGGTGTCATAAATGACTTTGAAAGAGGGAGGTGTGTTCATCGGGAATCTGCTGTCAGATGCGGTTTAGATCGGCTTTAGGGGCTCGAATCCGCAAAACCGCCGGAGTTCTGCGTCTTGGGCTTCGGTGGGGGCGGTCTGGGTCGCCAAAAAAGCGGCCACTTCGGCCTGGGTGGGGATGCTCGACTGCGCACCGAGCCGGGTGCAGGCCAGGGCCGCCGCCGCGCTGGCCCGCCGCAAGGCCTGTGGCAGTGCTTGTTGCACGTTGTGGCGCTGGCTCAAGGCGGCCACCAAAACGCCGCAGAAGGTATCTCCCGCGCCGGTGGTGTCTATCGGTGTCACCTGAAAGGCCGATTCGAAGGAGTACACGCCCTCCGCGCGGGCGCAACAGCCGCGATGGCCGAGGGTCACTACCACGCACGGCACCTCAAGACGCGCCAGGCACTGCGCCATGCTGCCGGAACAATCGGCGACGACCGCCAGTTCACCTTCATTCACGATCAGCACGTCAAGCAGCGCCAGCAATTCGGCGGGCAGGCGTTGCGCCGGTGCCGCATTCAATAGCACCTGGACGCCGCTGGATCGGGCCGCTTTGGCATAGGCCGTCACGGCCTCGATCGGCGTTTCGAGTTGCAGCAGCAGGTGGGTAAAGCCATCCAGTGACGGCAGGTCGGCCCCGCGCAAGGCCTGGTTGGCGCCCGGTGCCACCGTGATCGCGTTTTCCGCGTCATCCGAGACGCAGATGAACGCGGTGCCGGTGGCCTGCTCTTTGACGCGCACGACATGGGTTTGCACCCCGGCCTCTTGCAGGGAGGCCTCCAGCGGCACAGCATAGGCATCGGCGCCCAGCGCCAGCAGCATGTGCGTGGCGGCGCCGCCGGCGCGCGCGCAAGCCACCGCCTGATTGGCGCCCTTGCCACCGGGGAAGGTGTTGAAGTCCCGTCCCAGCACGGTTTCACCCGGCGCCGGAATGTGCGCCGCGCGAACGACAAAGTCGAGATTGGCAGAACCGGCAACAAGAATCATGACGAAATCCATTCAACAAACATGGGCGATTGACGCCGCTCGAATGTCCGCGACTGGACTCAATTATGGGCAACAAATCAAGACTCGCGCCGTACGGCACTGATACAGTTCAGGGCCTTGGAGATTTTATGAAGCAGCTCATTGCCGGTTTTTTGTCTTGGTGGGCGGCGGCGCGCAGACCCGTCGCCATGAAATAATCAGAGCCATGAAACCCAGTGTTTATGTCAAGGTGGTTGGCTTTCGGGACGTTGAGCGCCATGCCCTGAACACCCTGTTCAGGCTGTCCATGAGCCGTCCCACCTCCTACGGCTTGTGGACACCCGAGGCGCCCGTGGCCCCCCATCTGGCCCTGATTGACCTTGAGGCCTACGAAGCCGGGCTGGCGCTGGCGTCACCGGGCCTGAACCCGAACCTGAAGATGATCTGCGTCGGCAAAGGCGCACCGGCCAACGCCTGGCGCACGTTTGCGCGGCCACTGCATTGGCCCGATGTGGTGAAAGCCATGGACAGCCTGTTTGCGCCCGTGGAAAAGTGCGATACCGGCATTGATTTTGGCGGCAGCGACGTCAGGGCCGCGGTGCCCCCGGGCTTCAAGGTGTCGCTGCTGGTGGATTCATCCAGGGAAGACCGAATGTATCTGCGGGCCCGACTGGCGCTGGCGGGTCATACCGATGTGGACGACACGGGGACCGGCGCGCGGGCCCTTGAACTGGCGAAAAAACGCCATTACGATCTGGTTATCGTCGGGCTGAATCTTCCGGATCTGGACGGTTGGGCCGTGATTCGTCAGCTGGTGACGCTGGAGCCGGCCATTGGCAGTGTGATCGTGACCAGCACCGACAAGTCCTGGCACATGCGCCAGCACGTTGAAGCCTGCGGTTGCAGCGGTCTGCTGGAGAAACCGTACGACCCCTTGCAGATTGTTGAGTTGCTACAAAAAATATAGCTGCTGACGCTCTTGATTCGGGGGCTGTCGGTATTTTTTATCAAATATTTTCAGTGGCTGCCGCGACCCCACGCAAGGCCTTGAGCGCGTGGGCCAAGCCTGCGTCCACCGGCAGCGGCTCGGCCCCCCAGCGCGCCGCCAGCAGTTCGGCGCAGAGCACGGAGAAGCTCAGACCTCTTGAACCCATGCTGGCACAAATCCACAGGCTGGGCTGGTCCGCCTGGTACAGCGGCCCCACCATGGGCAGACGGTCGGCGGTGACGCAGCGCGTGTTTTTCCAGGTGTTGAGGGGGCCAGCGGCAAACTGCTTGGCAAGCACTTGACCCAGCGCGGGGATCAACTTGTGCAGCCGCCCGAGGTTGGCCGCGTGATTCTTTTCGTCCGGCGATGGCGGCCGGCTGTCGGGCTGGAAACTGGAGCCGACGAACCAGGCGGCTCCGCCCTCAAAGGGCACCACGGGGATCACGCTGCCCGCCCCATTGACCGGAAACGGCGGAAAGGCCGCGTCGGGCGGGCCCTGGTGCATGGCCCACGACAGCTGACCCCGCACGCCGTGCATGGCAGGCAGCTGGTTGGCGCGAATGCCCAGCGCGGGCAGGGTCGTCTGCAACGTTTCAAGCAATGGCATCGCGCCATTGGCGTTGGCCAGAACCACCCGATCGGCGCGAGCCAGCACATGGCCTAGCGCGTCCAGCAGTTCCCATTGATCGCCGATCTGGCGAAGGGCAGACACCCGGGCGCCGCCCTGAAAAGTGATTCCCGGTTGCGCCAGCCAGGCCCGTACCAGTTGGGTCGGCTTGAGCCACGCCGCCTCCTTGTGCCAGATGTCGGGCAGATTGGTCGGACCATCCACTTGGCGTTGCAGCGTGCCGGTGGCGTCCCAGTCCTGCCCCTGCCGCAACAGACTGCGTGCCTGATGCAAGGTCAGCCGCACGCCGCTGCGCGACAGGCGCGACAGCGTGCAGTCGTCGGCTGAGACATGGGGCGCCAGCAAGCCCACCGGCAGCCCGGAAGCGCCGGTGGCGGGCTCGCTGGCCTGATCAAGTACCTGCACTCGCCAGCCGCGCCGGGCCAATGCC
>NZ_DHXT01000040.1:24055-24477 GCF_002413825.1 Rhodoferax sp. UBA5149
CCCCCCCCCCCCCCCGCCAGTCCGGCCCCGATGACGGCGCAGCTGCCGACATCCACTGGGTGACCGATCATGGCGTCGCGCGTGTTCTTGATCGTCCAGCGCGGATTGAACTGGCCGCTCAGGCGGGGGGTGGCTTGAAGCTCAAACCCGCATTGCGTCAAATCAGCGCGCAAGTCAGACACATCCGTCGTGATGGCCAGACTGGTGCCGCGGCGACAGCAGCGTGCCAAGGCCTTGACGGTCCAGATCGTCCAATCCGACACCGCACCGCGGCCTGGATCCAGGTAAACCGAATCGGCGACAAACTGTTGCTCCCGCAGCAGGGCCGTCAAGTCGCCCACGCACAGCGTCAACAAGACCTGACCGCCCGCCAGCGTCAAACGGTGAAAGCCGGGCAACAGCCCGAACCATTGCGGCGCCAG
>NZ_DHXT01000040.1:24654-24958 GCF_002413825.1 Rhodoferax sp. UBA5149
TCCTGGGCCAGCGTCAGCAGTTCCGGGAAGGGTGCGGCAGCCGCCAGCAATTCGTCCACCGAGGGTGGCGCGCTGGTCAGCGCCACATAGTGCAGCATGCGGGGCCGCAGCGGATCGTTTTTCCAGGCCCGCCAGGTGTCAAGAAATTGAAATCCCTGACCCCAGCGGGTCTCCAGGATGCGCCACGCGTTTTGCTGCGCCCAAGCCTGCGGCAGTCCACATGCGGTTAGCAAAGCAGCGGTCACCGGTGTTCAACCTCGCGCCAGGCGTTTCAAGGGCTAGGCGGTACGTAGCCTTGCGCGGC
>NZ_DHXT01000077.1 GCF_002413825.1 Rhodoferax sp. UBA5149
TGCAGGCATCAGGCATGATGCGTGGCTCCAACTTTTTTCAAAGTAAGCGACTGCCATGGCGTCCGCCCCAAACTTCTCGCACAACGCGCCAAACCGTCTGACGGCCTACTTGCTGCTGGCCCTCAGCATGTCGCTCGTCGGCAGCTATGTCGCCCTGTCAAAGTCGCTGGTGGCAGTCTTTCCGGTCTTCTTGCTGGCCTGGATGCGCTTTGGTATCGGGGGCCTCGCCATGCCGCACTGGTTTCTGGCGCCGGTCGGCGAAGCACCAATGAGCGCCCACACCAGAAAGCTGGTGTTTCTGGAGTCCTTGCTGGGCAATTTCCTGTTTTCGATCTGCATGCTGTTTGGGGTGAGCATGACCAGCGCGGTCTCGGCCGGTGTCATCATGGCCGCCATTCCGGCCGTGGTCGCGCTGATGAGCTGGTTCTTCCTGCGCGAGCGCATTGGCCTGCGGGTGTGGGCCGCGATTGCCTGCGCGGCCTTCGGCATTGGTCTGTTCGCGCTATCAAAACAAGAGCTGCCTGCGCATACTGCTCGGGGGATAGCGGCCGATTTGTCATATAAAAAAATGCTGTGGGGCAATCTGCTGGTGTTTGGCGCCGTGTTGTGCGAGGCCGCTTACGCCGTGATCGGCAAGAAGCTAATAGGCGCCCTGAGCCCGAAACGGATCACGGCCCTGATCAACCTGTGGGGCTTCCTGCTGATGACGCCCATGGGCCTCTACGTGGCCTGGAAATTTGATTTTGGCGCCGTGACCCCAGGCGCCTGGCTGCTGCTGGTCTTCTACGCGCTGGCGGCCAGTGTGTGGACGGTGTGGCTATGGATGACGGGCCTGAAAACCGTGCCGGCCGCGAAGGCCGGTGTGTTCACCGTGATGCTGCCGGTCTCAAGCGCATTGGTCGGCGTCTTTGCTTTGGGTGAGACGCTGCGTGGCGTGCAACTTCTGGCCTTCGGCATCGCGCTGCTTGGAGTGATGTTAGCCACCCTGCCAGCTCGTGCCGCCATCAAATCAACCCGCCTCAAATGAGACGGCTTGCCGCCAGCACCATGCCGTCTTCATCCGCATAAAGCCAGTCGCCCGGACGAACCCAGACACCCTGCAACTGGACCGCAATGTCTTGTTGTCCTTCATTGCGTTTTTCAGTCGGCAGCGGCAGGCTGGCCAGGGCACGAATCCCGACGTCCAGCACGGCCAGTTCCGCGACGTCACGCACGCAACCATCCATCACCACGCCAGCCCAGCCGTTTTTGACCGCCGCTGCACCGAGGTTGCCGCCCAGCAGTGCCCGACGCAAGGAGCCGCCACCGTCAACCACCAGCACCTTGCCCACCCGGCCCGAGGGTGTCTCCACATAGCCCACGGCATCAAGTGCCGCTTTGACCAGCGTGTTGTCCTCAAAGCACTTGATGGTGACAACCGGACCGAAAAATTTGCGCACGGCACCAAAATCGCGAAACACCGGGGGCAAAACCTGGAATTCACGGGATGAAGCGTTTTTGTGTGCATCGCACAGGTCACAGGTTGCAAATGAGGGGGTCATGGTTCAGTTCCTTTGGTTGGCAAAATTGTAGAGCGTCACAGCGGGTTCCCGCGAGACGCAAGCACAGGAAATAGCGTGTCGTGACGCGGTGTTAATAGTGGCATCTGCTGCACTGCATGAGCAGTTTGCGGCGCCTCGCACGGACCGCATTCCGTCTTCAGAGGGAAAAGAGCTGGAAATCACCAATGAAAAAACAACACGCCCCAATGAAATAAACGTTTTTTCCCTTGGAAACACACAAATTCTCCAGTAGCATCCGCTGTGCCAGTGAAGAAGCAGTTTTTTGCTGGTGATTAATCAACTTCTAGAAGGACAATAAATCATGGCAACTGCAAAAAAAGCTCCGGCAAAGAAAGCTGCACCCGCAAAAAAAGCAGCAGCACCGGCTAAAAAGGCTGCTCCTGCAAAGGCTGCAGCACCCGCGAAGAAAGTAGCCGTCAAGGCTCCAGCCAAAAAGGCAGCACCAGCTAAAAAGGCTGCGCCCGCCAAGAAAGCCGCTCCAGCGAAAAAAGTAGCTGCACCGAAAGCGCCCGCCAAAAAGCGGACCGCCAATGCAGCGTTCATGAAAGCCCTGACGCCCAGTGCCGCTCTGGCTTCCATTGTGGGCAATAGCCCGCTGCCACGTACCGAAGTGGTCAGCAAGCTGTGGACTTACATCAAGAAGAACAAGCTGCAAGACGCCGTCAACAAGCGCATGATCAACGCCGACGCCAAGCTGAAGGAAGTCTTCAACAAGGCCCAAGTGTCCATGTTCGAGATGGCTGGCCTGATTGGCAAGCACCTCAAGTAATCAGCCCCTGCTGTTTACTTCAAAGGCCGACGCAAGTCGGCCTTTTTTGTTTCAGCACGAGAACCTGGGAACGCATGGCACACGAACCGCTTTGCTATTTACAGCGTCTGTGATGCTTTTTGTCTGGCCTGCGCCGTCTGTGTGATGGCCGACAGGGTGCCGCGGGTGCTGATCACCTCCGGGTCCAGCATCACCTCGATCAGGCTACCCTCAGCGCGCGCCAGCGCCGCCATCAAGGCCGGCTCGAACTCGGCCGTGTGGGTGATCCGAAGGCCCGCGTAACCATAGGCGCGCGCCAGCGCCGCAAAGTCCGGGTTCTTCAACTGGGTGCCGGTGACGTGTTGCGGATACTCGCGCTCCTGGTGCATGCGGATGGTGCCGAACATGCTGTTGTTCAGCAGCACGATGATGCTCTTGGCGCCGTACTGCACGGCGGTGGCCAGCTCTTGTCCATTCATCAAGAAGTCACCATCACCGGCGATGGTGAAAGCCAGGCGCCCGGTGGTAATGGCGGCCGCAATGCCGGCGGGCACCCCGTAGCCCATGGCGCCGTTGGTCGGCGCGAGCTGCGTTTTGAAGCCCTTGGCCAGCCCGTGATGCCGGTAAAAGCGGTGCACCCAGCTGGCAAAGTTGCCAGCGCCGTTGGTCAGCACCGCGTCCGCCGGCAGATGCTTTTGCAGCGTCGCCACAATGGCGGGCATATCGATGTCACCGGGCAAGACCTGCGGCTCCAGATTGGACAGGTAGTCGGCGTGGCAGGCCTGGGCCCACTCCTCCCACGCCAGTGCTGCCGGCGCTGACAGGGCCTCCAGCGAGCGAGCAGCGGCATTCATGCTCGCGTTGATGGCCAGGTCAGCCTGGTAGACGCGATTCAGTTCTTCGGCACTGGCGTGGATGTGCACCAGCTTCTGTTTCGGTTTGGGCACCTCGAGCAGGGTGTAGCCGCCGCTGGTCATCTCGCCCAGTCGTGGGCCGATGGCGATGACAAGGTCGCTGTCCTTGATGCGCTGGGCCAGCTTGGGGTTGATGCCGATGCCCACGTCGCCCGCATACAGCGCATGGTGGTTGTCGAACGTGTCCTGAAAACGAAACGCGTTGCCCACCGGCAGCTTCCAGTTCTCGGCAAAGCGCTGCAAGGCCTGGGCCGCCTGCACGGTCCAGCCGCCACCGCCCGCAATGACCAAAGGACGCTCTGCTTTCAATAGCATCTCACGCAGGAGGAGCAAGGCGTCGGGGTCACTCCAGGCAGAAACCGCGGCCACGCGCGGCAGCGCTTGCGGCAGCACGCCGGTGATCGCATGCGCCGTCACGGCCTGCGTCAGCATGTCTTCCGGCAACACCAGCACCACCGGGCCGGGGCGGCCATTCATGGCCGTGGCAAAAGCACGCGCCACGTACTCGGGAATGCGGTGCACATCGTCAATGCGCTCCACGCGTTTGGCAAACCCTTTGGTGCTGGGTCCAAAAAAGCTCAGGTAGTCCACTTCCTGAAACGCTTCGCGGTCGCGCGTGTCACTGGCCACGTCGCCAACAAACAGCACCATCGGCGTCGAATCCTGAAAGGCAGTGTGCACCCCGATCGACGCGTTGGTGGCACCCGGCCCGCGCGTCACGAAACAGACGCCGGGACGCCCGGTGAGTTTGCCGTGGGCCTCCGCCATGAAGGCCGCGCCGCCCTCCTGGCGATTGATGATGAAGCGTATCTGGTCCTGATGCCGGTGAAACCCATCGAGCACCGCCAGATAACTTTCCCCGGGGACGCCAAACGCATGGGTGACGCCCTGGGCCACCAGGCATTCGACGAGAAGATGGCCGGCAATTTTTGTCGTCATTTTTGATTGTTCTGTCAATCAGAACGTGTCCCAGCCATCGTCGGTCGCGGCAGCGGCCGTTGCCTTGGTGCTGGGTGCTGGCGCGTTCAGGGCGGTTTGCCTGGCAGGCGTATTGACCATCGGCTTTTTGGGCTTGATCGCCGGTTTCCGCTGGGTCAGCGCGACGGCGGGAGCGGGCTTCCTGGCGGGGGCCTGCCGGGTGATCGGCGCCTTGCTCATCAGCGAGCCGCTGTGACCGCCTGGAAGTTTGAATACGGCCACCGTCGTGACCAGGTCCTGCGCCTGTGATTTCAGGCTGCTGGCCGCAGCCGCCATCTGCTCGACCAGGGCCGCATTCTGCTGGGTGGCCTGATCCATCTGGGTGACCGCTTCACCCACCTGCGACACGCCCGAAGCCTGTTCGCTGCTGGCCGCACTGATCTCTCCCATGATGTCGGTCACGCGCTTGATGGAGCTCACCACCTCGGTCATGGTGACGCCGGCCTGGTCCACCAGGGTGCTTCCATATTCGACCCGTTCGACGCTGGCATTGATCAGTGACTTGATTTCCTTGGCGGCTTCGGCAGAACGCCCGGCCAGGGAGCGCACTTCACTGGCCACCACCGCAAAGCCCCGGCCCTGCTCGCCAGCACGGGCCGCTTCCACCGCCGCATTGAGCGCCAGAATATTGGTCTGAAAGGCAATGCCGTCAATGACACTGATGATGTCGGAGATCTTGCGGGACGAGTCGTTGATGCCTTTCATGGTCTCGACGACTTGACTCACAACCTCACCGCCCTTGATCGCCACGGTAGAGGCGCTCATGGCCAGCTGATTAGCCTGGCGGGCGCTGTCGGCGTTTTGCTTGACGGTGGCGCTGAGCTCCTCCATGGAGGCCGCCGTTTCCTCCAGGGCACTGGCCTGTTGCTCGGTACGGGCGGAGAGGTCTTGGTTGCCTTGCGCAATCTCGGCGCTGGAGGTGGCGACGCTTTCAGAGCCCTGGCGCACATGGGCCACCACGTTGCTCAGGCTATCTTTCATGCCCACGAGCGAGCTCAACAGCACGGCAATCTCATCCTTGCCGGCAACATCGACCTGCACCGTGAGGTCGCCCGCCGCAATGGCATGTGACAGATTGGCGGCCTGCGTCAGTCCCCGTCCAATCGCGCGAATCAGATAAAAACCCATCGCCCCCGCGAACAACACACCCACCACAATCGACAAAATAGACACCCAGCGAAGCGTTGCATAGCGGTTGGTCGCCGAGTCGTACTCGATCTTGGCCTCATCGGTTTGAATCTTGACCAGCGCGGCCATGCTTTCGCGGGTCGGTGAATAAAGGACAGGAATGACCCCGATCGACAACCGCGTCGCTTCCTTGAAATCACCCGCTCGCAACGCGACCACCGCCGGACGCAGACCTTCGGCGACAAACCGCCCGCGCCGCGCTGCAAATTCCTTCGCATGGCGTTCTTCATCCACGGTCAACTTGGTCGCCATGTACTCGCCCCAAGTTTTCGTGATCGCGGCGATATTGGCGTCCACGGCGTCGGCGTTCTTTTTGACGACCTCGCTGGTCGCGTCCAGCGCCGCCGACACCACGACAAACCCACTGCTCGCCATCAGGTGTTGAATTTCGCCCAATTGGGCCAGCGCCACGGTGCGATCCTCATAAACCGACTGCAAGGCCGTGTTGCTGCTTGAAATTCCCCACAAACCGATGCCACCGATACCAATCAACAAGACCGACATGACGCCCATCAGCAGCATCAAGCGTGTAGAAATTTTCATGTTTTTTTCCTCAATGAGTTTTCGCGCGCACGCCAACAATAACAGTGTGCCGGGTGGCACTCTAGCCTATTCAGAAACCGTCAGCCACGTCGAATTGAAGGCAACCCATGCCGCCCGGGCAACAGGCTCTGCACCCCGCGCGGCTCAGGCGCGGTTCAAGCGCGCTGTGGCGGGCGCCCGGAAGTGCGCTGGCCCACGCCCAGTGCCGCCACCACGCTGAGCAGCAACACGGCCGCCGCGCCGAACAGCGTGGCGCCGTACCAGCCCCGGTCCATGAAAGCGCCAAACAGAAGGGGGGAAATGGCAAAGCCCACGTCCAGCCCGGAATACACCATGCCGTAAACCCGCCCGGTCGCACCCTGGGGCGTGGCCTTCTTGATCATCATGTCGCGCGAGGGCCCGCCGATACCCACGGCAAAGCCGGTGCCGGCCAGGATCACCATGGTGCCGGTGGCACCAAAAATCCCGGTGCCGCACAGCGCCAGCAAGAGCGCCGCCACCCCCATGGCGAGGGCAACGACGCGATCACTGCTGGCGGTGCGTGCCGCGATAAAGCCCCCGACAAACATGCCCAGGGCACCGCACAGCATGTAGGCCGTCAGCGTCACGGTCGCGGCCTCAAAACTCACGCCATGCATGGCTTTGAGAATGGACACCGAAAAACTTTGCACCACCGCCAGCGTCATGGTGGACAACAAAAAGAAAGAGAAGCACCACCACACCACCGGCAGCTTCATGAACGCCATATCATGTTCCGCATGGACATCCGCATGGCGCACCACCACCTGGGTGCTCAGCTTGTCGCGCTGCAGCACCAGCAGCAGCAAGATAGCCACGTACATCGCGGCAGCGGCCAGATAGGCCGTGCGCCAGCTGTACAGGCTGCTGATCGTGGCAAAAAAAACGGGTGCTGCGGCCCAGCCCAGATTGCCCGTCAAGCCGTGGGCACTGAAGGCATAACCCAGGCGCGGGCCCGACACCCGCTGGTTCAAAATCGTGAAGTCGACCGGGTGAAACGTGGCGTTGCCCAGCCCTGCCAGCGCCGCCACCCCCAACAAGCCGGTGTAGCCCGTCACCATCGACGCGGCGCCGCACGCCAGCACAAAAATACCCAGCGCCGCAAACAGCAGCGGCCGCGCGCCGAGTCGGTCCACCACGAAACCGGCCGACGCCTGCCCCAGCCCCGAGACCACGAAAAACGTGGTCATCAGCAGGCCCAGCTCGGAGTAGCTCAGGCCGAACTCGATCATGAAGACCGGAAACATCAGCGGCAGCAACAAGTGGGAAAAGTGCGAGCTGGCGTGGGCCAGCCCGACCAGGCCGATGATGGTGGCGTCCTGCTTTAGCGTGGAAGTTAGAGGCCCGGCAAGGGGCGGATGAAGTGTGGCGCTGCTCATGCCGCCATGGTAAGTGGCGCGGCGTCTTCTGAAATACGACAAATAGACAATAATTGTCGAATATCTGCCAAGCCAAGGAATTCCGTGTGAAACGCAAATCCGCCCTCAAACCCGAGCTCGTTGGCGACACCAACCCGGTCGCCCCGACGCCCCGTCGGCCGCTGCGCAGCCGCGCCCGCTCGCTGGTGGTGGACGCCCATTTCGAGCCGCACCAGCACCCGTGGGCGCAACTGGCCTATTGCGCCAGCGGACTGATCCAGGTGACGGTCGCCGTCGGCGATGCGCACACCACCTTCATCCTGCCACCCTCACGCGCCGTCTGGATTCCACCCGGCGCCCGGCACGCCGTGACGGTGCTGGAAGCGACCGAACTGCGCACCGTCTACCTGGACCCCACGGCCACGCCTCCCGGCTGGCAGGGGTGCCGGGTACTGGTCGTCTCCAACCTGCTGCGTGAATTGATTCACGCCCTCGAAGCCTCGCAAGCGTGCGCCCGGGACGACGCGCTGATGGCCTTGACCCTGCATGAAATCACCCACGCCGACACCCAGGCGCTCGGTGTGCCGCTGCCGCGCGACAAGCGCCTGCGCAGCCTGTGCGAAGCCGTGCTGCGGGCTCCTGGCCAGCGCGCCACGCTGTCCGAGTGGGCGGTGGACATCGGCGCCAGCGAACGCACCGTGGCGCGCCTGTTTCGTACCGGCCTGGCCACCAGCTTTCAGCAGTGGCGCCAGCAAGCCATCCTGGCCCACGCGCTACCGATGCTGGCGCGCGGCACACCGGTCAGTCATGTGGCGGCTGCCAGCGGTTACGCCAGCGACAGCGCGTTCTCGGCCATGTTCAAATCGGCGATGGGCCACTCGCCCAGCCACTATCAAAGCAAAAACGTGCTCTAGCCCGCGTAAAATATGCGTAATACGCTACTATTTTTATAGCAAATTATTTCCTAATGACTTTGAATACACGCCACACCCCGACCGCCGTGCTGGCCGCACTGGGCGCTGCTGCCCTGTTCGGGGCCAGCACGCCATTGGCCAAACAGTTTGTCGGTGAACTGTCGGCCCTGCTGCTGGCGGGCTTGCTGTACTTGGGCAGTGGCGTCGGACTCCTGGGTCTGCGCCTGATGCGCGACCGGGGCTGGCGCAAGCCGGAGCTCACGCGCGTCGAGTGGCCCTGGCTGTTGGGGGCGATCGCCTGCGGCGGCATCGTGGGACCGACCTTGCTGATGCTGGGTCTGGCGCGTGTGAGCGCGGCGTCTGCCTCCCTGCTGCTCAATTTTGAAGGCGTGTTGACGGCGCTGCTGGCCTGGGTCGTGTTCAAGGAAAACGCCGACCGGCGCGTGATGCTGGGCATGGCCTTGATCGTGGCCGGGGGACTGATGTTGTCCTGGCCCGGTACGCCGCAAAGCACCTTAGACGGATGGCAGGGGGCTGCGTTGATTGTGGGCGCCTGCCTGTGCTGGGCGCTGGACAACAACCTGACGCGACAGGTCTCCAACTCGGACGCCCTGTTCATAGCCTGCCTGAAAGGACTGATCGCCGCAGCGGTCAACATCGGGCTGGCCTTGCTGCTGGGCCAGTCTGTGCCGCCCTGGACGGTGGCGGGTCCGGTCCTGCTGATTGGTTTTCTGGGCTACGGGCTAAGTTTGACGCTGTTCGTGGTGGCCCTGCGCGGCCTGGGTGCCGCGCGCACCGGCGCTTACTTTGGCGCAGCACCCTTCATGGGTGCGGCCATCGCCGTCGGCCTGTTCCATGAAAGCACCTCGCCCTGGTTCTGGGGCGCAGGGCTGTTCATGGCCGTCGGGCTCTGGCTGCACCTGACGGAGCGGCATGAGCACCCGCACTGGCACGGCAACCTGCAGCACAGCCACCCGCACTACCCGGATATGGATCACCGGCATGACCATCCCTAGCGGGGGGACAAGCCTTTATTTCAAGCCCAGCGGATCGGTGGCCTTACCGTCGCCGATCATTTGACCCATCTTGAAGATGCCGCTCACGCGCAGGGCCGGCTGGCCATCCGCGCTCACCAGGCACTGGCCAAACATCATGTTGCGCGTGGTGCGCAGCACATCGGCCTCGCCCTGCACCCAGGCGCCCAGGGGAGCCGAGCCCATGTAGTCGATCTGCAGGCTGATGGTGGGCAAAAAGCGCCGCTCCATGTCCGACTGGTACATCGAGGCACAGGGAATCAACATGTCCGCAAACGTGGCCAACATGCCACCGTGACAAATCTTGAGCGGGTTGGTATGCCGTTCTTCCACCCGAAACCCCAACAGCAGGCGCTGGCCCGTCCATTTGCCGTACAGCGGACCGTTATGGTAAATAAAAGGGCCACCAACTTTGACGGGTTTGAATCCTTCAGGAATGTCATCGGCGGCATTCGCTGCAATATCGTCAAAATTGGAATTGAGGGGGGTGGAGGTCATAAGTGGTGCGGTCCGGCGCGTCAAGCGGGTCGGGTAAAAAGGACCACTATAGAGAGGTTTGCAAACCCGCGCCCAGCGCCATGTCCGGGTCGCGACACCCCAGAAAAACGAGACGACGTGATTTACCGGTTCTAAGCGCTGGATTCCGCAAGCGCAACCTGCAAAAGTTTGTCAATCTCGCCGGTAATGCCGGTCAGTACCGAGGCCACCACCGAAAATTCACGTCCCGCAACGCCGGCGCGCGCGGCGATGATTTGTGCGTTGAAGGCAACCATGTGCGCCTGCTTCGAAATGGCCTTGATCTCGCTCATCACGTCCAGCAACTGATTCTTGGCCTGGTTGGCATGGCTGCGCGCTTCCTTTTCGTAGATGGCCGTGAGGCTATTGAGTACGACCAGCAAGGGGGTCGTGGTTTCAATCAGCTCATCCAGCAAAACGGACACCTGGCGCCAACCCGACTGGATCGCGTGTAGCGCACGTTCAGCCAATTCGATGAACTCCCGAATCTTCTTATCCCCTTGCTCCGGGCCAAAGTAGGCCTCCTGCAGGGAGGAACAGAAGACCCCCGGCAAGGTGTCATCGCCCTTGATGAGAGCGCTGTGCGCAGCCCTGAAAAGACCCAGTGCATCACTGGCGACACAGGCCAGCGTGGGGTCTTTCTTGGCAGCCAGCACCGCGTACAGAACCACCCGCTGTGACGTGAAGCGTCGGCGGCCCGACAGGTTGATGAGGGTGGCGAATACTTCACCGGACAACTTGGGCGCGGGCGTTGGTACACGGAGCAGGGGTCTGTTGGCAATGGCAGAGGACATAGGTTCCACGCTTTCAAAAAATGAATGACTTTCCAACAGGTGTCTATTGCCGCCACCGCCCTGCGGGGTACTTCGTGAGCAGATCCGCCAGGCTCAAGGGCCGACTGAGCAAAAACCCCTGAATCAGGGTGCACCCCGATTGCTGGAGAATCTTCAGCTGCGATGCGGTTTCGACACCTTCGGCAATAACGTCCAGATGCATTTGCCGACCCAGTTCAACGATCGTTTTCACAATCGCCCGGTCGTTGCTTTGATACGTTAGATCACGAACAAATGAGCGGTCGATCTTCATCGAAGAAATGGGCAGGTTCTTCAATAACGCCAAGGAGGAATGCCCCATGCCAAAGTCGTCCAGGCTGATCTCGAAACCGAGTTGCCGCAAGGTGCGCATCACCGGGATCACCTGGTCTGGCCGCTTCATCAGCATGCCTTCCGTGAGCTCAAGCGACAGATTGCGCGGGTCAAGATCGAACGCGGTGGCCAGCGCGCGCAACTCTTGCGGCAAGGTGCTGCTCATGAACTCCGAGGCGGCCATGTTCACATGGACCTTGAGGTTCTTGAAATCGGCGCAGCGCAAGGTGGCCAGATCGCGGCAGGCCTGCTCGACCACCCATTTCCCGATCTGCACGATGAGATGGCTTTGCTCGGCAATCGGAATGAAGACATCGGGAGGAACCAGCGTGCCGTCCGGGCGCCTCCAGCGAATGAGGGCCTCGACGGCATTCATTCGTTCAGTGGATATATCGAAAATGGGTTGGTACGCAAGAAACAGCTCGGGTCCATGCAAGGCATGATGGAGTTCGGTTTCAATGGTCAAGCAGCGGGCCAGGGATGACTGCTTCTGTGCCAGAGCATGCGGACTGCTGCTGGAAAAAATGTTATAGCCGTTTCGACCGTTCTGCTTGATACGGTACATCGCCGCATCCGCGCTGCGAAGCAGTTCGGGGCTGGTTTCGCCATTTTCCGGGAACGTGCTGATGCCGATGCTGGCGGACACCGTCACCTCGACGCCGTCGTAGGTGAATGGGGTTCGTGCCGCCTGCAACACGTTTTCCGCCAGCGCGGCCATGTGCTCCGTCGAGTCGCCTGGCAATAGCAGTGCAAATTCATCGCCGCCCAAGCGCCCCGCGCTGGCACCCACTGGCGCCAGCGCCTGTAAGCGTTGGGCAAATTCACGCAGGACAACGTTGCCGGCCTCGTGACCGAACGCATCATTGATCGGTTTGAAGCAATCGAGGTCAATGAAGATCAGGCCAAAGGATACCTTGGCCCTTGCCGCACTGGCGCAGGCTTGGGTCAGCAGTGCGTAAAAGTGGCTCCGGTTGGCGAGTCCTGTCAGTTCGTCAACCCGCGCCAAGTGAAGAATGATGGCCTGTTGTTCAAGTCGTTGCGCCATGCGAGCGATGAAGGCACCGATGGTCGTTGACAGGTTGGGCAATTGCGCTTCCGGCTGGCGCGACAAGCTGCTGTAAAACTCGAGCACGCCGGGGCTGTGGTGGTGGCCGTCATCGGAAACATAGGTGACCGGGAACACATAGCCTGACCATAGCCTGCATTCCCTGGCACTGGTGCGTCGCAAGAAGCGCGAGTCACTGGTCATGTCTTCCACCCAACCGGCTTCACCATTTTTCCAGACACTACCGACCAGACCTTCACCGGGTGCCATGGAGAGGGTCAAGCTTTCCTGACCGAAAGAACCCAGATCGTGTTCGGGGTGGTGCCAAAAGTGCTTGCATGCGAGCTGCTGCGTGCCTTGCGGTGACTGCTCCAGTGCCCAGTAGGCGCCCCAGTCCCAACCGAGGTTTTTACAAATCAGCTGAATGACGTTGATGACGGCATCGCCCAGCGTGTGGGACCCAACCAAAAATTCCGTCAATTCGAAGCCCAGTCGTTCGCGCATGGCCGCGTGCTTGATCGGTGTGACGTCAAGCAATATGCCGCTGATGAGCTGCGGACTGGCCAGGTCCACGGGGAGCGACGTCAGACGCAGCCAGCGCAAACCATGCGTGGCATTGATGACGCGAAATTCACTGTTGATGGGCTGGTGCGGTTTGCTGGTGAAGATCGACAACAAACGCAGCAGGTCGTCCGAGACAACGTAATTGAAGCAGTCGTCCAGCCGATGGTACTGCCCCGCTTCCACGCTCAAATAGTGCGCTGCGGTGGCGGACAGTACGAGCCGAGAGGTTTCGGGCTCAAACCACCAGCGTCCAAATGATGCGGCCTCTTCGAGCGCGGCTGGCACCGGGCTTTGTGTCAAGGCCAGCTGCAACCGTGGAGAAATGCGCGGGCTCTGGGTAGCCAATGAACTTACGTCGACAATTTCAGGCATGGTGACTTCGCAAAGTAACTATGCCATCCACCAAGCATCTTTCATGCCAGTCTTAATTGGTGGTTTGTGCGATTGGCAATAGGTGGATACCCGCAGGACGTGCCAAGGTGGTGCGCCAAGGTCCGTGTTGGTGCCAAGGTGCTGGCCGCGCAAGCGGCCATGGCTTACGCCGAGCCCAACCGGGCGTTGATTTCGGCTTCGTCGAGCGTGACAAAAATCGTGTTGTGCCGATCCGTGAACGGCCCGCCGCCGGGAATGACATCGCCATGATGATCGTAACCAATCGCCTTGAATTTCCAGACCGCGTTGATCAGCTTCAGGTTGCCCACATGCTCTCCCTGATCGGTCAGGACGCGATAAACAAGGTCATTGGTTCTGCCGAGGGTCAGCTTATGCATGGGCATCCTACAACGGTTAACAAATGCCGTCGGTCGCTTTTGAGCGTCCTTGGGCGGATAAGATGATCATCTTTCGACATTTAAAACACTTCCATGGCCTGGGACTATCCGCAACCCTTCACCTTGCCCACAGTGCCACTGGCCGGTGACATTGACGGTCTCAATCACACCAACAATGCGGTGTATGTTCAATGGTGCGAGAAGATCGGCTGGGCGCATTCAGAAGCACTCGGCCTGAGTCTGGCGGATTATCAGCGCCTTGATCGTGCGATGGCGATTCGTCGTGGCGAATATGACTATTTGTTGCCTACGGTACTCAATGACGAGCTCACCCTCGCCACCTGGCTGACTTCCAGCGACGGTAAATTGACCATGGAGCGTCGGTTTCAATTGATCCGCAACCGGGACCAGGCAACCATCCTGCGCGGACGCTGGGAACTGGTGTGCATTGAGCTCAGCAGCGGACGAGCGCGTCGAATGCCGCCGGAGTTTTCGCAGGTCTACTTGGCAGCCATGGTTGGCCTTGAACCCATAGTAGAAGACCCACTCTGCCGCGACATAGACGACAGGATAGATTGCCGCGCAGACTGCCAATGACAGGTAGGCCGAGAAATGATTCTGGGCAATGACGATTATTTGAAATAGCGCGGTGCTTACGCTTGTGGCTTAACCACAGGTCCGACAACACCCTCCAGGTTGGAAACCAGCGCTTTTCGGTACTCCGAGACATAGAACGCCACGGCGTTCTCCTGATCTTGTTCCGCACCATTTTGAGACACGAAATTGAAGGCGTTGTAGCGACCTGCGGCGAACAGAATGGCGGCGCTGACCTCCCCGTCGTTTCCGCCCTCGGCCAATCGGTTGGCAAGATGAATGAACTCGTCAACGAGCTTGAGAAATTCTGGAGGGTAGGCCATGGCAGTCTTTCGTTGGGGCGATGGAATTACTCAGACCGGCACTTGGCGCAAGCAGGATCGTGAGCGTCTCGAAGAGGCTATTTTGCTGCTATTCGAGGCGCCCCGGCGCATCGCACGCTTCAACGCCCGATCAAGCGGCAATAGGCCTGGCGTGTCTCGGGTGACACAGACGCAAGCAGTTGCGGATACGTGGTTTTATGGCGCGCCAGCATCCGTGCCGAGGCAACAGTTTTGGAGCGACAGAACCAGTGGCAGGTGTGCTGCATCAGAAACAGTTCGGCGGACAGGGTGAACGCCTTGCTTTTGGGCGTCAGATGGAGACTGTTGTTCGTTGCATTGGTGATCCCCTGCGCGTGAATGGCCAGGGCTTTACGCAGGTCAAACGTGGCGGCTGGAAAAAGCTGGTCGGCATAGGGGATGGACAAGGCGAACTTGCTGACGCGCGCGTCGGCTTCATCGACCTTTGAAAACTCCGCAGCGAAACGATTGAACTGCTCACACAGCGTCATCTCGGCCGTGGTCAACAGATGCCAGATTTGTGCCCGGCGTTCTGCATCACCCTCGCCCAGCGCCCGCAGGTAGCCCTCGGTCAGGCTTTCCATCAGTTTTTCAATCTGCTGCTTGCCGAGATGACTACCCAACAAGGCAATGCGTCGGTTCTGGTCCCTCGATTTGAGCGTGTACGCGCCAATGCCGATCAACACCAGCAGAATCAATATTTCCATTGCTTGTAGCAGTCGTTTGAGTAGGGCTTGAGTGTAGTGGCCCCTCCATTGGCTAAGCCATTCAAAAGCGTTCAGTGCACCACACGCTCGAAGCTGAACTGCCCCGGCGAGCGAATTGGGTCCACGTCGACCGGAATCACGTCCTTGGGCAGGAACTTGCCTTCCAGCAGCAGCTTGGACAGCGGGTTTTCAATGCGCTGCTGAATCGCACGCTTCAAGGGCCGCGCGCCAAACACCGGATCGAAGCCGACCTTGGCCAGCTCGGCCAGCGCCGCGGGCGACACTTCCAGCGTCAGGTCCATCTTGGCCAGCCGCGCTTGCAGCACCTGAATCTGGATAGCGGCAATCTCGGCGATATGCGCGGCGTCCAGTGCGTGGAACACCACGGTCTCGTCGATACGGTTCAAGAACTCGGGCCGGAAGTGGTTCTTCAACTCGTCCGTCACCGCGTCCTTGATGTCCTCGCTGTCCTGACCGACCATGGCCTGGATCATCTGGGAGCCAATATTGCTGGTCATCACGATCACCGTGTTCTTGAAGTCCACGGTACGGCCCTGGCCGTCGGTCAGGCGGCCATCGTCCAGCACCTGCAGCAGTACGTTGAAGACATCGGGGTGGGCTTTTTCCACCTCGTCGAGCAGCAGCACGCTGTAGGGCTTGCGGCGCACGGCTTCGGTCAAATAGCCGCCCTCCTCGTAGCCCACGTAGCCGGGAGGCGCGCCGATCAGGCGGGCCACCGAATGCTTCTCCATGAACTCGCTCATGCCGACGCGGATCAGGTGGGCCTCGCTGTCGAACAGGAAGTTGGCCAGCGCCTTGCACAGCT
>NZ_DHXT01000103.1:0-18046 GCF_002413825.1 Rhodoferax sp. UBA5149
AACTTGCGTGTTGATGTACTAGTCCATTTCTTTCACCGATTCCGATCCCAGGAGATTTCATCATGTCTACCACTTTTTTCATGCCCGCCGTCAACGTCATGGGCGCAGGCTGCCTGCAGGAAGCCGTTCAGACCATTCGCGGTCACGGCTTTCGCAAAGCCCTCATCGTCACGGACCATGTCCTCAGCAAGCTCGGTGTTGCGGCCCGTATCCAGTCGCTGCTGGCAGCGCAGTCGATCCAGTCCGTGGTGTTCGACGGTACCCAGCCCAACCCGACGGTTGGCAATGTCAGGGCCGGACTGGCCCAGCTGAAGCAACACCAGTGTGATTTCGTCATTTCCTTGGGCGGAGGATCTCCGCACGACTGCGCCAAGGGTATTGCACTGTGTGCGACCAATGGCGGCGAAATTGCCGACTACGAAGGAGTGGACCGCTCCGCCAAACCGCAGCTGCCGCTGGTGGCTATCAACACCACGGCCGGTACAGCCAGCGAAATGACCCGTTTTTGCATCATCACCGATGAAGTGCGGCACATCAAAATGGCCATCGTGGACCGCAACGTGACGCCCATCATGTCGGTCAACGATCCGGAACTGATGCTGGCCAAGCCCAAGGGCCTGACCGCCGCCACCGGCATGGATGCACTCACCCACGCCGTGGAAGCCTATGTGTCTACCGCGGCCACCCCCATCACCGACGCCTGCGCCCTGAAGGCGGTCGAACTGATCTCCCGCAACCTGCGCACGGCCGTAGCGCACGGCGACAACCTGCCGGCGCGCGAGCAAATGGCTTACGCACAGTTCCTGGCCGGCATGGCGTTCAACAACGCCTCACTGGGTTACGTTCACGCGATGGCGCATCAGCTCGGCGGCTTCTACGACCTGCCGCATGGCGTGTGCAATGCCCTGCTGCTGCCGCACGTGGAAGCGTTCAATGTGCAAACCTCGGCCGCCCGCCTCACCGATGTGGCGCGTGCCATGGGCGTGGTCGTCGAGGGCATGGATGCGGCGACCGGCGCCCAGGCCTGCCTTGCCGCCATCCGCCGACTTTCGGTGGACATCGGCATTCCAGCCAGCCTGAGCGAACTGGGTGTGAAAGAAAAAGACATTCCCTTGCTGGCCACGAACGCCCTCCAGGATGCCTGCGGCCTGACCAATCCGCGCAAGGCCAGCCAGGCTGACATCGAAGGCATCTTCCGTGGCGCGATGACTGCACCGACTCCGGCTGATGCAGGCCAGTCCTATGGCAAGGCCGCTCTCGAAACCGTGGCTGCCTGACGCCGTGGGCACGACGCCGTCACCGGTGTTCAGTGATTTGAAGCGGGCGGCGTTGAGCAAGCCTGCCCGTTAAAGCGCGCATGACCGAAACCCGACAAAGATGTCGTCGCGCCCGGGCAGGTAGAAGTTGCGGTACCGAGGGTTTTTCATACGGTCGCGGGTGGCAAACGAGGCGCCGCGCAACACCTTGTGCGTGCCAAACCAGGGTTCCGAGTAGTCGCGGTAGGGGTCGGCAGAAAATCCGGGGTAGGGTTGACAGGTGGTCCCGGTCCATTCCCACACATCGCCCCAGCGAAAGCCACGCCGACCGGCGTTGTGCGCCGCTACTTCCCATTCCACCTCGGCCGGCAAACGCCGGCCAGCCCAGCGACACCAGGCGTCGGCCTCCCACCAGCTCACGTGCATGACGGGCTGGCCGCCCAGCATGCGCCGCGCCGTGCCAAAACGGGTTTGCATCACCGCGCCGCTGGCCACACCGATCTGGTCCACATAGCGTGGGCCGCGGCGGCCTTCATCGGCGGCTTTTTCCTGCAACCACTGCCAGCCCTCAGGCTGCCACAGCTCGGGACGATCGTAGCCACTGTCATCCACGAACTCGACAAACTGTGCCCAGGTGACGGTCTGCGCGTCAATCTCGAACTCGGGCACCTGGACCTCATGCGGCGCGCGCTCGTTGTCAAACGTGAACCCGCTGCTACCCGCGCTGCCCAGTTGCCAGCGCGTGGCCGGCAGCAGCAAAGGTTCGCGCACCGTCCCAGGGCCAGGCGTCTTCAACTCCAGGGCTAAACCGAGGGTTTGCGCCATGTAAATCAGGGCCTCGCCGTGCATGTCCTCATGAAACAGGGCCAGGCGGTAAAAATACAGGGCGTCATCCTCATCTGGCGTCTTTTCCAGCAGCTCCAGGGTGGACTCCAGCGTGTCGAGCAGGTAGGTTTTGATGCTGCTCACGTCCGGAAGGGCCAGCGCCCAACGGCTGTCGTGCGCCACCTGGCCCGAATCCCACCACCGATCGGCCTGTGGCTCGATCGACGCCAGACGGGTCGCAGAGGGGTCGCAGCGGCGCCCGAGCTGTCGCTGCAGGTTGCGTCCGATCCAGTATTCCTGGAACCAGCCGACATGCCCGAGCTCCCACAAGGGTGGGTTGAGCTCCGGGGCGCAGGGCACCGCAAAATGGGAGGCGCCCAAGGCTGTTTCGTACTGCCCCATCCAATGCAGCGTATGGTTGCGCGCGTCCATCAGGGCCAGAGATAGAAGGTCACGTCCGGCCCGGCGCATGTCAGGCGAATCGATGGAAAGAGAAGGTATATTAAGCATGATGTATGACCGTGATTATTGCCTTAGCCCAGCACCGCCCGGGCCTTGCCTTCGAGACACTTCTCAGTGTTTACCCTAAACCAAAAACATCGGATCGCCAGGTTTCTCTCAGTCGTAACACGTTACGCTCCTAGCTCGAAAACTGTTCGCTTGCAGCACACGCTTCCAGATCGCGGTGGTCCGCTATTTCGCAATTTTCTAATGATGGAGACACCATGCATGCGCTTCTAAAACTCTCAAAGGCGGTCGACAGGCTGAACAGCCTGATTGGCAAATATGTGATCTGGTTGATTCTTGCCTCCACGGTCATCAGCGCCGTGAACGCCATCGTGCGCAAGACATTCAACGTGAGCTCCAACGCCTATCTTGAAGCGCAGTGGTATCTGTTTGCAGCCGCATTTTTGCTGGCCTCGGCCTACACCCTGCTCAATGGTGAACACGTCAAGATCGACGTCATCTACAGCCACTGGTCCAAGCGCACGCAAACGTGGATCGATATATTCGGGTTCACCTGCTTCCTGCTGCCATTTTGCGTCGCCATCCTGTGGTTCAGCGTTCCCTTCTTCCTCAAGGGCTTTCACTCCGGCGAAATGTCGTCCAACGCCGGGGGACTGATTCGCTGGCCGGTGTACGCCATGATGCCGCTGGGCTTTGGCCTGCTGCTGCTGCAAGGACTGTCTGAAATCATCAAGCGCCTCGCGTTTTTGCAGGGTCTGATCGAAGATCCAACGAACAAGAAGGTTGAAAAAACCGCAGAAGAAGAACTGGCAGAAGCCATTCTCCAGCTGGCTGAAGCCAAAGCTGCCAAGAATCACGCGGTCTGATCCAGGGAGACATAAATGGAATTTCTGATTCACAACATCGCCCCCATCATGTTCGGGGGACTCATTGTTTTCCTGCTGATGGGTTTTCCGGTGGCGTTCAGCCTGGGTGCCTGCGGCCTGTTTTTCGGCTTTGTCGGGATTGAGTTGGGCCTCCTGCCCGAAGCGCTGATGCAGGCCCTGCCGCTGCGCATCTTTGGCATCATGCAAAACGACACGCTCTTGGCCATTCCCTTCTTCACGCTGATGGGCTTGATACTGGAGCGCAGTGGCATGGCCGAAGATTTGCTCGACACCATCGGCCAGCTGTTTGGCCCGTTGCGCGGGGGCTTGGCCTTTGCCGTTATTTTTGTGGGTGCCTTGCTGGCCGCGACCACCGGGGTGGTGGCGGCCTCCGTGATTTCGATGGGCCTGATTTCGCTGCCCATCATGCTGCGCTATGGCTATGACCGCCGGGTCGCCTCCGGTGTCATTGCAGCCTCGGGCACGCTGGCCCAGATCATTCCGCCCTCGCTGGTGCTGATCATTCTGGCCGACCAACTGGGTCGCAGCGTGGGTGAAATGTACAAAGGCGCCTTCATCCCCGGCTTTGCCCTGACCGCCCTCTATGTCGGCTACGTGGTGCTGCTGACCTTTATTCGCCCGGCCTGGGTGCCTGCCTTGCCACCCGAAGCACGCACCATCCGTGAAGACAATGGCAAAAGTGGCCTGCGCTCGCTGCTGATTCTGACTATCGTCTCTACCGCGGTGGCGGTGTACCTGGGACAACACTACGCCCAAGTCGTGAGCTGGTTCAAGGGTGAAGCAGTATTGACCGTGGCCACCGATGAAACTATCGTGGTGTCACTGTGCGTCGGCGTGACGCTGGCATTTGTGATGGCGTTGATCAACAAGGCCACCCGATTGGGCCTGTTGTCACGCATGGCGGAGCGCGTCACCTTTGTGCTGATTCCCCCGCTACTGCTGATCTTTCTGGTACTGGGCACCATTTTCCTGGGGGTGGCGACGCCCACCGAAGGCGGTGCGATGGGAGCCATGGGCGCTTTGATCATGGCCATGAGCCGGGGTCGTTTGAGCATCAAGCTGCTGAAACAGGCCCTGACCGCGACCACCAAACTGTCGAGTTTTGTGGTGTTCATCCTGGTCGGCTCGACCGTCTTCAGCCTGGTGTTTCAAGGGGTTGACGGCGGAAAATGGGTGGAACACCTGTTGACCTCGGTCCCCGGCGGACAGGTGGGTTTCCTGATTGCGGTCAACCTGCTGATTTTCTTCCTGGCGTTTTTCCTGGACTTCTTTGAACTCTCGTTCATCGTCGTGCCCTTGCTGGCGCCGGTGGCCGAGAAGATGGGAATTGACCTGATCTGGTTCGGCGTCTTGCTGGGCGTGAACATGCAGACATCGTTCATGCATCCGCCTTTTGGCTTCGCCCTGTTCTACCTGCGCAGCGTCGCACCGGCAAAGGAATACGCCGACAAGCTCACCAAGAAGCTGATCCAGCCGGTCACCACCATGCAGATCTATTGGGGCGCCGTGCCCTTTGTGATAATTCAGATCATCATGGTCGGCCTGATCATTGCCTTCCCGGGCATCGTCTCAAGCGGACTGGACAAAAAGGAGGTGTTCGACCTGGACAAGGTCCGCATCGAAATGGAAGCCAGCATGCCCGACTCGATCGGACAAGAAAATCCGTTCGATGGCACGCCAGACGCAGCAGCCGGCCCAGCATCGGCCAAAAGCAGCGATGCCCCTCCCGTCGAGGACGACCCGCTGAAGGCGCTTCAGGAGTCGATGAAAAAGAAATAGCGCCTTGTCTGCCGCGCACCTGTTTGCGGCAAACCGGCGCAAGCCCCGCAGCATCTGCGGGGCTTTTTTATTGTCTGTTTCATGGCCAACAAAAACGAATCAACCGTCAAAAAAAAGCCCCGCGAAGCGAGGCTGTTTTAAAAACGCGAAAAGAACCGATTACAGCTTGACGGTGGCCATGTAGCTGTCGTAACGGAACTCAGAAAAACGCGCCCACAACAACTGGTCACGCTGGAATGCACGCATGTCCTGGTGAATCTTCTTGAACTCGGGTGATTTGGCTTCGTGCTCAGCAAACACTTCCATCGAGGCCTTGAAGCCGGCATCCATGAGTTCCTTCGAAAATGGCTTGAGCTGAGTCTTGTCGGCAACCAGCTTCTTCAAAGCAATCGGGTTGAAGGCGTCGTACTTGGCCGTCATGTCACGGGCCGCCACAGCGGTTGCCGCGTCAACAATCGCTTGGAATTCCGGTGACAGTGCCGCATAGGCTTTGGTATTGATGAAAAACTCCAACTCTGCGCCGCCTTCCCACCAGCCGGGATAGTAGTAGAAAGGCGCGACCTTGTTGAAACCCAGTTTTTGGTCGTCGTAGGGACCTACGAACTCGACAGCGTCGAGCGTGCCTTTTTCAAGTGCCTGGTACACGTCACCGGCCGGCATGTTCTGCGGCACAACGCCCAGCTTCTGCATGGCCTCACCGAAAATCCCACCGCCCATGCGCATTTTGAGACCCTTCAAGTCACTGACGGTCTTGATTTCCTTGCGGTACCAGCCGCCCATCTGCGTGCCGGTATTGCCCGCACTGCGGCTCTTGATGTTGTACGCGGCGTAAAACGCGTCCATCAGCTTGCGGCCATTGCCATGTTCCATCCAGGCATCCATCTGGCGGGCGGTCAGGCCAAAAGGCACGGCACAACCGAAGGAAAAAATGGGGTCCTTGCCGGTGAAATAGTAGGACGCCGTCTGGGCCATCTCGACCGTGCCATTCTGGATCGCATCCACCACGCCAAACGCTGGCATCAATTCGCCGGCGGCATGCACCGACACTTCAAACTTGCCACCCGACAGCGCTTTGACCGTCTTGGCAAACATCTCTGCGCTACCAAAAATGGTGTCGAGGGATTTCGGAAAGCTGGAAGCCATGCGCCAGCGAACATTTGCACCTTGTGCATGTACCGCGGGTGCGACAGCAGCCGCCAATACGCCCGCAATGCCTGCGTGCTTGATTAGAGAACGACGATCCATTGAGTTCACTCCTGGAGTAATTGATTGAACATCTCGCCATGCGGATACGCACAACGATGACCGATAACAGTCACAGCGGATTGTAGGATGTGCGCGACCCACGATGCGGGGGGTTTTCCCTTGCTGGACCGAAGGCGTGAACCCGCTTCAGGCCACCACTTTGAGTGCGGGGCGCCCGGACTCCAGCAGCGCCGCAAACCGTTTGAGGATTGAGGCCTGAATACCGGCAGCGTCCAGACCCTGCAGAGCCAATAATTTGATGGGGTCCCCGTGCTCGATGAATTCATCCTGCAAGCCCAGTTGCAGCAGTGGCTTGACCACCCCGGCTGCGTGCAGCGCTTCGCTGACGGCGCTGCCGGCGCCCCCCATGATGGCGCCCTCTTCCAGCGTGACGAGGCCTTCGTGTTCAGCCGCCACTTGAAGCAGCAGTTCAGTATCCAGCGGTTTGGCCCAGCGCATATTGACGACGGTGGCATTGAGCTTGTCCGCCACTTCCAGCGCGGGATAGAGCAGCGTACCAAAGGCCAGGATGGCAACGCCTTTGCCGGCGCGCCTGATTTCACCCTTGCCAAAGGGCAGCGCGTCCAGGCCCGCTTGCACCGGCACGCCGGCACCGGCGCCGCGCGGGTAACGCACGGCCACCGGGTGCGCCTGCGCAAACGCGGTGCAGAGCAGCTGGCGGCACTCGTTTTCGTCCGCCGGACAGGCCAGGCTGACGTTGGGAATACAGCGCAGATAGGGAATGTCGTAGGCCCCCGCATGGGTGGCACCATCGGCGCCGACCAGCCCGGCCCGGTCCAGCGCAAACACGACCGGCAGGTTTTGAATGGCGACGTCGTGAATCAGCTGGTCATAGGCGCGCTGCAGGAAGGTGGAGTAAATCGCCACCACCGGCTTCAGGCCCTCGCAGGCCAAGCCGGCGGCAAAGGTCACGGCGTGCTGCTCGGCAATGCCCACGTCGAAGAAGCGCGCCGGGAAGCGTTTTTCAAACTCCACCATGCCCGAGCCCTCGCGCATGGCCGGGGTGATGCCGACCAGACGCGGGTCATGCGCGGCCATGTCGCACAGCCAGCGGCCAAACACCTGGGTGAAGGTCTGCTGCGGCGGCGTGCTGGGCTTTTGCAGGCCGATGGCCGGGTCAAATTTGCCCGGACCGTGGTAGGCCACCGGATCGGCTTCGGCCAGCTTGTAGCCCTGGCCTTTTTTGGTGACCACGTGCAAAAACTGCGGGCCGGTCAGGTGCTTGATGTTTTCCAACGTGGGGATCAGCGAATCGAGGTCATGGCCGTCGATCGGACCGATGTAATTGAAGCCGAACTTCTCGAACAGCGTGGCGGGCACCACCATGCCTTTGGCGGTTTCTTCAATGCGCTTGGCCAGCTCAAACAGGGGTGGCGCGCCCTTGAGCACGGTCTTGCCTGCGTTCTTGGCGGTGGCATAAAACTGCCCGCTCATGAGCTTGGCCAGGTAACGGTTCAGCGCGCCGACCGGCGGGCTGATGCTCATGTCGTTGTCGTTCAGGATGACCAGCAGATTGCAGTCGGCCACACCGGCGTTGTTGAGCGCTTCAAAGGCCATGCCGGCCGTCAAGGCGCCGTCGCCGATGATCGCAATCGCGCGGCGCTCTTCACCCTTGATTTTGGCCGCCAGCGCCATGCCCAAAGCGGCTGAAATGGAGGTGCTGGAATGGGCCGTGCCGAAATCGTCGTATTCGCTTTCCGCGCGTTGCGGAAAACCGCTCAAACCACCGAACTGACGCAATGAGTCCATGCGATCGCGCCGTCCGGTCAGGATTTTGTGCGGGTAGGTCTGGTGGCCCACATCCCACACCACACGGTCATGCGGGGTGTTGAACACATAGTGCAAGGCGACCGTGAGCTCCACCGTGCCGAGGTTGGAGCTCAGGTGCCCCCCGGTTTTCGAGACGCTGTCGAGCACATACGCACGCAGCTCGGCGGCCAGCGTGTCCAGCTGTGCGCGGGGCAGGCGCCGCAGATCGGCGGGGTCATTGATGGTTTGCAGCAAGGGGTACAACTTGTTCGGCATATGCTATGTTTTTTATAGCTGTCAGCGCTTATTACATAAGGGCTAGATGGCTATTTTCCTAATATTCGTTACGGCCAGACCGGTTTTGTTTCAGAGTGCCGTTTCAGCACGAACGGTTCACCACCATCTCGGCCAGCCCTTGCAGTGCCTCGGTGTGGCGCAAACCACTCTGCGCCAGCGCCGCCAGCGCCTGGCCCAACAACTCCTGGGCATGCGCGGCCGAGCGTTCCAGTCCGAGCACCGAGACATAGGTGGGCTTGTCCTGGCTGGCGTCCTTGCCGGCCGTTTTGCCCAGCGTAGCAGAGTCTGCCGTCACGTCCAGAATATCATCCACCACCTGAAACGCCAGGCCGATGGCCGCGCCATACCGGCCGAGCGCCGCTTGCGCCACGTTGGGCGCATCGCCACAGGCGGCCCCCATCATCACGCTGGCCTGCAACAGGGCACCGGTCTTGAGGCGGTGCATGTCGCGCAACTGGCTCTCGCTGAGGGCCACGCCGACGCTGGCCAGGTCAATCGCCTGGCCGCCTGCCATGCCGGCGCTGCCAGCGGCCCGCGCCAGCAGGCGACAAAGGCGCGCCTGCTGCGCTGCCGGCATTTCATCCATCTCAGGCGTCAACAATTCAAACGCCAAGGCCTGCAAGGCGTCGCCGGCCAGCAGGGCGCTGGCCTCGCCAAATTTCACATGCACCGTCGGCTTGCCGCGGCGCAGCACATCGTTGTCCATGCACGGCATGTCGTCATGCACCAGCGAATAGGCGTGAATCAGTTCCACGGCGCACGCGGCGCGCAACGCCGCCTCACAATGGCCAGCGCGCAGCGCGGCTTCGTCATGCCCGGCCATCGCCGTCTCGCCACTGACCGCCTCCCAGGCTGCCATGACCAGCAGCGGGCGCAGCCGCTTGCCGCCGTCCAGCACGGCGTAGCGCATGGCTTCGACCAGCTCGGCGGGCGCGCCATGGTCCACACCGGCGGGGGCCTCGGCGGTTACCCAGCGCTCCAGCGCGCGCTCGACACGGTCCAGATGCGCCGCGCTCCAGGCACCCAGATCAAAGGGGGTCTCAATTTTCACTCGGGTGTCCACGTTTTAAGCACGCCTTGATCCAGCACTTTGATCTGATCCTCGACCGCTTCCAGCCGGTCACGGCAAAATTTGAGCAGTTCAGCGCCACGCTGGTATTGGGTGAGCAGTTGCGCCAGCGGCAAGTCGCCCGACTCCAGCCGGGCAACCAGCTGTTCAAGCTCTTCCTGAGCGGCCTCAAAACTGACCGGGGCAAGGACAACAGGACGGGGGGCAGAAGCCATAGGGCGGGAAATTCCGTGGGTCAAAAAAGTCTGATTTTAGGCGCTGGGGTGAAAAATGCGCCAAAGGCTTTCAGGACGCCCGTTTTTTGCGTTCCATCATGCGCCACACAAAGGGCGTGAAGATCAGTTGCATGGCGAGCTCCATCTTGCCGCCAGGCACCACGACGGTATTGGCACGGGACATGAATGAGTCCTTGATCATGTTGAGCAGGTACTGGAAATCAATGCCCTTGGGGTTGGCAAAACGGATCACCACCATGCTCTCATCCGGCGACGGGATGTCGCGCGCGATGAACGGGTTGGAGGTGTCCACCATCGGCACGCGCTGGAAGTTCACGTGCGTGTGCATGAACTGCGGGCAGATGTAGTTCACGTAGTCGGGCATGCGGCGCAGGATGGTGTCGGTCACCGCCTCGGTGCTGTAGCCGCGCTTGGACTTGTCACGCCACAGCTTCTGGATCCACTCCAGGTTGATGACCGGCACCACGCCGATCAGCAGGTCCGGGTGCTGGGCGATGTTGACTTCGGGCGTGACGACGGCGCCATGCAGGCCTTCGTAAAACAGCAGGTCGGTGTCGGCCGGTACGTCCTCCCACGCGGTGAAGGTGCCGGGCTGCTGCTGGTACGGGGCCGCCTCTTCGCTGTCGTGCAGGTATTTGCGGCGCTTACCGGTGCCGGTGGCCGCGTAGTCGTGAAACAGTTGCGCCAGCTCGGGAAAAAGATTATTTTCCGGCCCGAAGTGGCTGAAGTTATGGTTGCCGGCGGCCTCGGCCTCGGCGGCCCGGGCCTTCATGTCCTGGCGGTCGAAGCGGTGAAAGCTGTCGCCTTCGACGATGGCGGCATTCACCTTCTCGCGGCGGAAGATGTTCTCGAAGGTGTGCGTGACCGAGGAGGTACCGGCGCCGCTCGACCCGGTGATGGCAATGATGGGATGGCGTTCAGACATGGTGGCCTCTCATGAAGTTGATAATTTATATAAAACAGGCCGCTAGCCCCCGTTCACATTGCGTAAGCTGCTATTAAATTAATAGCAAAACAAATGAGGGCCCAAGCTATTGGCTTCTGAACAAACTGCGTTCGGCAAACAGCGGGTTAGCCGCTTCGGCCCGGACCGGCTCGGCGTGGTAGCGCTCGATGCGCTCGACCTCGTTTTTGGAGCCAAACACCAGGCCGATGCGTTGGTGCAGCGAGCTCGGCTGCACCCCCAGCATGGGTTTTTCGCCGGTGCTGGCGCGGCCACCGGCCTGCTCCATGATCCAGCCCACCGGATTGGCCTCGTACAGCAGGCGCAAACGGCCCGACTTGGTCGGGTCCTTGGTGTCGCGTGGGTACAGGAAGACGCCGCCGCGCATGAGAATGCGGTGCGCCTCGGCCACCATGCTGGCGATCCAGCGCATATTGAAGTCCTTGGCGCGCGGCCCGGTCTGGCCCGCCAGGCATTCATCCACATAACGCTTGACCGGGGCCTCCCAAAACCGGCTGTTGGAGGCGTTGATGGCGAACTCGTGGGTGTCTTGCGGAATCTGCATCTTGGGGTGCGTGAGCATGAATTCGCCCAGGTTCGGGTCCAGTGTGAAACCGTTGACGCCATCGCCCACGGTGAGCACCAGCATGGTGGTCGGCCCATACAGCGCGTAACCGGCGGCCACCTGGCTGCTGCCGGGTTGCAAGAAATCGGCCTCGGCAACATCGCGCTGCGGCTCGGGTCCGCTGTCCACCACGTCCTGGGGGGCGCGCAGAACCGAGAAGATGCTGCCGACCGAGAGGTTGACGTCGATATTGCTGGAGCCATCCAGCGGATCAAACACCAGCAGGTATTTGCCGCGCGGGTACTGCCCCGGAATCTGGTACGGCAAGTCCATCTCTTCCGACGCCATGCCCGCCAGATGACCGGCCCATTCGGTGCGCCGGATGAAAACCTCGTTGCTCAGCACATCGAGCTTTTTTTGCGTCTCGCCCTGCACGTTGACCGAGTCGCCGGCCTCGTCCGCATGGTTGCCCATGACGCCGCCCAGTTCGCCCAGGGCGACGGCGCGGGCAATCGCTTTGCAGGCCAGCGCCACGTCCAGAATCAGGGCGTTGAAATCGCCACTGGCGCCGGGGAAGCGACGGCGTTCCTCGATCAGGAACTGGGTCAGGGTCGAGCGGTGCGAGCGATGGGTGAGTGGCATGGTGGTTCTTTCGGATTTCTTGCTTCAGTGTTCGGCGCGGGCCGAGGTGGCGGCAACGCCTGCCGTGCGCGGACTCGCTTCAAACCAGAGACGCAATTGCGCCAGATCCAGCTGGCTCAGATCGGGCAGCACCTGCATCGCGCTGGAGAAGTCATGCTGCGCGGTGTAGCGCGTGGGCGTGATCACCGTGGCCAGCCCGGCGGCCGCAGCCGCGCGCAAGCCGTTGCTGGAGTCTTCAAACGCCAGGCATTGCGCCGACGACAACTGGAGCGCGGCCAGCATCTGCAGATAGACCTGCGGATGCGGTTTTTTAAGCGGCGCGCTGGAGGCGTCGCCAATGGCCGAGAAGTTCAGCCGCCAGTCCGAGCCCATCGCACGCCGCAGCAAGGCCGCAATATTGACCGGTGAGGTGGTGGTGGCAATCGCCAATTGCAGACCCTGGGCCAGGGCCTCGTTTATCAGCCTGAGCACACCCGGGCGCAAACCGACGGCGCCGCTGTTGACCGCGCTCTCGTAGGCGGCGGTCTTGATCTCGTGCAGCCGGTTCACCGTGTCTTGCAGGGCCATGGCTTCGAGCTCGCGCAGCGCCGGCTGAGCCGTTTTCCAGTAATGCAGGATGCGCTCCTTGCCGCCCGAGATGTTGAGCAGCTCGGTGTAGAGCGCCTCGTCCCACGCCCACCCCAGGCCGAGCTCGGCAAAGGCGTGGTTGAAGGCGGCAAGGTGTGCGCTTTCGGTGTCGGCCAGCGTGCCATCCACATCAAAAATCAGGGCTTGAAGGGTGTTGGCAGACATGGGCTTCTTTCAAGGTGATTGAGAAATGGGCTTCATCCGTGCGTGAAGGTCGATTTACTTTAAACGCCTTAACTCATAAACTCAAATCACGTTTTATTAAAAAATCATCAGTTCAAGCTGATGAAATACAGAAATTTCCCATGCGCCCCTACACCCTGAAACAAATCCAGACCTTCATGGAAGTGGCGCGCCAGCGCTCGGTGTCCAAGGCGGCGGAGCGGCTGTTTGTCACCCAGCCCGCCGTGTCGATGCAAATCCGCCAGCTCGAAGATGCGTTTGGCGTGCCCTTGATCGAGCCCGCCGGGCGCAACATCCAGCTCACTCATGCCGGCGAGGCCTTTTTGACGCACGCGATTGCGGCCATGGGCCAGCTCAAAGACCTGGAAGCCCTGATGGCCGAGCATGTCGGTCTCACCAAGGGCCGCATCGACCTAGCCGTGGTCAGCACCGCCAAATACTTCATTCCCATGCTGCTGGTGCGCTTTGGCAAGCTGTTTCAGGGCATTGACATCCAGCTCAAGATCGACAACCGCGAAAACATTCTGGGCCTGCTGGCGCGCAACGAGGCCGATCTGGTGGTGATGGGCCGCGCGCCTGCCCACCTGGACTGCGAAGCCACGTCTTTTGCCAGCAACCCGCTGGCCATCGTGGCGGCGCCCGACCATGCCCTGGTGCGACGCAAGCACTTGCCGTTTTCCGCCCTGGCTGACTACGGCTTTGTGGTGCGTGAAGAAGGCTCGGGCACCCGTGCCGCGATGCAGCGGCTGTTTGCCGAGCACCAGATGCCGATGAAGGTGGTGATGGAAATGCCCAGCAACGAGACCATCAAGCAAGCCGTGATGGCCGGCATGGGCCTGAGCTTCTTGTCGCTGCGCACGGTGCGCCATGAACTGGCCAGCGGCCACATCGCACTGGTGGACATTGAAGGCCTGCCCGTGATGGGTGACTGGTACATCACGCACCTGAGCCACAAAAAACTGTCCCCGGTGGCCCGTGCTTTCAAGGAATTCCTGATCGAGCAGGGGGGCGGTTTGATGGATTCGTGGAGTTGATGTTGAAACGCTCAGCGCTGAATATCAGCCGCACGCTTGCGCCAGGCAATAGGCCGGAATTGAGAAATCCTAGCCCTCCAACACCTCATGCAAAGCCACCAGCGCCTGGGTCAGCTTGTGGTTGGGGTCGAGGTAAATCATGGGCAGTGACTGCTCGTGGGATTCGCGGATCTTGACCGAGGACGGCAGATAGGGCTGCAGCACCGGCAGGCCTTCTTCGATCAGCTCGTTGACCATGCGCTGGGGCAGGTTGGCACGCGTCTGGAACTGGTTGACGACGATGCCTTTCACCACCAGATCGGGGTTGTGATCGGCCCGGATTTCCTGCACGTTGTCCATCAGGGTGTAGAGCGCCTTGCGGGAAAAGTCGTCGCAGTCAAACGGGATCAGGCAGCCGCTGGCGCCGATCAGGGCCGAGCGGGTGAAAAAGTTCAGCGCGGGCGGCGTGTCGATGTAGATGCGGTCGTAGTCATTGGCCAGTTGCCGCAGGGCCTCGCGCAGCTTGTAGATTTTTTGGCGCGACTCCAGCTTGGCCTGCAGTTCGTTCAAGCCCGGGTGCGAGGGCATCAGGTCCAGCCCCTCGTGCGGCGTGGCCACGATGAACTCGCTGGGCAACACGGTGCGAAAACTGTAGCTCAGGGAATGCTCAAAAAATCCGGCCACGGTGGGCTGATCTTCGCTCGCCTGGCTGCCTTGCAAATAGCTGCTGGAATTGCCCTGCGGGTCCAGGTCGATCACCAGGGTACGCAGGCCCTGGCTGGCACTGATGGCCGCCAGATTGCAGGTGATGGTGGACTTGCCGACCCCCCCTTTTTGGTTAAAAACGACAAGCGGCATGACACGGCTCCTTGTGCGGGTGGACGATTGAACAGATGGACAACCCGATTGTGCCCGGCTTCATCACATCATTAAAAACTGATGAACAAAGAAATTTATTTTAGTTTTCATTATGAATAAGCCTCCCTATAGTCCGACTCATCGCCACACTACCGGAGAGTTCACATGGACCAGTCCAAGCGCTACGCCGACCTGAGCCTGAGGGAAGAAGAGCTGATCCAGGGCGGCCGCCACATTCTGGTCGCCTACACGATGAAGCCCAAACCGGGCCACGGCTACCTGGAAGCGGCCGCCCACTTTGCCGCCGAGTCCTCCACCGGCACCAACGTCGAGGTCTCCACCACCGACGATTTCACCAAGGGCGTGGACGCCTTGGTTTATCACATCGACGAAGCGTCCGAGGACCTGCGCATCGCCTATCCGCTGGAGCTGTTTGATCGCAATATGACCGATGGCCGCTTCATGCTGGTGTCCTTCCTGACCCTGGTGATCGGCAACAACCAGGGCATGGGCGACATCGCGCACGCCAAAATGATCGACTTTTACATGCCCGAGCGCGTGATCCAGATGTTTGACGGCCCGGCGAAAGACATCTCGGACCTGTGGCGCATCCTGGGGCGCCCGGTGGTCAACGGCGGCTACATCGCCGGCACCATCATCAAGCCCAAGCTCGGTCTGCGTCCGGCGCCATTCGCCCAGGCCGCCTACCAGTTCTGGCTCGGTGGCGACTTCATCAAGAACGACGAACCGCAGGGCAATCAGGTGTTCGCCCCGATCAAGAAAACCCTGCCGCTGGTGTACGACGCACTCAAGCGCGCCCAGGACGAGACCGGCCAGCCCAAGCTGTTCTCCATGAACATCACGGCCGACGACCACTATGAAATGCTGGCCCGCGCCGACTACGCGCTGGAGACCTTCGGCCCGGATGCCGACAAGCTGGCCTTCCTGGTGGATGGCTTCGTCGGCGGCCCCGGCATGATCACCACGGCCCGGCGCCAGTACCCGAACCAGTACCTGCACTACCACCGCGCCGGTCACGGCATGATCACCTCACCCTCCGCCAAGCGCGGCTACACCGCCTTCGTGCTGGCCAAGATGAGCCGCCTGCAAGGCGCCTCGGGCATCCACGTCGGCACCATGGGTTACGGCAAGATGGAAGGCGAAAGTGACGACCGGGTGATCGCCTACATGATCGAGCGCGACGAGTGTCAAGGCCCGATCTATTTCCAGAAATGGTTTGGCGTCAAGCCCACCACGCCCATCATCTCCGGCGGCATGAACGCGCTGCGCCTGCCCGGCTTCTTCCAGAACCTGGGCCACGGCAACGTGATCAACACCGCCGGGGGCGGCGCCTACGGCCACGTCGACAGCCCGGCCGCCGGTGCCATTTCCCTGCGCCAATCCTATGAATGCTGGAAGTCAGGGGCCGACCCGATCGAATTTGCCCGCGAACACCGGGAGTTTGCCCGCGCCTTTGAGTCCTTCCCCGGCGACGCCGACACGCTGTTTCCCGGCTGGCGCGACAAGCTCGGCGTGGGCCGGTAAATTCAGGCCGGCATCAGGGCATCCAAGCTTCCGCGCAACAGCGCCGGCAGGCGCTCCAGCCCCATCTTGAAGCCGCAAGCCTGCGCGTGACCGCCACCGCGCATGCTTTCGGCCAGGGGGATGCAGTTGAAGCTGCGCTGCGAGCGCAGCCCGACCTTGATGACGCCGCTTTTGTCGGCGCTCCACATCAGCGCAAAAGTGCCACTCTGTCTGGAGAGGATGTCACCGATCAGGCTGTGAAAAACGCCGGGCGCATTGACCATCAGTCCGCTCACGCCATTGAAGCTGAGAGCCTGGGCGCCCTCGGCGAGGTCGACGGCCAGCTTGCTGAACTTCTCGTCCATGGCGCGTCCACGCTCAATGTAGAGGGACAACTGAAGCGCATCGAACGCAGCGATCTCTCTCCAGCGTTCAAAATCGAACGGTTCCATGTCCAAAGCGGCCAGAAAGCCCGCGCTCTCGGGGTATTGCCACGTCCAGATGTCGCGGTCCTCCACAAAACGCACCAGATCGGGCACCGCTTGCTCGGGCTGGAAGAACTCCCAGGCCAATCTCGCGCCCGACTTGTTCATGTCGAAGTGCACGATGCCGCAACGGCAGGAAAAGCCGGTCAGCTTGTCCGCGGCGCTCTTGTGGTGGTCGAGCATGACCAGCTTGGCGGCGCGTTCCTCAATGCTGCGCAGCAGTTCGGGTGCGAATGAAAAATCGAGAATGTAGACGGCGCGACCCTCAAGAGCTGGCAGGTCAGCCACCGACTTGATGTCGCCATGGTCCAGCCCCAAAAACTCCGCCCGACCCTCGTAGTAGAGCCAGGCCGCCAGGGCCGACGCAAAACCGTCCGGGCAGTTGCGACCGTGGTAGAGGACCAGCGGCTGCGGGTCTTTTTTATCGGGGGCAATAAGCAGGCTCAGGGGAAGAATGGTTTTCATGATGGAACAGTACTTTTGAAACGGTATTGGGTAGTGATTTTAGAATTTCAGGAGGCCTGGGAGCCAAAGTGCGTCAACGGCTTATCGCGTTTAGCTATACATTTTATAGCTACATAAATAGCATTGACGGGGGCTAGAGGCCTATTTGTTACAAAATATAATGTTGAGATGAACGTCACTGAAACTCCGCCATTTTTCATCGCCAGTGTCGAGCCTGACGGGCTGCAGTTTGATGCCTGGTCCACGCAACCCCTGCTGGCCTCGCTGGAGCAGGGCGGCATCGATTGGCCCAGCTCATGTCGCAACGGAACTTGCCGCACCTGCATAGCGCAACTGGCGCACGGCCAGGTGCGTTATGACATCGAGTGGCCAGGCTTGAGTCTGGAGGAAAAGGCCGAGGGCTATGTGCTTCCCTGCGTCGCTTTTCCATGTTCGGACCTCGTCCTGAAAATTTGATCCCTCGGAGGCCGCGCCTGTCTTTCAGGAAGACCGCAAATCGGGACGCGGAATCTTCTTGAACCGGATCTTGCGATCGAGCTCAATCGCGTCTTTCTTGACCTGACGTTGCGCATCCAGCTTTTGTCCGGCGGCCAGCCATTCGGCAAATTCCTCGGGCGTCTCCAGCGTGATGCGGCCCATCACCGCCGCCCGAAAATCATAGATCGCGATCTCCGCCGCTTTTTGCAAGTTGACGCGTTTGCCCCCTTGCAGGGCGCCGCGTTTGCGGCCAATGGCCTCCAGCAGTTCTTCGTCGCTCAGGCTGGCCACACCCTCCAGCTTGAAACGCGCCGCCACCAGTCCCGCGTAATGGGTTTTCAGGTAATCCAGCAGCTCCAGCGCCACCTCTTCTTCGTTGAATGCGTTGCGGCCGATGGCGCCGCTGGCGGCCAGGTTGTAGCCGCTTTTGGC
>NZ_DHXT01000103.1:18306-21502 GCF_002413825.1 Rhodoferax sp. UBA5149
CTGGGCGCCAGCTCGAAGCAGGCTTTGGCCAGCGCCTTGGCCGGTGCCGTGACGCTGGCGTCCAGCCCGATCGCCCGCGTGCCGGGCTGACTGTTGTAATGCGCCAGCCACTGGGCCGTGCGCGCCGGGTCGGCCAGGTCTTGCTTGTTCAACACCTTGAGCGCCGGCTTGCCCGCCGTGAGCTCGGCCAGCATCGGGTTGGCACTCGACCCCGGCAGGCGCGCGTCAAGCAACTCGATCACGACATCAATGTTCTTGATACGTTCGCTGATGGCCTTTTTGGTCAAATGCATATGACCCGGAAACCACTGGATAGCCATCTCTTACCTCTCAAATCGACAAAACCCGGTGCGTCAGACCCATGTCCCAAGGGCTTGTTCTGCGACACCGGAGGGACCCGATGTGGCAGCATTATGGGTCATGCCCAGCCACCCGCCAGCTGCCGCGGCCCAAGGCGGTGCAGCGGCCACGTTGATGCAGATAAACTGGCCCACAACAATAACTACCCCCTAACAAACCCATGACCCCCACCGAAATCATCGCGTTAATGAACCAGGAAAAACCGGCTTGCGTAGAGACGCTCCATGGCCGGGCTCTTGAATTCATCCCCGAGAAAAACCAGCTGTCCATGCAATTCGAGCCCGGGCTGAACTGCTGCCATTCCATCAACGTGGTGCAGGGTGGTTATGTCACCGCCATGCTGGATGCGGCCATGGCCCATGCGGTCATCGCCGTCGAGAAATTTCGTGCAACGCCGTCCTCGATCGACATCAACGTGAGCTTTCTCCGGCCCAGCCGCGCCGGCAAGTACACCGCGGTAGGCGCTATCGTGAAGCTGGGGAAAACGGTGGGCTATCTGAAGGCCGAACTGTTCAACGACAAGGGCGAACTGACCGCCACCGCGACCTCGTCTGTGTACCTGACCCGCCACGCCAAATAGCGTATATTGACGACACCAACAAGGCCCCTGCCCCGGCAGCCATGGATCAACACCATCAAGCACCATCCTTGTCCCCGACCTGTTACATTTGCTGACATTGGCAAATGCGGCGGAAGCTGCAGACGCAAAGCTACGGACCCGATCCCGGTGTTTTGACTGGAAGGGTGGCTGGGTTGCTCGGGGAAATTCTCTATGCGTCCCCGATTCTGTAGTTCTCGCGTTGCCTTTTCAATGGGGCACATTGAGCGGGCGACAAAAATCAATCATCGGTGGCTTTGTCTGCGCTTATTTCGCCTGCACGGCGTTGGGTTACAAGTTACAAAACCCGGAGCAAATACCTCATAGAAGGGATTCCGGACAAGCGGATTGGATTCATGAAAAACGTTGTCCATGAATTGCCGGGGGGCAATTTTGATTTATTGCTGGAGCAGGCCCGCGCCAAGCTGCGCGGCGGCGACGCCCTCGCCTGCCAGGCACTGGCCAAATCGGTCATACGGGCGGCACGGGAAAGACAGGACGTTCACCTGGAAGCCCGGGCACTGCTGTGTCTGGCCAGCGGTGACCGGGTCGTCTCGCACTTCAGAAAGTCCAACGAAACCAGCCAGCGTGCCGCATTTTTGTTTCAGCTGGTCGGCGATGTGGCGGGCGAATCCGAGGCCCTCATGATCGTGTCGCATACCTACAGCGTTCTGGGGCGCAGTGAAGAGGCGGTTGAAGCCGCTTTACTGAGCCTGCGCCTGACCGAGCGTTTGCCCCCCGGTCCCGCACTGGCGCTTTCCTATAACTACCTCGGTATTGCGTATGCCCATGACCGCAACTATGACAAGGCGGATGAAGCCTTCACCACCGCCATCAAGACCCTGGAGGATGGGGGCCTCCCTTCCGAGGCCTGGTTACCCTGGTTCAACCAGCTCAACATGGAAGTCTGCAGACTCTTTGGCGAGCGCTATTACACGGGACAACTCCCCGGCCTTGGACGCTTGCAGGCACTGCGTGGCGTCCATAAATTCCCGGTGGGCGCGGACCCCTTGGCGGGGCTGCCGCAAGGTGACTATATTGTCAGCCAGGCCGTGTGGCTGTTGGCGGCGGGCGTTGAAAACTGCTGGCGGGGGCGACTGAACGAAGCATTGGCCGACGTCGAAATGTGTTCAGCCTGGGCGGCTCGCTCCCCATGGAACAGCTCGCTCGCCATTCTGGAGTTGTGGCTGCGTGCAGAAATTGCCTGGGCCGCAAAAGATTGGGAGATCGCCGAGCAACGAATCCGCAAGATGATTGAAATGGCCGTTGAAGCGGAGCACGAACCGATGGTCGCCATTGGGCATTTGCTCGCTTCCCAGATATTGGCCGAACAGGGATACGGTAAACGCGCGAAGGACGAACTCAAGACATTGAGAGTTCGCAAGCAGGGCTTGCGCAACGATTTCCTTAAAAGCCGCGAATCGGTGGTCGCGTGGCAACTCAAGGTTCGCAAGAATCACGAAGACCTGCAACGCATGGAAGCCTCGTCGAGGACACTGGAGAAACTCTCTTTCGAGGACCCGTTGACGGGTCTTGCCAACCGTCGGCGATTCACGGAGATGGTTCCCGAGCTGCTGAGTCAAGGCCTGGCACGGGGACGTCCTGCCTTTGTGGCCTTGATTGACATCGACCAGTTCAAGCAGGTGAACGACCGGTTCTCCCATCAAGTCGGGGACCAGGTTCTGCAACACATTGCGCAGATTCTCAAGTCGCACCTGCGTGAGGGCGACATGCCGGCTCGCCTGGCCGGGGACGAGTTTGTGCTGGCCTTCGGGCAGGCGGACGCAACGCATGTGGAACAGGTCTGCGAACGCATCCGTGCCGCGGTGAAAAACCACAACTGGGCCAGTATTCAAGACGGGCTGCAGGTCACCATCAGCGTCGGCTTTGCGCAGGCGCAATCAGAAGATTCCGTCGAAACCCTGACGCACCGCGCTGATTTGGCCATGTATTCGGCCAAGAGAATAGCGGCCTGATCGCCCTGGCAGGATTCTGACCCTTCTATTGCGCAGTGGCTCCCAGCTTGCGCATTTTTTCCTGCCACTTCTGAACGCCGACATCGCCCATGGTGACCACCACACGGGCCGAGCGACCTGTGAGTTTCTTCTGTCCAAACGGGTTGGCCGCGTCCTGCGTAAACGCGAAGCCCGGACGGGCCACTTGTTCCAGAAAACCTTTCAACATGGCGGGCATGTCGCCCAGCCAGAGCGGGAAGAACAACACGATATGTTGGGCCCA
>NZ_DHXT01000103.1:21729-28479 GCF_002413825.1 Rhodoferax sp. UBA5149
GCGCATACGCATCTTCCAGCGCATGGCCTAGATGACGGGTGACCGCATCAGGGTGGCCCTGAATGAGAACAATTTGTTGAGCAGCCATGCTTCACTCCTTGGGTTTGCGTCCGCAATACTGACACCCGAGGCCGCATTTTTCTTTGACGCGGCTCAACTCCGGGATGGCTACCGGATCACTCGTTAACCCGGCCGCGCAAGGCCTTGGTCTCTGAACGCTGGCTTTTGGCCACACGCAGCCTTTGCTTCGAGCCATAGCTGGGCTTGGTGGCACGCCGGGTCTTGGGGGGCCGCGCCACACTGTTCACCAGTTCATGCAGGCGCAAGAAAGCATCCAGCCGGTTCATCTCCTGCGTGCGGTGCTGCTGCGCCTTGAGGACCAGCACACCGGCCTTGGTGATGCGGCTGTCATGCAGCGCCAGCAGCCGCTCCTTGACGTCTTCGGGCAACGATGAGGCGTGAACGTCGAAACGCAAATGAATCGCGCTGGACACCTTGTTGACGTTTTGCCCGCCCGCTCCTTGCGCGCGGATGGCCGCAATCTCAACCTCGGCCTCGTTGATTTCCAGCAGCGGCGCAGAAGCAGGTTCAGCCACGGAGAAGTCCTTCAGGCAGGCGCCTGATTGAGCGCGCGTTCAAATTCTGGCTCAGCCACGTAGCGCGCCACAAAGGCCCCCACCGCACTGGCAGGCAGCGGCAGCCAGACGATGTGGCCGCTGCCCGGCGCCACGGTCATGGGCTGCGCCTCGGCGTTCTCCATGCGCGTGATCTGAACATTGTGATTGCCGCCGGGGTGAATAATCTCCAGCCAGTCGCCCACCGAAAAACGATTCTTCACCGTCACTTCAGCCAACCCGCGCGCTGCGTCAAACGACACTACATCACCCACATACAGGCTGCGCCCGGATTCGGAAAAGCCGCGCAGGTAATTCTGGGTGGACTCTGGCGTGTGGCGCTGGAAAAAGCCGGAGGTATAGCCCCGATTGGCCAGACCTTCGAGCTGCCCCAGCAAGGCCGGATCGAGCTCGCGCCCCGCCACGGCGTCGTCAATTGCCTGGCGGTAGGTCTGTGCGGTGCGCGCCACGTAATAGGGGCTCTTGGTGCGGCCCTCGATCTTGAGCGAATCGACGCCGATTTCCACCAGGCGCTTGACGTGCTCGATGGCGCGCAAGTCCTTGGAGTTCATGACGTAAGTGCCGTGCTCATCCTCTTCAATCGGCATGTAGCTGCCGGGGCGCTGGCTTTCCTCCATCACGTAGACCTCGGCGCGTTCGTCCTGGCGTTCACGTTCGGCAGCCACCTGCGGCGCCAGAATATCGCCCGACGCATCTACCACGCCGGGCAGGGTCTTGTAGTCCCAACGGCAGGAGTTGGTGCAACTGCCCTGGTTCGCGTCGCGGTGGTTGAAATAACCCGACAGCAGGCAACGCCCCGAATAGGCGATGCACAGTGCGCCGTGCACAAACACTTCGAGCTCGGTGTCCGGGCACTCCTGGCGGATCTGCGCCACCTGGTCCAGCGAGAGCTCGCGCGACAGAATCACCCGGCTCACGCCGACACTTTTCCAGAAGCGCACGGCGGCGGAATTGACCGTGTTGGCCTGAACCGAGAGGTGAATTTCCATCTCGGGCCAGGTCTCGCGCACCATCATGATGAGACCGGGGTCGGACATGATCATGGCGTCGGGCTGCAAGGCAATCACCGGCGCCATGTTCTGCACATAGCTCTTGATCTTGTTGTCGTGCGGGAAAATGTTGGACACCAAAAAGAACTTGTTGCCCAGCACGTGCGCGCGGTCAATGCCTTGCTTGAGTACCTCGATATTGCCAAAATCGTTGTTGCGCACGCGCAGCGAATAGCGCGGCTGGCCGGCATAAACCGCCGTGGCGCCAAAGGCGAAGGCCGTCTCCAGCATGGTCAAAGAACCCGCCGGCGCCAGCAGTTCAGGTGTTCGCATAGTAAATATTTTCCCCAGTGACTGGGGCTAATTATCGGTGCTGTCGTGCGTTCGCTCGCATCGGGGAAATGCAACCAAGGTGACTCCACTTAGTTGACAAGGTCCCGTGCAGCCCTCATTCTCGCGCTTTGAACTTGAACACCCTATCAACCAGGAGTTACGGAAAATCATGCCCAAATCTTTTATCACCCGATCATTGCTGGCAGGCGCGGCCTTGTTCGCGTGCGTCCCCATGCTCCACGCCGAAGTCGTCAAGATTGGCTTTATTGAGGTCCTGTCGGGTCCGTTTGCGAACGCCGGAAAAACCTCGCTGAACCAGTTACGAGAAGTCGTGGCCCAGCTCAACGCCAAAAGCCGGGCATCGGATCCGAAGTTCGAAGTAGTGCCGTTTGATGGCAAGGGCTCGCCACAAGAAAGCACCACCGCGCTGAAGGCGGCCGTCGACCAAGGCATCCACTACATCACGCAGGGCGGCGGCTCCGGAGTGGCGTTCGCGCTGTCGGATGCCATCACGAAGCTGGCTGAACGTGAGCCGGCCAAGGCCACCGTCTTCCTCAACTACGCGGCGATGGATCCAGGGTTGACCAATGACCGTTGCAACTTTTGGCACTTCCGCTTCTACCCGTCCAGCGAAATGAATATCGAGGCCTTGACCACCTACCTGACCAAACGCCCGGACGTGAAAAAGGTCTACCTCCTGAATCAGGATTACACCCATGGACAGCAGGTGTCCAAGGCATCCCGTGCCTACCTGGCCCGCAAACGGCCCGATGTGAAAATTGTGGGTGACGACTTCGTGCCCATCGCCCAGGTGCGCGACTTCGCCCCCTATGTTGCCAAAATCCGTGCCTCCGGGGCTGATACCGTGATCACCTCCAACTGGGGCAGCGACCTGACCTTGCTGTTCAAGGCGGCCAAGGAGTATGGCCTCAATATCAACTTCTTCACCTTGAACGCCAACAACCCGGGCACGCCGGCGCAGATGGGCTCCTGGGGTGCAGAAAAGGTCGGTGTGATCTGGAACTGGGGCCACAACGCGCCAACCCCGGAACTGGAAAAAATCTATGTCGCCTACAAGAAGAAATTCAACGAAGACTTCATTTATGCAGCGCACTGGAACAGCATGAACATGCTGGCGGCTGCGATGCAGCAGGCCAAGTCGACCGAGCCGAAGAAGGTGGCGTATGCGCTGGAGGGGATGAAGTACAAAAGCCCGGTGGGTGAAGTCGAAATGCGAAAGACCGATCACCAGTTGCTGGCACCGCTGTTTCTCGGTATCTGGGCCAAGCAGGGCAGCAAGGGCGTGAAATACGACGCCGAGAATACGGGCTACGGCTTCCGCTCTGAGGTGGTCTGGGATTCGTATGTGAGCGCGCAGCCGACCTCCTGCCAGATGAGCCGCCCTTGAAACCCTGAGCGCGCCGCGAGGCGCGGGGCTGCATTGCGCAGTCGGCAAACGGTGAGTCGTTTGCGCATGACATAGACGCCAGCGAGACCCGGAAAAACTGGCGTTTACAGCACAATGGCTCACCCGTGAAAACCAAATATTTTGCGCAGCTGATTGCGCTGTCCGCCCTGTGGGGCGCCTCTTTTATGCTGATCCGCATTGCCAGTCCCTTGTTGGGGCCCAATGTGCTGGCGGCACTTCGCATTGGCGTGGCCACGCTCACGCTGGCGGCTCTGATGCGCGTCATGCGTCACCATTGGCCGCTCAAGCACTGGCGCGAGCTGCTCTTGCTGGGCACGCTCTCCGTGGCACTTCCATTTTCGCTGTTTGCCTGGGCGGCGTTGCAACTGCCTGCCGGTTACAGCGCCTTGCTCAACTCGACGGCGGTAGTGTTTGGCATTTTTGCCGCTGCCTGGCTAAAGGAAGATACCCTGACCCTGCGCAAGCTGGCCGGCTGTGCCTGCGGGTTTGCGGGCGTGGCGCTAATCGTTGGGCTCGGGCCGGTCGCGCCTTCCCGCCCAGTCATTCTGGCGGCGCTGGCCTGCATCGCCGGGTCAGCCTGTTACGGTATTTCGACCCCGCTGATGAAGCGTGCCATCGGCCGCATGCAACCGCTGGAAATTGCCGCTGGCATTCATGCCGTGTCTCTATTGATGCTGTTGCCGGGTGCGGTCTGGAGCTGGCCGCAAGCGCAGTTCACGCCGGGCGCGCTGGCGGCCGTGGCGGTCATGGGTGTGGTGACGTCCGGCCTGGCTTACTGGCTGCACATTCGCATCATGGTGCACGTGTCACCGGTGGCCGCCATGAGCCCGATCTTCATGATCCCGGTGTTTGGCGTGACCTGGGGGCATTTGTTTCTGGGTGAACAACTCGGCACCGGCATTTATGCCGGGGGTGCCCTGGTGCTGCTGGCCAGTGCGCTGATCACCGGTTTCAGCCCCTGGCAGAAGTGGTTGGATGCGGTAGACGCCAAACCTTGAAGGCAAGCCCTAAGCTGACGCGTTGATGGGTTTCAGGCCCACCGTCACATCGCCGCACTGGGCCCGCTGCCGCAGCGCATGCTCGATCACGACCAGCGCCAGCATGGCCTCGGCAATCGGTGTGGCGCGAATGCCGACACAGGGGTCATGTCGGCCTTTGGTGATGACCTCGGTGGACTGGCCCGCCACGTCAATCGACTCGCGTGGCGTGATGATGGAACTGGTGGGCTTGACCACAATCGACACCTCCAGGTCTTGCCCGGTGGTGATGCCGCCCAGCACGCCGCCGGCATTATTGGACCTGAAACCCTGCGGCGAGAGCGAATCGCCATGCGTGCTGCCACGCTGCGTGACGCTGGCAAAACCGGCGCCAATTTCCACGCCCTTGACGGCATTGATGCCCATCATGGCGTAGGCAATGTCGGAGTCCATTTTGTCAAACAGGGGTTCACCCAGACCGACCGGCACGTTGGCGGCCGAGACGCGAATGCGGGCCCCGCAGGAGTCACCCGCCTTGCGCAGCGCATCCATGTAGGTTTCCAATGCAGACACGTCAGCGACCGGCGCAAAAAATGCATTGTCGGGCACAAAATTCCACGACTCAAAACCGATGGGCAGCTCGCCCACCTGCGTCATGCAGCCACGAAACACGGTCCCATAGCGTTCGAATAGCCATTTCTTGGCCACGGCGCCAGCCGCCACCATGGGCGCCGTCAGACGGGCGGACGAGCGACCGCCACCGCGCGGGTCGCGAATGCCGTATTTTTGGAAATAGGTGTAATCGGCGTGCCCCGGGCGAAACGACTCCAGGATGTTGCCGTAATCCTTGCTGCGCTGGTCGGTGTTCTTGATCAACAGGCAAATCGGCGTGCCGGTGGTTTGGCCTTCGTAGACGCCGGAGAGGATTTCCACCGTGTCCGGCTCATTGCGCTGCGTGACAAAGCGGCTGGTGCCGGGACGACGGCGGTCCAGATCGGGCTGGATGTCGGCCTCGCTCAAGCGCATGCCCGGCGGACAGCCGTCAATCACGCAGCCAATGGCCGGGCCGTGGGATTCACCAAAATTGGTGACTGCGAATAAGTTTCCGAAGGTGTTGCCGCTCATGGGGACAGATTATCCCAGAGCAGCCACCAACTCAAGCTCCGGTAGCTGGCGCGCCTTCTTCGGGCCAGTCGCGGATGTAGGCCTTGAGCATTTTGTTTTCAAAATTCTGGCTGTCCACTACGGCCTTGGCGACGTCGTAGAAACTGATGACGCCCATCAGCATGTTGCTGTCCATGACGGGCATGTAGCGGGCGTGGCGCTCCAGCATCATGCGGCGCACTTCATCCAGATCGGTCTCGGTGGTGCAGGTCAACGGCGCATCGTCCATGGCGGTGCGAACCATGGTGGCGCCAATGCTGCCGCCATTTTTCACCAGGGTCTGGATGACCTCGCGAAAGGTCAGCATGCCAACCAGTTCGCCGTGCGCCATGATGACCAGCGAGCCGATGTCTCTTTCGGCCATCAGCGCCAGCGCCGGCGCCAGCGGCTCGTCCGGTGTAACCGTATAAAGGGTGGCGCCCTTGACGCGCAAAATATCGCTGACTTTCATAAATTTCTCCTCGTGACATGTGAATGACCCGCTGTGACCTTTTGTGAACGAAATATAGCCCACAATAAGCCGATTCTCACCCCCTATCCGTCAAGGACAGCGCAGAAAGCCTGCCCCGCAAAAATGAAGGAAACCCATGCCCGGCTACTCCGACCCCGGTTTTGACACATTGGCACTGCACGCTGGTGCCGCACCCGACCCCGCCACCGGCGCACGCGCGGTGCCGATCCATCTCACCACCTCCTTCGTCTTCGAGTCCAGCGACCACGCCGCCGCGCTGTTCAACCTGGAGCGCGCGGGCCACGTCTACTCGCGCATCAGCAACCCGACCAATGCGGTGCTGGAACAACGGGTGTCGGCGCTGGAGGGCGGCATTGGCGCCATCAGCACCGCCAGCGGCCAGGCGGCGCTGCACCTGAGCGTGGCCACCTTAATGGGCGCGGGCTCGCACATCGTGGCCTCCACCGCGCTGTATGGCGGCTCGCAAAACCTGCTGCATTACACGCTGCGCCGGTTCGGCATCGAGACGACCTTCGTCAAACCGGGCGACATTGACGGCTGGCGTGCCGCCGTGCGTCCCAACACCAAGTTGTTTTTTGGCGAAACGGTGGGCAACCCCGGTCTGGAGGTGCTGGACATCGCCACGGTATCGACCATCGCCCATGAAGCCGGCGTGCCGCTGCTTGTGGACTCCACGCTCACCTCGCCCTGGCTCATCAAACCATTCGACCACGGTGCGGATCTGGTGTACCACTCGGCCACCAAATTTTTG
>NZ_DHXT01000116.1 GCF_002413825.1 Rhodoferax sp. UBA5149
TTTGTCGTCAAGCGGGCGGGCGGTTGAGATGAACCCCGAGGACCTGCAACTGCTGGTGACCCGCAGCATGCCCTTCGGCAAATACAAGGGGCGGATCATTGCTGATTTGCCGGGCGACTACCTCAACTGGTTTGCGCGCGAGGGCGTTCCCAAAGGCGAAATAGGGCGGCTGCTGGCTCTAATGCACGAGATCGACCACAACGGGCTGTCGGACTTGCTCAAACCGCTGCGCAGCGGCTGAAATGCAGTTCCGGTGCCGTGCGGATTTGGTCGACGCTGATGAGCGGTCAGTGCTGCCGCAATCAATGCGTCGAAAATATCGATTAAACTAACATAATCGCTTAAAACGAAACTTCAATCGAATTGTGTTCAAGTCATGACCGAAGAATTCAAAAACAAGCCGTATCTCACGCCCAACGAAGTTGCTCAATGGATGATGGTCTCTCCGGTCACCGTTCGCGGCTGGGCACAAAAAGGCTTGTTGCAGGCCGAAGTCACGCCCGGAGGACATCGCAGGTTTCGTCATGAAGAAGTCGAGCGCTTTGCTCGCCAATGGAATCCGGTTGGCAACAAGGGGCCTCTGAGGGTTCTTGTCGTGGATGACGACCGAGCGATTGTCGGTTTTCTGAGGGAGTTGCTCGAAGGTGGGGAGCATCAGACGGTTGTGGAGACCGCCTATGACGGCTTCGATGCTGGGCGCAAGGTCCATACTTTTTCTCCTGATGTCGTCCTGCTGGACCTCATGATGCCGGGCATCAAGGGTACCGAAGTTTGCCGCCAAATCAAGCAGATCCCTGGGCTGGCAAACGTGCGTGTGATCGCAATGAGCGGGCATCTCAGTCCGGAAAATGAGGCTGAACTGCTTGCAGCCGGTGCCGAATGCTGTTTTTCCAAGCCGATTGACACGGCCCGGTTACTCAAACTGATGGGTCTTGAAGACTAGAGATTTGGAAGAGAGCGAGTGAACAACATGGAACAGCAAGTTCTGCCGCCGTACCTCAACGGCTATCCCTACCAGGTCCTGATCGTCGACGATGATCCAGTTCATCGCGCTTTGGAACGGGAAATTCTTGACTCATCCAAATACGCTGTCTCCGAGGCCAGATCGGGCAGGGAGGCACTGGCCGCTTTGCGCTCACGCAGCTTCGATTGCGTGCTGCTTGATAAGCAAATGCCTGGCATGGATGGTGATGAGGTCTGTCGGCGTATCCGGGGGGAATTGGGTTTGGGCATATTACCCATACTGATGGTGACCGTGAGTGGTGATATCGACAATCTCACCCTCAGCTTGTCTGCCGGTGCCAGTGACTTTATTCGCAAGCCGTACCAGCCGAGCGAACTTCTGGCCCGGCTGGATGCCGCGGTGAGTCACAAGCGACGGACCGACCAGTTTGACAGCGCCGAATCCATGCTTTTCGCGCTGGCCAGAATGGTGGAAGCCAAAGACGGCAACACCGGCGACCACTGTTCCCGCCTTTCACACAATGGCGTGGTGTTGGGCAAAGCACTGGGGCTGGGCGCCGATGAACTGATGGCGCTGCGGCGCGGTGGTGTTCTGCATGACATCGGAAAACTGGGCATTCCTGACAGCATCCTGCTCAAGCCGGGTCAGTTGACCGATGCAGAGTGGGTCATCATGCGTCAGCATGTGGATATCGGCGCACGGCTCGTGGGGGGACTCAAGAGCATGCGTTTGACGGTCCCGATCATTCGCCACCACCATGAAAAATGGGACGGCAGCGGCTACCCCGATGGACTGCGAGGTGAAGAAATTCCTCTGCTGGCCCGGGTTTTTCAGATTGTTGATATTCACGATGCCTTGGCCCACGCGCGTCCCTACAAGCATGCGATGGAACGCCAGCAGGTGATTGAGGTGCTTGAGGCTGAAGCGGCACGTGGCTGGCGCGATCCGGCGTTGACAGCCATCTTTCTCGGGATTGTCAAAAACCATCCTGAAGATCTCAATGTCCCCCTTGCTTCGCACGACGATCTTGGATTGAGCCTCTTCGGCGAGATTCGAAGCACCGGCGCGCTGGACTGGGACCACATCTTGGAATCAGCCTCCACTCAAGATAGATTGGCCGGACCCATACCGATAAGACAGTCATTGGGTGAAACCGGCGATTGAAACGGAAATACGAACTCATCCACCTAGACCGGCCAATCCACGCCGATCCGGACTCGGTCGGGACGAACCAAGCCAGCCGCAACTTGTGGAGGCGTCTGGCAAGCACCATTGCACTATGTACTACAGCGCACCGACCGCACCAGCTTTTGTACCTACTCTGCCCTGTAGTTTCAACGCTGCGCGCGGGTAAGGCTCGGCGGCGACAGATGCAAAAGGATAAACATACGTAAGCGGCAGGGATCGTCCTTGGATCGTTGGCCTAGCCGCATCGCTGGTTGTGACTCCGTAGTCGACAGGCGTTGCCGGTGTGTCACTCTCTGGATAGGTATGAAATGAACCAAGTGAAACTTACCCTGCAAGCCGTTGCGGGTAGCAGGCGTCTGCTGCATCAGCAGGTCTTGCTTGTCGCTGTATTGGCAGTCTTGGCATTTCTGGCCATGATGCTGCCGTTGCAGAACCTGCATATCTCGCCCAAGCATTACCTTCCACTGCATACGCTGCTGGAGTTCGTTTCAATAGCTACTGCTTTCCTTATTTTTGCAACGGTGTGGAATGCACCAAAAAAAGAGGTCTCCGCCTCTTTGCTGTTCATCGCCATAGCCCTCTTTGCTGCCGGTTGGCTGGATTTTGCACATGCCTTGTCATTCAAAGGCATGCCTGACCTGATTACACCCTCTGGTTTTGGAAAAGGTATCGCATTCTGGCTGGTCGCCCGTCTGCTTGTTGCGGGCAGCCTATTGGGTGTCAGTTTTTATCCTCAATTGCAGCCACCATCAGCGTGGGCCCGCTATGGCACTCTTGCCGCATTCACCCTGGTCAATTTAGTGGTGATGTGGGGGGTGATTTTTCATGAAGCTGGCCTGCCGGTCTTCTACATTGAAAACATTGGCTTGACCCCATTAAAAGTCGGATTTGAGAGGCTGATTATGGGGCTCCTGGCTCTGTCGGCTTGGCGCTACTACCGGCTCGCACGACGGTCAGATGATGAGGTCCTGCCCTTGATATTCGGAGCCGCGTCTGTAGCGGCATTGGGCGAGCTGTTCCTGACGCAGTATGAAATTGTCAATGACGCCCATAATTTCCTCGGCCATTTGTACAAAATCGCATGCTACGGCCTCATTTATCGGGCCTTGTTAGTGGTCAGTGTGCGCAAGCCCTATCAGCAGCTCGCCGCTCAGAAGCAAACCCTCCTGAAAGTCAATGCGAAATTGCGCATCCAGTCACTGGCATTGGAATCGACGGCCACGCCGATTCTCGTGACCGACCTCCAAGGTGAAGTGCGCTGGAGAAATGCGGCCTCTTATGCGAAGTTGGCCGTTCAATCTTCGGAATTCGAAAACAGGCTTTCCCTGTTTTCTGCGCCCATCACACCCGACCCGCAGGTGGCCGGGAACATTCGTGCCACGGTCCAAGCCGGCAAAATCTGGCGGGGATTGGTTCACCTCAAGGATGATCAGGGCAACAACATCCTCATGGATCGGACCGTGACGCCTCTGCGCAATGAAGAAGGCGTGATTGAAGGTTATGTCTCCGTCGCAGAGAATGTGACAGATAGTACAAAAGCGCAATTACGCTATAAACGCGTACTTGATACGGCCATTGACGGTTTCTGGATCGTCGACGCCTCCCGCCGATTGCTGGAAGTCAATGATGCCTATGCAAGGATGTCCGGCTACACGGTTGAAGAACTGCTGACCCTGCACATCAGCCAGCTGAGAGCGGTTGAGCGTCCAGAGGAAATCCAGGCGCACATGCAAAAAATAGCCCAGCAGGGATACGATCAATTTGAAAGCCTCCATCGGCACAAGCAAGGACACGAATTCGCGGTTGATATTTCAGCAACCTACGATCCTGAAACAAAGCATTTCTATGTTTTTTTGCGTGACCGGTCCGAACGTGTGCAAGCTGCTGCACTCAAGCAAGATCTTGAACGGCAATTGCAACTGTCGCAGAAGATACAGGCGCTGGGGCAACTGACGGGCGGTATCGCGCATGACTTCAACAACATCCTGGCGGCCATTTTGGGGTACAGCAATCTGGCGCTAGACCGGTTTGTGCCAGACAAGCAAAGCAAGCTGGCAAGCTACTTGCGCGAGGTTATTACGGCCAGTGAGCGAGCCCGTGACCTGATCGCCAAGATGCTCACTTTCGCGCGCACGCAGCCGAGCGCAAATGTTGACGTTATTTCTCCCGCTGCTGTGATAGAAGAAGTTTTGGCCATGATGCGGCCGTCGATATCCTCAAGCATTGAACTCAAGAGTCGCATCGACGATAAGCTGCATATTCGCATGGACCCTGGTGAGCTGAATCAGATGCTGGTCAATCTCATCATTAACGCGCGTGATGCCATCGACGGGCACGGCATCATCGAGATTCGTTTGCATCGAGTCGAGATGAATGGTCAGATTTGTGCGGACTGCCTCCAACGTCTGTTTGGCACCTATCTTGCACTTGAAGTATCTGACAACGGTAGCGGCATAGCGCCGGAACATATGCCACGTTTGTTCGATCCGTTCTTCACAACGAAAGATGTTGGCAAGGGAACGGGGCTGGGATTGTCCATGGTGCAAGGTATTTTGCAGCGCTCCGGTGGGCATGTCGTGGTCGAATCCCAGCCAGGTCGAGGAAGCCGGTTCCAGTTGCTGTTTTCCATTGCATTGCCTAACGAAAGCGCGCCAAGTCCGCAGCAAGACCACCTTAAAGTTCAAGCGGGCTGGGGTCAACGCATTTGGGTGGTTGACGATGAACCCGCCGTGGCACGCTATTTGGATGAGCTACTTAAAGATTCTGGCTACAGCGTAAGACTGTTCAATGAACCGTTTCAAGTGTTGGCAGCATTTGAAATTGAAAAAAATGACGTCGATTTACTCATTACAGACCAAACCATGCCTGGTTTGAGTGGTGTTGCGCTGGCTGGGCGCCTGCACAGCTTGAGGCCCAATCTGCCGATCCTTCTATGCACTGGGCATAGCGATGGCATTGACTGGTCGGAACTGCTTCGGCATGGGATCCTCCGCCACTTCACCAAGCCAGTGCCGGCCCATGAGTTGATCAAGGCGGTGGCTGAGGAACTTGCGGAAAAGAAGCCTTGATATTTTGTGATTTAAATCGTTTTTAACGATTTTTTAAGTTAAAACGTCAAATTCGATTAAATCGATTGACACGCTTCTTCCGATGAGGTAACTTCCGTTTGCGAAGAATATCTCTAAGCATCAGACAGAGCAGCGCTCATCCGCGCTGACTGGTTGCACACCCTCTCAACGCTTCTCATCCCGTTCACCGTTCGTAACTTAACCCTCAAGGAAAAACTCCATGGCTATCGTCAAGAAATTCACTGCAAAAGTCGCCGCCCCGTTTGAAGGTGAAAGCGGCAAACCCAGCGCCGCGTCCGCTCGCGACGCAGAGGTGCAGCGCAAGAGGGCGCGGACGCTCGGCAAGCAGCAGCAGGCGGCGGAGCGCATCGCCGCCGCCACGGGGCAGTTGTCTTCCGGCATCAACGAGGCGGCCTCCGCCGCCGAGTTATTGAAGCGCGCTGCAGACCAGATCGCCTCCGGCGCCGAAGTGGCTTCCGGCGCGGCGCAGGAATCGATGACCGCCTTCAAGCAAGTCATCGGCGCCATCGCCCTCCAGTTGCGCAATGCGGACATCAGCCAGACCAAGGCGGAGGTCTCTCAGACCCTGGTCGCCAAAACTTCTGCGGATGTCGCCAGCCTCATTACCAACGTCGCCGTGGCCGGGCAACGCCAGATTGCCTCGGTGGCAATGGTGGTGGAGCTGGAAAAACAAGCCGCCAACATCGGCGACATCGTCAAGGCGGTGGCGCGCATTGCCGACCAGACCAATCTGCTGGCCCTGAACGCTGCCATTGAGGCCGCCCGCGCCGGCAAGCACGGCAAGGGTTTTGCCGTGGTGGCCGACGAGGTGCGCACGCTGGCTGAAACCTCGGAAAAGAGCGCCAAGCAGATTCAGGACCTGGTAGGCCAAATCCAGCAGGATGTCAAGGCCATTGCCGACGGCATCAATACCTCGGCCAAGGCCATCGAAGGGGAAGTCGAGAAAGGCAAGGTCATCACCCTGCAGCTTGAGGCGATTCGCACGGACGTGATCGAAGTGGTGCGCGGCATCACGGAAATCGCCACGGGCGCCAAGCAGTCCGACACCGCCGCCCAGCAGGCGCTCAAGGGCTCGGAAGAAATTGCCGCCGCCGCCGTGGAGCAATCCGCCGCCGCCGAGGAGACGGCCAAGACCGTCCAGGAGCAGTCCCAGGCACTGGCCGAGTCCGAGCAGGCGACGCAAGCCATGTCGGAACTGGCCGAGGACCTGAAGAATTCCACCGATGTGGCCAAGAGTGCCGA